>JBASLW010000222.1:0-18980 GCA_049656545.1 Methylococcaceae bacterium
TTAGCTCTATTTCTATTTATCGGTTCGTTTCATTTACACTTTGCTTTGACCGTCGGAGATTGGGACTTTTGGGTCGATTGGAAAGATCGACAATGGTGGCCATTGGTCACGCCACTGATTGGCATTACTTTTCCAGCGGCAGTACAGGCAGTGATGTGGGGTAAATTTCGCTTACCGTTTGGTGCCACATTATGCGTTTCCGCATTATTGATTGGTACTTGGGTAACTAGGATATTTGCCTATCACTACTGGAACTTTTTCCCCATCAACATGGTATTACCAGCCACAATGATACCTGGTGCATTGGTATTGGATGCAATTCTAATGCTCTCCAATAGCTTGACCATCACCTCCATTTTTGGTGGTGCGGCGTTTGCTTTATTGTTTTACCCAACTAATTGGCCAATCTTCGGCATGTTCCATCAACCAGTCGAATATCACAACAGCCAACTTACTTTGGCGGACTTATTCGGTTTTCAATACATTCGTACCGGAATGCCAGAATACTTACGCATCATCGAGCGTGGAACTTTAAGAACTTATGGTCAATACGCCACACCTTTAGCCGCATTTTGTTCAGCATTATTGTGTTCACTAATGTATCCGCTCTGGTGGCATATCGGTAAATTGTTTGCCGATACTCGTTATTTGAAAAGCATCTAAGGAGGAACAGTCATGAAATATCTATTTAAACCTTGGATGTTGGCATTACTTTGTTTAAACATTTTGTCAGTTTTTACAATACCTACCGCACAAGCGCATGGCGAAAAAGCCCTTGAACCATTCATTAGAATGCGAACCATACAGTGGTATGACGTGCAATGGTCAACACAAAAATTTAACGTCAACGAGGAAGTCAGCGTCAGTGGAAAATTCCATGTTGCTGAAGATTGGCCTATTAGTGTGCCTAAACCAGAAGCCTCTTTTCTTAATATTTCAACACCAGGCCCCGTTCTAATTCGTACAGAACGTTACCTTAATGGTAAGCCTTGGACTAATTCAGTTGCCTTAGAACCTGGTGGCGACTATGAGTTTAAAGTCGTTATGAAGGGGCGTTTGCCTGGTCGTTACCACATTCATCCATTTTTTAATTTAAAAGATGCTGGGCAAGTTATGGGGCCTGGTGTTTGGTTAGACATTGGTGGAAATTCTGACGATTTTACTAATACGATTAAAACCATTGATGGTGAATTAGTCGATATGGAAAGTTTTGGTTTTGCCAATGGCGTTTTTTGGCATTTATTTTGGGGAGCATTTGCTGCCGCTTGGTTGTTATGGTGGGTACGTCGTCCGTTATTTATCAGTCGTTATCGTATGCTAGATGCGGATTTGGAACATGAGCTAATCACAGATAAAGACAAACTCATTGCCAAACTCCTACTCATCGGAGTGCCTGTATTAGTATTAACTTTTAATACCATAACTGCCAACCTTTACCCTAACGCTATACCGTTACAAGCAGCATTAGATCGAATTTTACCTTTGCCCGCTCAAGTCAATGCTGGAATAGTAAATGTAGATCTCATGAAAGCGGAATATAACGTTGCTAAACGTTCTATGGTATTACAGGCTAACGTTTCTAACCGAAGTCAAGATGCGGTAAGAATTGGCGAATTTTCTAGCTCTAACGTGCATTTCATGAACGCTGAATTATCTAATGTGGGAAACATTTTTAACAAAGATGATGTTAGTAATAATGGGCTGAGTTTAGATAACAATGCACCTATTGAGGCTGGAGAACAACGCACCGTCACGATTGAAGTACGCGATGCGGCTTGGGAATCTGAAAAACTCGATGGACTCATCAAAGATGCGGATAGTCGCGTGGGTGGCTTGCTATTTCTTTACAATGATGTAACTGGAAAACGCTATATCTCAAGCATTTCCGCCGCTGTTATTCCCAAATTTAACTAGGAGAAAATCATGGCTACCATTACAGAATACGTTAGCTTAAGCACCAAGAAAAACACGCCTTTACCTTGGTATTTGATTGACCTACCAAAATATCTGAAAGGTTTTGGTTTATTAGCTGTTATTTACATCAGCTTGCGATTATATCAAGGGGCTTTTGCTATAGAACATGGCTTAGATTCGACAGAACCCGCATTTGAAAAATACTGGATGCGCTTGTTTTATATTGAACTCGCAATTATTACCGCAGTGGCGAGTGGCTTTTGGGGTTACTTGTGGATTACGCGCGACCGAAATTTGGATAAATTAGAACCCAAGGAAGAAATTCGCCGCTATTTCACGTTGACGATGTGGATTAGTATTTATACCTTCGCTGTTTATTGGGCAGGTAGTTATTTTGCAGAACAGGATAATTCCTGGCATCAGGTGGCAATCCGCGATACACCGTTCACTGCCAACCATATCATCGAATTTTATTTTAATTTTCCGTTATATGTGATTTTAGGTGGTTGTGCCTGGTTGTATGCAAGAACCCGCTTGCCTTTGTATGCCAAAGGTATCTCCTTGCCTTTGACATTAGCGGTGTTTGGGCCATTCATGATTTTGGTCAGCGTCGGTTTTAACGAATGGGGGCATACCTTCTGGTTTAGAGAGGAATTTTTTGCCGCGCCTATTCACTGGGGTTTTGTAATTGGTGTTTGGTTTGCCCTTGGCGTTGGCGGGATTTTATTACAAGGTGTCACGCGCCTGATCGAATTACTCGATCAGATTCCAGATGATGAATAAATCTTTTCTTAAATAAACGCACACGAAAATGTTTCAGTCAAAAGACAATACGCATTCCGTTCACTATGCGTGGATAATTCTAGCCGTTACTTTTCTGTGTTTGTTTATTGCGTCAGCACTACGCTCTGTTCCAGGCATCATCATGATGTCCCTGGAACAAGAGTTCACATGGAATAGAGAAATTATTAGCGGTGCAATTTCGCTTAATTTACTCTTGTTTGGTCTTGCAGGGCCATTTTTAGGTCGGTTAATCGATTTATATGGTGCAAAATCGATTAGCGTTATAACTCTAATATCCTCAGTATTAGGTGCAGGTGGAAGCATTTTTATGCAGGAATCCTGGCAGTTGTATTTGTTTTGGGGAATTTTGGTGGGCGCAGGTTCTGGCGGAACCTCAATGATTATGGGATCGGTATTGATAAATCGCTGGTTTCATAAGCACAGAGGATTAGCATTAGGAATACTAGGAGCAGCATTTTCATCGGGTCAGTTAGTTTTCGCACCCATAATAATGTATCTGAATGTTCATGAAGGATGGCGCACGGCAATACTATTTATCGTCTTGGCATTGAGCATAATTGCTTTACCTTTAATCATTAAATTCCTAAAAGATTATCCAGAAGAAAAAGGATTGTTGCCTTATGGTGGCAATCATAAAGCGCATGGAACCGCATTAAAACCAGATCAAAATCCAATGCGATTTGCAATGTCTAGTCCTCAATTCTGGCTATTGGCTTTGAGTTTTGGGATTTGCGGCTTAACAACATCTGGACTTTTTCAGACCCATTTGATTCCTCACGGAATCGAACACGGATTCACTGAAATGACAATGGCAATGTCTTTAGGCGTAATGGGAGCTGCCGATGTGTTTGGTACAATTTTATCTGGCTGGTTATGCGACAAATATGGCAAAAGATGGCCGCTGGCATTTTATTATCTAGCCAGAGGGACTGCACTCATGCTGCTGCCGAGTATAGATACGACGGGACAACTCATGATTTTCTCTATTATTTATGGCATGAACTGGTTATCAACGATTCCCGCGACATCAGCATTAGCCGCTGACTTATTTGGAAAACAAAATGTTGGTGTTGTATTTGGTTGGATTTGCTTTGCACATCAAATAGGTGCGGCCATTGCGGCGTATGGTGCTGGTTATGTTCATAACATGATTGGTGATTATAATTTGGCTTTCATTGCATCAGGTATCTTTGCTTTTGTCGCAACGGGAATCGTCTTTTTCATAAAAGAACCGCAAACTGTCAGGTAGTTCACTATCGAATTTTAAGGAATATTTTTCATGGTTAATTTACGCACCTTCGATTTGAACTTATTACTCGCTTTCGACATATTGATGCGAGAGCGAAATGTGACCAGAGCGGCGGAATTTATGTTTGTGACGCAATCAGCAATGAGCCATACATTGCATCGTTTGCGGCAACAATTGAATGATCCCGTATTGGTTAAATCACCAACTGGAATGCAACCTACAGCACTCGCTCTCGCATTGATAGAACCAGTTCGTCGCCTGTTACAAGAAATGGAAAGATTGCTTGAGAATCCCCAAATTTTCGATCCCGCAACGAGCCAAAGGCGATTTACTATTGCCGCAACGGATTACATGGAGTTTTTGATGCTCCCTGAACTATCGAAAGTCATTGAACAATTTGCGCCAGGGGTAGATATTCATATCAAGCGAACAGACAACACATTTCCTTTTGCACAATTGGAAAACGGCGAACTAGATGTCATTTTAGGTTTTTCTTCTGTACTTAATCCGCCTGCGTATTTAAATTGTGAACATTTATTTTTTGATTACATGGGCTGCGTAGTTAAACAGAAACATCCACGAATTACAGCTGCACCGTCATTAGAAGCGTATTTAACAGAAACACACATGCTGATTTCCAGAACAGGAGATAAATTGGGGGTAATAGACGAGAAATTGAAAGAATTAGGATTTGAAAGACGAATTGGTATGATTGTGCCGCATTTTTTATCAGCCCCCTTGATTGTTTCACAGACGAATATGATTTTGTCTTTACCCCACCGATTAGCTATCGCGTTTCAAAAACTAGCACCACTTCATGTTTTACCTGTTCCCGTTAGTTTGCCTAACTACGATTTGGTTATGATTTGGCACCCATTATGGGAAAATGATCCTGCTCATAGTTGGTTGCGTGAACAAATTATATCTATAGGTAAAAAAATTGATGCTAGTGAAATGCAGTTTTAACGCCCTGGTATGCCAGCAGATAACGCTTTGAGTTTCAATAAGAAATAAGGCGGTTTAGATTGATTATCACCACCGTTCAATGTGGCTGATTGATGTAAGCGATTAACAACGGCATATAATTGTCCTTCATCACCAAAGCTAAATGAATCAACCCATGAAAGCTGCGGCGATTTTGCTAACTGCTTAAATTTACGGTTAGTGTCAATGACTCCAATCGCATTATTGGCTAAATCACCTAGATAAATGTTGTTATTTTCATCAATGGTTATACCGTCTGAAATGGGTTTATCGCTATAACGCTCAACACGCGAAGCTAATTCTTGAGGCGTTAATGATTCGTTAATAAGATCCTCAGCTTTAATTCGGTAAAGACTCAAACCGTGCATTGGAGCGAAATAGACCCATTTATTTGCTAAATCTTCGGTAATAGGATTAACACCAATGTGCGGCTTAACTAATTCTCCAGACGGTTTTTTTATCTGAATAGGTACATTGTCGATAATTAAATCAACATTTTCTGGAACTACACTATGGTGTCCTTCTAATACACGCCGAGCAGTTCCTGTTGATAAATTAACGACAATTAAAGCAGCGTTTTCTCCGCCAGCTGGATCGCTAATGAACGCATGGTTGTGATGAATGTCTAACGCAAAATCATTAACGAACGCATCTTTAGGCGTAATCGGTGCAGGTAAATAAATCAAGCGTTGTAACTTATTGGTTTTGGTATTCCAACCAACTAACTTTGGTGTCACGCCACTACGCATACCATTGTCTAGCATCCAGACGATACCATTATTATCGGAACGAATACCTAAGACAGAATCGAGTTTAATTGCCGCAGTTGAATCGGCAGAAACCATTTCTTTATTTGGAAATGGAACTAACGTTTGATTCTTATATTCAACTACTGTGTATTGAGGTTGGTAAAACTGGTGTTGGCTCATAATAATCCTACCATTTGTGGTCACTGTAACATTACCTGGTCCTGTATCAAGATTAGCCAATACGTCAAAATTGGCATTGCCTTCCGCCAAAGCCTCAAAAGTCATAAGTGCCATGGTGGCATAAAGTAAAGTGGCACGATTCATATTTATCCTCATCATATTTATTAAGTTTTAGACTATTGTTTAATCGTCACAAAAACTGACTAACAATTAGAAGACAGCAACATAAAGAAATATGAAGAGAATGTTAAATGACTATTTTTAATAGTTAATCATTTAAAAAACTCATATATTTTGTTGGGTTATGAAGTTCTGACACGACGAGATGTTTTTACCAGCTACAGCTCTCCTAAGAATCGTGCGTGCAACAACACGCTTAAATTCCAATACACTAAATGCACAAATTTCTGAAAGTTGATAATAATCAAAAAGTAATTTTTTATAATCTTACGCAATGTTCAACTTTTTTAAGCCAAAACCAATTTTGAAAAATGTAAGATAGAATCGCCTAAAATAGGATTTAAAAAAGTGGCAAAAGTATGACTAAGAATTTTGCATATAAAACGATTTGTAAGATGAAAACTATCACGAACACGAATGCGTTTAATATGAAAACGCTCAAATAGATGACTGAAACCTTGAATTAAGAAAATTATGCTTTTAATACGGTTTTCTGCATTTTTAGTGTAAAAAATATCGAGACTCAACTAACTTGTTGTGATTCGATAATTTCAACGCGCGGTGTAACACCACAAACTAAGGTATAAGGAATTGTATCTGACCAAACCGCAATTTCTTCAATTGATAAATCATCGCCCCAAAGTGTGACGTTATCACCTACTTTAGCCGTCGAATTTAAACCCAAATCGACGGTAATCATATCCATAGATACACGTCCTACCAATTGTACACGCTCACCATTCACTAAAACAGGTGTGCCATTTTTGGCGTAGCGCGGATAACCATCACCGTAACCAATCGCCACAACGCCTAATTTTGTGGCGTTTGAACTTGTCCACATTCCGCTATAACCAACGGTTTCATTTGCTGAAATGTCACGCACCGCAATTAAACGTGAATGTAAACTCATTACAGGTTTTAAATTGAATTCTGCGCCTGTCGAATCGGGAAATGGCGAAATGCCATAAAGCATAATGCCTGAACGTACCCAATCCGTTTGCGAATCGTGCCATGCCAAAATTCCCGCAGAATTTGCCATGCTTTTTTCGCCATCGTAGTTTGCGGTTAATTGCTTAAATAGTTCAATTTGTCGTGCTGTTTTGACATCATTTTTATCATCAGCATTCGCAAAATGGGTCATGAAATTTATTGGTTTTTTGACGACATTACACGCACTTAATTTTTCGCAAATTGAATTAAAATCTGTCTCTTTAAAACCTAATCGATTCATTCCCGTATCAATTTTTATCCACACACCAATTTTTTGGGGTGTAATTTGTTGTTGTAAAATGCTTAATTGATGCGGCGAATGTACTGAAACTTCTAAATCGTAATCTATCAAATTTTGTAATTCTTCAGTTTCCGTAAAACCTTCTAAAACGACGATTCGTTGTTTAAAACCTGATTTTCGTAAACATACGCCTTCTTGAACTCGTGCCACCGCAAAACCATCAACCAATGAATTTAACGTTTGTGCAACGCGCAATAATCCATGTCCGTAAGCATTGGCTTTAATTACAGCCATAATTTTGGAATGGGGTGCTGCAAGACGAACTTGTTGAACATTGTGACGAAGTGATTTGAGATGAATAACAGCATAAGCGGTGCGCGTCATAAAAATTATTTTAAGTCATAACTAAATTGGGTTTTAACGATGCAGTTTTCAGCTTGAAATGTCAAGCTGCCTAAAATTGTTCAACGATTCAAGTTAATTGCGCCTTATGTTAAACTTACACACATAAATTCACGTTTTTTCATAACCTTTTTTGATTCAAAAAAACCGCATGGATAATCGCAGTCACAACACGAATAATTTAGTTAGTGTTCAAAATCTAACATTTTCGCGTGGCACTAGAAAAATTTTTGACGATATTTCGCTCGAATTTGAACGCGGTAAAATCACGGCAATTATGGGACCTAGTGGTACAGGTAAAACTACCTTGTTAAAAATCATTGGAGGGCAACTTTTTCCTGAAGAAGGTTCAGTTTTAGTAAATGGGCGCAACGTGCATCACTTGAAACGTGATGAACTTTATATGTTGCGAAAACGGATTGGAATGTTATTTCAAAGTGGTGCGTTGCTGACAGATATGAATGTGTTTGATAACGTTGCTTATCCATTGCGTGAACATTCACATTTACCTGAATCAATGATTCGTTCGTTGGTTCTGATGAAATTGGAAGCGGTTGGTTTGCGCGGCGCACGCGATTCAATGCCAAATGAATTATCAGGTGGTATGGCGCGACGAGTCGCGTTAGCAAGAGCCATTGCACTTGACCCAATGATGATTATGTACGATGAACCTTTTACAGGACAAGACCCAATTTCCATGGGAGCGTTGGTGCATTTGATTAAATCACTGAATAACACGTTGGGTTTAACAAGTATTATTGTTTCGCACGATGTGCATGAAACGTCAGCCATTGCCGATTACATTTATGTTCTGTCAGAAGGTAAAGTTATTGGTCAAGGTACACCGCAACAGATTAAAGAGTCTTCATCAGAATGGGTGCAACAATTTATGAATGGCACAGCAGATGGACCTGTCCATTTTCATTATCCCGCCAAAGATTACATGGATGATTTGTTACATACAGAAAAAACGCTATTTTCACGCAAACGCTTACTGGGTGAAAAACCTGCTAAACGTAGACGGTATTCATAATGGAATTTTTTAGATTTTTAGGCATAAATACCCGCGAAACATTCACAAAGTTAGGACGCGCGAGTTATTTTTTAGTTTCTATGATAATGGGAATTTCGAGCGTTTTAATTCGTCCACGATTACTTTGCAAACAAATGCACTCGGTTGGCGTATTGTCATTTTTGATTATCACAATTTCAGGTTTATTCGTCGGGATGGTTTTAGGGTTGCAAGGTTTCTATATTTTGTCGCGTTTTGGTGCAGAAGAAGCCTTAGGCGTTATGGTTGCCACCTCATTAGTGCGTGAACTTGGACCTGTTGTCGCGGCGTTATTATTTGCAGGTCGTGCGGGTTCTGCTTTAACGGCTGAAATCGGCTTAATGAAAGCCACTGAACAATTATCAGGTATGGAAATGATGGCGATTGACCCAATCAAACGCATTATTTCACCACGATTTTTGGCAGGATTTTTATCGATGCCTTTGCTCGCGGCATTATTTAGCGCAGTTGGAATTATCGGCGGACAAATGGTTGGCTCAGGAATGCTTGGCGTTGATGACGGCGCGTATTGGTCGCAAATGCAAGCTAACCTTGATTTTCGTGGCGACATCATAAACGGCATCATCAAAAGCATCGTGTTTGGATTTGTGACTTCGTGGATTGCCTTATTTGAGGGCTACGATGCGATTCCAACGGCAGAAGGTGTAAGTCGCGCAACAACTCGAACTGTCGTTAATTCGGCATTTAGTATTTTAGGATTAGATTTTATTTTAACGGCACTTATGTTTGGAGATAATTAAGGTATGCCACACAACAACACACAAGACACGTTAGTAGGTTTATTTGTTGCCGCTGGCATTGCGAGTTTGTTTTTTTTGGCATTGCAAGTCAGTAATTTAAGCTCATTCACCAAGGGAAATACTTATGAAATCACGGCGCGTTTTTCAAATTCAGGTGGCTTAAAAGTGAAATCGGCTGTGTCAGCGGCTGGCGTAAAAATTGGGAGTGTGAAATCGATTACTTTTGACCCAAAAACACATGAATCTGTTGTCAAAATGGATATTGACGCACAATACAACACCCTTCCAGATGACAGCGATGCAAGCATTTTTACAGCAGGTTTGCTTGGAGAACAATACATAAGTTTAAACACAAACGGCGGCTCGGATGAGTATTTGAAAAATGGTAGCAAAATTGAAATTACCAGTGGTGCTATTATTTTGGAACAAGCACTAACAAAATTCTTCCTTAATAAAGAAGATAAAAATGATGACAAAAAAAGTAGTTCTAAAAAATGAGCAAACTCAGCATTGCTTCAAAAGGTAACGGCGAATGGTTAATTCATGGCGAATTAACATTTGCGAGTATTCAAGGAAAATTTATTGAATCACCACCCTTTTTGCGTGGTGGTAAAGAAATTATTTTAGATTTTTCGCATGTCACCACAACAGACAGCGCAGGGCTGGCGTTAATGATTGAATGGATCAAATTGTCACGACATCAACACGCGAAATTGTCTTTTAGAAACGTACCAAAACAATTGCTTAATTTAGCCAAACTCAGCGGGTTGGACAAAACCCATTATTTTTCACTCAACAAAAAACCAACCGAAAACACATGGATAAATTGATTATTACAGGCGGCGCACGACTTGATGGCGAACTGCGAATTTCTGGAGCAAAAAATGCGGCGTTGCCAATTTTGGCGGCAACATTGTTATCGCATGCACCTGTTAGCATTGGAAATGTGCCACATTTGCACGACATTACTACGACAATGGAATTGCTTGGTCGAATGGGTGTAGGTTTGACCGTTGATGAAAAAATGAACATTCAAATCGACACCAGTACCATTAACAGTTTTGTCGCGCCGTATGAATTGGTGCGAACCATGCGAGCTTCTATTTTGGTTCTTGGACCGCTTTTAGCCCGATTTGGTGAAGCACACGTTTCGTTGCCTGGTGGTTGTGCGATTGGTTCACGTCCCGTTGATATTCATTTAAGTGGTTTGGCACAAATGGGAGCAGAGATTAACTTAGATGGTGGTTTTATTCATGCGAAAGCGAAACGATTAAAAGGTTGTCGTTTAGTCTTAGAACAAATTACTGTGACAGGAACAGAGAATTTGTTAATGGCAGCAGTTTTGGCAGAAGGTACAACGATTATGGAAAATGCCGCGAAAGAACCCGAAGTGACAGATTTAGCCCATTTTTTAAACAAAATGGGCGCAAAAATTACAGGTATCGGTACGGACGTTTTAACAATCGAAGGTGTTGAAAAATTAGGCGAAACCACAATTCATTACGACATATTGCCAGACCGAATTGAAACAGGAACGTATCTTTGCGCAGCGGCAATTACAGGCGGACGAGTAAAATTAAAAGACACCCGTCCTGATTTGCTTGATGCCGTTTTAGCAAAATTAACGGAAGCAGGTGCGAAAATTACAACGGGTAAAGACTGGATTGAACTTGATATGCTCGGAAAACGTCCAAAAGCGGTTTCTGTTCGTACCTTACCATACCCCGCTTTTCCAACCGATATGCAAGCACAATTTTGCGCGATGAATGCGGTTGCAGAGGGCATGGGCGTAGTAACAGAAACCGTTTTTGAAAATCGTTTTATGCACATTCATGAATTACAACGTATGGGCGCAGATATTCGCTTAGAATCAAACACCGCAATTTGTACAGGCGTTGCAAAATTAAAAGGTGCGCCTGTGATGGCAACTGATTTACGCGCTTCAGCAAGTTTAGTGATTGCCGCATTAGTTGCAGAAGGCGATACGAAAGTTGACCGAATTTATCATATCGACAGAGGTTACGACCACATCGAAGAAAAATTAGCACAACTTGGCGCGACGATTCGTCGTGTACCGAAATAAGGCGGTTTGTGATGATTACAATTGCTGTTTCAAAAGGACGCATTTACGAAGAAGCATTACCGCTTTTGGCAAAAATGGGAATTCAACCGATTGATGATCCTGAAACTAGCCGTAAACTGATTTTGCCGACGACACGAGAAGATGTTCAACTTGTGATTATTCGCGCTACTGATGTGCCGACATTTGTGGAATATGGTGCGGCAGATATGGGTATTGCGGGTAAAGATGTTCTAATCGAACATGGTGCCGAAAATTTATACGAACCGATTGATTTAAATATCGCGCGTTGTAAATTGATGACAGCTGCTCATAAAGATGCGCCACCGATTTCAGGACGTGTGCGCGTGGCGACAAAATACATCACAATTGCTCAATCGTATTTTGCCAGTTTGGGAATTCAAGCAGAAATTATTAAACTTTATGGTTCGATGGAACTCGCGCCACTGGTGGGTTTAGCGGATTGTATTGTGGATTTAGTTGATACAGGCAACACGTTACGCGCAAACAATTTAGAACCACGCGAGTTAATTATGAATATCAGCTCGCGTTTGGTGGTAAATAAAGCCTCAATGAAAATGAAAAATGCGGTGATTGCGGATTTAATTTTGCAATTTGAAAAAATTTTAGCTGAATAAATGTTTAAAAAATTGATACGGTTCAGGATTGATAATTGGCTTGCGTTTCAAAATCAAATCTACCAATAGTTGTGCTGACGCAGGCGACATATTCAAACCATTCCGAAAATGCCCGACGTTCAAACTTAAATTTTGAATTTCGGGATGTCGCCCAATATAAGGCACACCATCATTTGTTGCAGGACGTAAGCCTGCCCAATGTTTAATCATTGGAAATTTTTTTAACATTGGTAACAAATTAGTCGCAAAAAGCATCAATTTATCGTGGGCATCAACCGTAATCGTTTTGTTAAAAGTGTCTGGCTCAACGGTGCTGCCAACCAAAATTTTTCCATCAATACGCGGAATTAAATACTGATCACCTTCCAAAATAATATGTTCTAAAAGATTTGGCGCGTCGAATAACAACATTTGTCCTTTTGCAGGATAAATTTCAGGGGTATCGATTAAACCAATCAAAAGATGTTGAAAAATTGAGCGCGTCCACGCCCCTGTTGTTAATACGATTTCATTTGTAGCCAATTTACCGTGATTACTTTTAATGTCATGAATACGATTGTGTTCAAGTGTGAAATGCGTAATATCGCAGTTTTCAACTAAACGTACACCTTTATTTAAAACATCTTGTTTCAAGGCTTGTAAAAAACGCGGATTACGAATTTGTGCAATGTCAGGCAAAAAAAGGGCATTTGCGGTTTTGGCAGTGAGATTTTTAAAATGCGAACCGTTTGGTATTTCCATTTTAATTTGTGATTTTTCGCACCATTTACGCGCTAATTTATCATCAGGATTTTGCGTAATGAGCAAACCACTTTGTGTCCATTCTGGATCAATACCTGTGTTTTCGTAAAGTTCGGCGGCGATTTTGGGGAAACGTTTTAAACTTGGCAAAACTAAATCTGTGATGAATTGCGATTGTCGCCAAGGATAAAGTGGTGACAAAATGCCTCCGCCCGCCCATGACGCTTCTTGTCCACAGATATTTTTTTCTAAAAGCGTGACGGTCGCTCCCGTGTCTAATAATTCTCGCGCTGTCATCAACCCCATCACGCCACCACCAATAATCGTAATGTCTGAGCTTTGCATTTTTTAACCTTTTACAAATAATGCCATCGATTCAACGTGCCCCGTGTGCGGGAACATATCCATCACGCCAGCTTTTACTAATTTGTAACCTAATTCATTAACCAAAATGCCAGCATCACGTGCCAACGTTGATGGATTGCATGATACATACATAATTTGTTCAGGATTCCAACGCTTCAAATGATGCAAAATTTCTGATGCACCAGCACGCGACGGGTCGAGCATGATTTTATTATATTGACGATTTGCCCAAGGCATCGCGCTAATATCTTTCGTTAAATCGGCTGCATAAAATTCGACATTTTCAATGTTGTTATGATGCGCGTTTTCTTTTGCATGAGTAACAAGCGGTTGGTTGCCTTCAACGCCAACCACATTGCCTGCATATTTTGCGAGCGGTAACGTAAAATTTCCTAAACCACAAAATAAATCCAAAACATTATCATCTTTCGTTAATTGCATGGTTTCCAACACACGGTTAATCATTTGTCGATTGATGTTGTAATTGACTTGCGTGAACATTGCAGGACGAAACTTAAACTCAATATCGTGATCAGGCAAAGCGTAAGTCAGCATGACTTCAGGTTCACCATCGAGCGGTGCAATCGTATCTGGGCCTTTTGGTTGGAGGCAGATGCTAATGTCATTTTTATGCGCGAAAGCTCGCATTTTTTCTTTATCTTCGAGCGTTGGTGGTTCTAAAACACGAATCGCTAACACGCATTTTTCATCACCAATCGCTACTTCGATTTGAGGAATTTTGTCTTTAATTGTGAGGCTTTCAATCATTTCTCCGAGTTCAATTAAACGTGTACCAACAATCGGGTGCATCACAAGGCAACTGTCGATTTCAGCTAAATAGGGATTACGACGTTCACGAAAACCCACCAAAACGCGATTTTTCTTAGCAACATATTTCACACCCATTCGCGCTTTGCGGCGATACCCCGAATGTTCACCGACCATTGGCGACCACAATTCAGGAATTTCAATTTTACCAATCCGTTTGAATTGGTCGATAAGTAAATCTTGTTTAATTTGAATTTGCGCGTTGACTTCAACGTGTTGAAAACTACAACCGCCACAAACACCATAATGAGCGCAAGCCGCATCGACACGCACATCAGCACGCGTGAGTAACTTAACAACTTTGCCTTCAGCGTAATCTTTACGGCTATCGGTGTAAATGAATTCGACTTGTTCAGTCGGTAGAGCTTCGTCAATAAAAACGACTTTGCCGTCAACGTGCGTCACCCCCCGTCCGTCATGCGCTAAGGATTCAATTATTGCCAGAGTTGGAATTTCTGAAAAGGTTTTTTTACGACTACGGATTCTTTTTGCCATGTTATTGAATTTTTAGTTTGAATTTATTTTTAATTATAAGATGGACAACTTATTTCGCGCCCTGTTAAATAACAACCAGAATCTTCTGCCCAATAATTCCCTGTAGTTTGAGCCGCACGAACGCGCGTATTGCCATTGCAAATTGATTGGTAAAAACACGTTTTACAACGTCCTTCGAGTGGACGCTGTGAGCTTTTCAAACCCGCCATTAACGGATCGCTGGTGTCTTGCCAAATTTCTGAAAATGGACGGTCTTTTACATTTCCCAAATTGTAATGCCACCAAAATGTATCAGGGTGAACATTGCCTAAATTATCGATATTTGCTACATTCACGCCAGAAGCATTGCCGCCCCATTGTTCAAGTTTTGCTTGAATATGCGCGGATTTTTCAGGAAATTTTTTACGAACCCAATGCAGAAAATACACCGCATCAGCATCGTTATTGCCTGTGACAAATTCACGTTCTTTACCTTCCAAAATCCAGCGATAACACGTTTCAAACAACAAATTCATTGCATCGCGCGTCATTGAAAAATGCGCGTCATCGTCACGATTTTTATTGCCACGTCCACCGTAATTCAAATGTGACAAATAAAATTTATCAATGTTGTAATCGTCCATGAGTTGCAACATGGCAGGGAAATCATGCGCGTTTGATTGCGTCAACGTGAAACGAATCCCGACTTTTATGCCTTTGTTTAAACACAATTCAATGCCGCGTAATGCTTCATTAAACGAACCTTTTGAACGGCGAAAATTATCATGTGTTTCTTGAATCCCGTCTAAACTCACGCCGATATAGGAATAATTTATCGCGGCAATTTGATCGATATTTTCAGGAGAAATTTTCGTCCCGTTGCTCGATAACGCAACGTAAAAGCCCATGTCTTTAGCGCGTTGAGAAATCGCAAAAATATCAGGGTGCAACAACGGTTCACCACCCGATAAAATCAACACAGGAACTTTGAATGATTTTAAATCGTCCATCGTCACGTAAATTTCAGATGTCGTTAATTCACCTGGAAAATCTTTGTCGGCAGACGTTGTATAACAATGCTGACAAGTCAGATTACAACGCCGAATTAAATTCCAAATCACAACAGGCGCGACAGGTTTTCGAGTGGGTTTTAATGGTGTTGGCGCAATCACTTCGCGCATATATTGCGTTAATCGAAACACGACTAATCCCTATAACCTAAACTTTGCAACGCACGTTCATTGTCCGACCAGCCTTTTTTCACTTTTACCCAAAGTTGTAAAAAGACTTTTTGTCCGATTAAACGCTCAATGTCTTTTCTTGCGTCTGTGCCGACACTTTTCAACATCGCGCCATTTTCGCCAATGATGATACTTTTTTGCGAAATCCGTTCAATCCAAATAATTGCGTAAATTTTGCTTAAATTTTCGAGTTCTTCATAACGTTCAATTTCAACGGTTAATTCGTATGGCAATTCTGCACCCAAGCGACGCATCAATTTTTCACGAATAATTTCACCAACTAAAAAACGTTCAGGTCTATCGGTGATTTGGTCAGCAGGATAAATCAAATCGCCTTCGGGCAATAAACTCATGATTTCGCTTTCTAATTCTTCCAAGTGAATCCGTTTTAAAGCTGAAATTGGTAAAATTGCTTCAAACGGATAACGTTCTTGTGCCGCCGCAAAAAATTCTAAAACGCGGTCTTTGTCTTCGATTCGGTCAACTTTGTTCACGGCTAAAATGACAGGCAAGCCAGCTTGTTTGAGTTTTTCAAAAATGACTTCGTCGTATTCAAGCCATTCTAATCGGTCAATCAACCAAACAACGACATTTACACCCATTAACGTGCTGTCAGCGGTGCGATTGAGTTGGCGGTTCAAGGCTTTCTTTTGGTCTGCGTGCATTCCTGGCGTATCCATGTAAATGGCTTGCCCCGCGTCTGTTGTGTTAATACCTAAAATTCGGTGGCGCGTGGTTTGCGGTTTGCGCGAGGTAATACTGATTTTTTGTTTGAGCAAATGATTCATTAAAGTCGATTTGCCCACATTTGGGCGACCGATTAACGCAACGTAACCGCAATTCATAAGATATTTTCCTTAGATAATTTTTCGAGGAGGATTTCGGCAGCAGCTTGTTCCGCGCCTTTACGGGTTACGCCTGCGCCGATTGACGATTCTGGCAATAACGAAATAGTACATTTAACTTTAAACGTTTGTTCATGCGCTAAACCTGATGCAGTCAATAATTCATATTGCGGCAAATCGAGTTTTTTGGCTTGCATGAATTCTTGCAAACGGGTTTTAGGGTCTTTTTGTCCATTGCCAAGCGATAAACTTTTTAATTTATTAGTAAATAATTCGGGAATCCATTTTTGACACGCCCCCATACCTTGATCTTCATAAAGTGCGGCAATGATTGCTTCGACAGCATCCGATAAAATCGAGTCACGATTAAATCCACCGCTTTTTAATTCTCCCGAACCAAGCAATAAATAATCACCGAGTTGATGTTCACGGGCTATTTCAGCAAGTGAACGTTGATTGACTAAATTTGCCCGCATTCGACTTAAAACACCTTCTGGTGCATGAGGAAACAAATTATATAACTGTTCGGCAATCACAAAACCTAAAATAGAATCACCTAAGAATTCTAATCTTTCATTGTTATTTGAACTCGCGCTGCGATGAGTCAACGCGCGAATAAATAATTGTTGGTCATTAAAAACTAAGCCTAATTTTTTACTTAATATATCTGGCTGTTTTATCACGCGAGTAAAAGCTCCTTAAAATTGAAAATGTAGCATTTTGACTTGAAATTTTTGACATTGTAGGTTGAGTTAGTTTGCAAACGCAAAAAAGCGTAACTCAAACAAGCTATGATAAAGCCTGTTTGAATTGCGCCCTAACAGTTAACGAGGAAAAAATTAAACTAATAAAACTTCGTTTTAAACCAAAATGCCACATTTACCAGTAAAATCAATGCAGGAACTTCAATTAAAGGTCCAATTACGCCCGCAAACGCTTGTCCGCTGTTAATACCAAAAACACCAATTGCCACAGCAATGGCTAATTCAAAATTATTTCCCGATGCGGTAAACGCGACCGAAACATTTTTGGCATAATCTTTTTCAAAATAACGTGCAATAGCAAAACTACTGAAAAACATAATCGCAAAATAAATCGCTAATGGCGTTGCAATTTGCAGTACATCAAACGGAATTTTAACAATCAACTCACCTTTCAAACTAAACATCAATACGATAGTAAAAAGTAGTGAAATCAACGTAATTGGTGAAATTTTCGGCAAATAAACCGTTTCGTACCAATTTTCACCTTTTAATTTAATTAAACCAAATCGACTAATAATTCCCGCCGTAAATGGAATGCCCAAATAAATACCAACACTTTGTGCAATTTGGCTAATCGTGATGTTGACTTCAAAACCGTTTAAACCCAATAACGGCGGCAAAAATGTGATGAAAAAGTACGCATAAACGCTATAAAACAACACTTGCAAAATGCTGTTTATCGCTACCAAGCCCGCTGTATATTCACGATTTCCTTCAGCTAATTCACTCCACACAATCACCATCGCAATACATGGTGCAATACCAATCAACATCAAACCCATCATGTATTCGGGTTGATTTCGTAAAAATAAAATGGCGAGCAAAAACATTAAAAGTGGTGCGACAATCCAAATCAAAAATAACGTCACACCAATCAATTTTAAATTTGAAAATACGGTGCTTATTTTGCTGTAATCCACTTTTGCAAGCGGTGGATACATCATCAAAATTAAGCCAATTGCCAATGGAATATTGGTTGTACCACTCGAAAAAGAATTAAAAAACACGCTACTTTCGGGCAAAAAATAACCCAAACTCACGCCCATTCCCATTGCTAAAAAAATCCATAGCGTTAAAAATCCGTCTAAAAAACTAAGTTGTTTTCGTTCTGACATAAATCACCTCAATTCAAACTACCAATTTCACGCACACTTTTTTCGAGTGCCAATTGTTCTAAACTTGACGTATTAAGGGACGTAAACAAGGAAATACGGCGTTGTAAAATCGCAAACGCTTGAGCAAAGGCGATATTTTTTTGTTCTTCTTCGGCAGCAGCGGGATCGAAAATGCCCCAATGTGCTGTAATGGGTTGTCCCGCCCAAATTGGACATACTTCGCCAGCGGCGTTATCACAAACGGTGATGACAAAATCAAGTTGTGGCGCGTCAGGTTGTGCGAATTCTTCCCAACTTTTAGAGCGTGGATTTTCTAAAATAATTCTTTCTTTTTCGAGTTGTTTTAAAGCGTAAGGATTTACAACACCAGTCGGCATACTACC
>JBASLW010000223.1:0-1974 GCA_049656545.1 Methylococcaceae bacterium
GATGTCTTGCTTGCTATGACCTGTTCGCGCTAAAAATATCGCTGAAGCCGTTGCACAAGCACCTTTGATTCCTTCGGGGTGATTGTGTGTAATTTCGGTATATTCAGTAGCTTTTTTCAACACTTCATCGAGCGAATCAAACGCATAACCCACAGGGCTAATTCGCATTGCCGCCCCATTTCCCCAACTGTTATAAGCCTGAGCATTTGGATTTTTCGCCCATTGACGAAACATTCCACCATAGCCAGCATCGGGATAACGACGGTAATACTCTCGCATCACGTCAGCATAATTTTTATCATTCAAAATCGCATCGGCTAACGCAATTGTCAGTACGCTGTCATCTGTAAAAAAGCATTCTGGACTGAATAATTCAAATTCTGTTGCTTTGATATTTTCCCACTCATAAACGGAACCAATAATATCGCCTGTAATTGCACCTAACATAACTACTTGCCCTCTTATTTATGACCTTTATAAATTTCATCCGTATCTTCATCAAATGACACTGCCCATTCGCTATCCTTCCACCACTTTGAATTCATATTAAAAGGATTGTTAGGATCAAGACGACGTAATTTTCTGTTGTAAATCCAGCAATGCTCACCTTTTGATTCTAATTCTTTAATGAAGTCCATAGCTTTTTTTGTAGACAACCAATGCTCCCTTGAAAGAAATTCTCCACCATCACAAGGGCTTCCCTGCCAAAATATCGACCAATAATATTTATAAAAATCAGGTCTTGGGTGCATATAAACCCCATGAAAACGACTTGAAACACCAGGTCTTTCTTTCATCTCTTTTTTCAATTGTTCAAAGTTTGGTTTTATCATGTTTTATTTTCAATAAAGTTGACAAGCTGACGAAACAACGGTTTTCAATTTATGTAATTGATTTAAAGTTACTCGACGCTACTGGATATATTTTCATTTTATTTTACTGATGCGACATAACTTGACTGTTATTAAAATAATTTTAATTTTTTTATAACGGACTGATTATGTCGCATTAGTCATTTATTATTGCCGCCATGAATAATTACGTTCAACGGAGAACAAAATGAACAAATTTGACGCGACAACAATTCCAACAGAGTTAATTGAAAAAATTAGAAATGCTCAACATTTGGTTGTGCTAACTGGCGCGGGGGTATCTGCTGAATCGGGGATACCAACGTTTAGAGACGCAATGACGGGGTTGTGGCAAAACTACCAAGCCGAAACATTAGCGAGTGCTGGTGGTTTTCGTAAAGCCCCAGCCTTAGTTTGGGGCTGGTACGAATGGCGGCGTAACATGGTGCTACAAGCTAAACCAAACCCTGCTCACGAAGCCCTTGCAAAATTAGCAACGCTAGTTCCTAAATTTACATTAGCGACGCAAAACGTTGATGATTTACATGAACGGGCTGGAAGTGTTGATATTTTACATTTACACGGTAGTTTGCATAGTCCCCGTTGTTTTGCTTGCGCTAGACCTCATGTTTTCGATAGCACTACACCGCCAGAAATCAATGAAGAAAAAATCATTGAACCGCCTCGTTGTTCTCACTGTGGTGGAAAAATTCGCCCAGGTGTTGTTTGGTTTGGTGAAAGTTTGCCTGAAAAGATATTTCAACAAGCAGAAGGCGCGGCGGGAAAATGTGACGTAATGATTGTTATAGGCACATCAGGATTAGTTTATCCAGCGGCAAACATACCATTGATTGCAATTCGTAAGAAAGCTGTCACGATACAAATCAACCCAACAAGTACCGATTTTGATTTTCAAATGACTTATAACTTGGTTGGCAAGGCTGGGGAGATTTTGCCTGCAATTTTAGAGAAACTGTAATTCATAATGTGCAGCTCGAACTTCGCCCCTTCATTTTCAGACATCCATAAACCGAGCAATTCTTTGCGACCGTGCATGTTGATACCTAACACGAGGTAAATCGATTTGTTAATCACTTGTTTGTCTTGGCGAACCTTCACCACG
>JBASLW010000224.1:0-3801 GCA_049656545.1 Methylococcaceae bacterium
TTAAATGTTTGTTTTTGATTCAATAATGCCACCGCCAAAACAAACGTCGCCTTGATAAAAAACAACCGATTGTCCTTCGGTAATTGCGCGTTGTTGCTGTGAAAAAACGACTTGATAACGTTCATTTTCAAGCGGTGTGACAACACAATCTTGATCTTCTTGGCGATAACGGGTTTTGGCTTTGCAATGCAATGTTTGTTTTAACGGTTTATCACTACACCAATCCATATTTTCAGCAATTAACGAATTATGTAGCATCAATGGATGATAATGTCCTTGTCCAACAATTAACACGTTATTTTCAACGTCTTTATCCAAAACGTACCACGGTTCATCAGGCGCATCTTTTACACCGCCGATACCTAAACCTTGCCGTTGACCAAGTGTGTAATACATTAAACCATGATGTTTTGCGATAAATTTGCCTTCGGGTGTTCGCATTTCACCTGGTTGTGATGGCAAATAACGCTTTAAAAACTCGCTAAATTTTCGTTCACCAATAAAACAAATTCCCGTACTGTCCTTTTTTTTCGCATTGGCAAAACCTGCGTTTTCGGCAATCGTGCGAATCTCAGTTTTATGCAAATGTCCAATGGGAAATAACGTGCGAGAAAGTGGTTTTTGTCCAAGCGTGTAAAGAAAATAACTTTGCTCTTTTGCAGGGTCTAGCCCTTTGAGTAATTGAAATTCGCCGTTGGCTTCGCTAACTCGTGCGTAATGCCCAGTCGCAATAAAATCTGCTCCTAAATCTTCAATGGCGTAATGCAAAAAGGCTTTAAATTTAACGTGTTTATTACACAAAATGTCAGGATTTGGCGTGCGAGCGGCTTTGAATTCCGATAAAAAGACCTCGAAAACTTCGTCCCAGTATTCGGCGGCGAAATTGGCAGTTTTTAATTCGATTCCAAGCGTGTCACAAACTTGTTGCGCATCTGCCAAATCTTGCATCGCTGTGCAAAATTCCGTGCCATCGTCTTCTTCCCAATTTTTCATAAACAAGCCTGTGACGTTGTGACCTTGTTCAAGTAAAAGCAAGGCTGTCACAGACGAATCAACACCACCAGACATTCCGACAATGATATTTTTAGGCATAATCCAAAAATGATTTTAAAAGTGAAAGTGGGTAACGTGCGCCATTCAAATACTCATCAACGGATGTTAATACAAGTGGACTACGCAAATTTTTTGCGGCAATTTCGTCACGGGTCAACCAATGTGCAGCAACGATTCCATTATCTAACGTGTAATTGGGTTGATGGTCATAACAGCTCCCGATAAAACAAAAACGGACAAATGTTGGACTTTGTGGATTACGTCGCCATAAATGCACACCAGAAATGTATTCTGGGGTGAAATGCCATGCAGTTTCTTCTAAAACTTCGCGTTTGATAGCGGCAATTAAATCTTCGTGTTCTTCTAAATGACCAGCAGGTTGATTGAATTGCAAACCATAAGGGGTTTTTTCTTCAACAAGTAAAAAATGTTGGTTACGTTCTATAATCGCAGCAACGGTGACATGGGGTTTCCAGACCATAAACGAGAGTGAGTTTTGATAGTAAAAATGTCAATTTTACGCGAATTAAGCAGTTAATGTTGTTAAAAATCACATTATTGATTGACGAAATGTAATGAATCGAGTTTAATACATGTTCTTCAAATGTGTTGCCCAGGTAGCTCAGTCGGTAGAGCAAAGGATTGAAAATCCTTGTGTCGACGGTTCGATTCCGCCCCTGGGCACCATCAAAAACTTCCAGTTTCATCAGTTCAAAACGCCCAGGTAGCTCAGTCGGTAGAGCAAAGGATTGAAAATCCTTGTGTCGACGGTTCGATTCCGCCCCTGGGCACCATTGTAAACATTTTACAAAGATTGCTAATGCCACCCCCCATACTGTGACGTTGGATCGCCACGAAATCCTGTGCTAGTTTTATTTGCATCAGGCGTATGAACGCTATTACTTGCCGCTGAAATCATATTTTGGCGAGTATAACCACCTAAGGCTTTCGCTTTCGCCGCAATACCCGTTGTAAATGAATTGATGTCGTAATTTTTTACATCTGCGTCAATTACAACTGAAATCAAATTATCACAACGCAACAAAATTGGTAATTTTGTTTGTGCTGGAATTTCAATTTTATAACGTCCATTTTCAACATTTGCAGACGCAATGATATTTTCACCATCAAAAGCTTCAACATTCCCTATTTTATTTTCAACTTTTCCAGAAAGTAAAACAGAGGTTGCGGTATATTTTGTAACAGATTGCGTTGCAGGTTTTGATTGTTGCATTTCGTTACACGCGCTTAACAAAAGAACGTTTAATAAACCAATCAACACTAATTTTTTGTTAATAATTTGCATCTGCATCTTCTCCGATTTCAAGCCACATTGAATTGATAATTGCCAATGCCGCTGCCAAACTTACCCCTAAAATCCACGCAAAATACCACATGATTTTTTCTCCACTTTTTTAAAATTTATATTCAAAACCAAGCCAAACGTTATTATTTTTTACATTTGCCATTTCTGTACTTAACTTTCGATTTCCATGTTGCCAACCTAATTTTAATTCTGTCGAATGCGTGAGTTCATATTCCAACTCAAGCTCACCTTGATAGATATTTTCGTTTGCACCAAAACGTTCGTCTTCTTCTCGATGACTCATCGACGCATTGTGTTCATAGTCAAAAATCAAATTAGCGGTTAATTTTTCAAGCAATTTCACTTTCAATTCTGCTGAGGCGTAATGATTCGTATAAGACAAATCATCAGGAAAATGCGCGGCTTTGTGATGTTCTGCGCTGCCTCTTTCGTAGTGATAACCCACTAAAAACTCAATATCGTCGTTTATATCCCACTCAAGATGTGAACCGATTGTCCAAAATTGCGTATCACGATGCACAAAGGGTTCATTGTAATTTCGCAAACCATAACGACTAAGTAAGCGGAAAATAAACGTGTCAGTCACATTTTGGTCAATGTGAAATGACCAATAATGACTGGTCAATGTTTCATCATGTTCGGATTCTTCGCCTGAAGGTTGTAAAAACGTATTTTTACCTAAAAATAAATCGGGGACAAAGTTGTAATGCACACTCAATTTTGTATCGGTTTCAAAAATTTGCGCCGCTTCAAAATCAAACAAACCGTGTGTAAAAGCCGTTTGATTTGTAAAAACATAACCGCCTGCATCCGCCGCAAAACTCATTTCACCCCATGAATTATGTCCCGTCCATTCCGTTTCAATACTGGGTTCATAAATAAAATCGCTACCTTGACCTGTTTTATCAATGTTTGGTTGCGTTGGGTCATCTTTCAACGAAAGGCGGCGCGTTGCAGAAAAAAGTGCTACGTCATCGGTAAAATATCCCGCGTTATCCGCTTTGAAAGTCCATTGCGCGAAAAGCAACGGACTATAAGCAAACAACACAATTGCGGCATATCGCATCCTCATTTACTTAACATCATCAGTTGTTAATTGTGAAACTGATTTGCCTTTATATTCACCTGTGAGCGTTTTCAAAAATGCCACGACTTTATCGATTTCCGCCTGCGTGAAATTTTTATCTTTTTGCACTTTTGCCATAATTTTGACTGCATCGGCTAAGGTTCTTACATGACCATCATGAAAATACGGCGCAGTTTGTTCTACATTGCGTAACACGGGAACTTTGAAAAAATAACGGTCTTTTTCTTGTTTGGTGAAATTAAAATGCCCATTATCCGCTTCGGTTAATTCGCCGCCGCGCAATTTGAAATAATTGTTTTTCACACCCATTTTTTCAAACGAACCACCACCTAAC
>JBASLW010000225.1:0-3954 GCA_049656545.1 Methylococcaceae bacterium
CGCTTTGCAAGTCTTAAAGCCGAATTTGAATCACAACTTTTAGAAGAATCTGAATTAAACAAAGCCATTGCTGAAAATCTAGCAAACATAAACTTGGAGTAAGTCATGTTACAAACGATTGAAGTTCAAATTGATTATAACGGTGTTGTTCATTCTATCGATCCTGTAGCTAATAAATTACCTGCTGGACGAGCATTTTTAACATTACTTGAAGAGCCTAAAGTTAAATCTTCTAAACCAAATCCTTTTGATGATTTATTTGGAATTTTAACGGCATCTCATAGCGTTTCATTGGAAGAAATGGAACAGGCAATTTCACAACAAGGTCAGGAACGTTTCAATGATTGCAATTGATACGAATGTTTTAGTTCGATTGTTGGTCAAAGATTCAGAAGCTGAAGAACAATCACAACTTGCACGTCAATTACTCAACAAGCATGGCGAGGTGTGGGTTTGTCGAATTGTGTTAATTGAAACGGTTTGGGTTTTACAAAGCACCTATAAATTCACTAAAGAACAAATCATTTTAGTTTTGGAAAAGTTAATGCAACATTCAAACATTTACTTGGAAGATAAAGCAAGTTTAGATAACGCATTAACCATTTTCAGTGCCAGTAACGCGGGTTTTGCAGATTGTTTAATTCTTAATGATGCAAAGCATGAGCAGATGGTATTGCATACGTTTGACCGTAAATTATCACGTCTGCATGGTGCTAAACTTGTGGAGAGCGAATGATGAGCGAATGGCAAGAATGCAAATTTTCGGATTTATTAGTAGATGAAAGCATTTCGTATGAGATAGTTCAGCCTGGGCAACATACTGAAATAAATGCAGTCCCTGTAATTCGAGTTAATAACATCAAAAATAATAAAATTGAAATTGACGATGTATTGAAAGTTTCATCTAAAATTGAAGAAAAATATCAAAGGACTAGATTAGAAGGTGGTGAGCTTTTAATTACTGTCGTTGGAAGTATTGGTGAATGTGCAATCGTCCCTAATCATTTAAAAGGTTGGAACGTAGCTAGAGCTGTTAGTGTAGCCAGAATTAAGAAAAATTTTGATAAACGATTTATCAAATACTG
Organism: Methylococcaceae bacterium; assembly: GCA_049656545.1. Lineage (GTDB taxonomy): Bacteria > Pseudomonadota > Gammaproteobacteria > Methylococcales > Methylomonadaceae > UBA10906. The sequence goes on from JBASLW010000225.1 coordinate 1,086, forward strand.
TTTCAAATTGGACGATTTGAAATTTCAAATGTATGGGAATACAAATGACACCGTTCAGCCAACATTAAATTTATCTTCATTGAAAAATTTGGTTTTAAATGTTCCGACACTTCCAGAACAACAAGCCATCGCCAACATTCATAACAAAATAGACCTGTTGCACCGCCAAAATAAAACCCTTGAAGCAATGGCAGAAACGCTTTTTAGGCAGTGGTTTATTGAAGAAGCGAGTGAGAATTGGGAAGAAACGCCATTAAGTCAAATTGCTAATTTTTTAAATGGCTTGGCTTGTCAGAAGCATCCACCAAAAAACGCAATTGATAAATTACCTGTTCTCAAAATTAAAGAATTGAACAGCGGCATATCAGAATCGTCCGACTGGGCGACAAGCGAAATAAAGCCTGAATACATTATCGAAAATGGTGATGTAATTTTTGCTTGGTCAGCATCGCTTATGGTTAAAGTTTGGAACGGTGAAAAGTGCATTTTGAATCAGCATTTGTTCAAAGTTACTTCGACAGAATATCCAAAGTGGTTTTATTTAATGTGGTGCAAACACCATTTGGACGAGTTTATTTCTATTTCTTCAAGTCATGCTACAACAATGGGGCATATCAAAAGAGGGGATTTAGATGCCGCAATGGTTTTAGTTCCGAGTGATGAAGAATTAGAAATTATGTCTGAAAAAATGACACCGATTTTGAATAAACAAATTGGAATTGCAAAGCAAATAAAAACACTCGAAAAACTCCGTGATAATTTGTTGCCGAAGTTGATGAGTGGCGAGGTGCGGGTGAGGAAAAATGACTAATACGGAACTTATTAAGCAGCTTTTTTTGTCGTTTGGAAGTAAAGATAATGAAACTTTTATACAAACGGCAAGAGAATATATTGAGCGTGAAAAACGTAAAAATCATACTGTTGTCGCAAAAGAATTAGAAAAAGCTCTATATCAATCGGCAACAGCTTCAAATAGTGAAAAACGTTTTAAGCAAAGTATCCCAATTCCTAGAGATACGGAGAAAGGATTTCCTTTGTTGGAAATTCAGTATTTTGAACAGGACTTTGATAGCCTTATTTTGAGTGAAGAAACTAAAAGTCAGCTTGAGCGAATAATTCGTGAATTTAGAGACGCTGATATTCTAGCAACGTATAACTTGAGTTATAAAAAGAAAGTGCTGCTTTGTGGCAAGCCAGGAACAGGAAAAACTTTTTCAGTTCAGATTGTTAGTTCTATATTAAACATTCCAATAGTTTATATTCGCTTTGATGCAATCATATCTTCTTATTTAGGCGAAACGGCAGGTAATTTGCGAAAAGTATTTGATTTTATCGAAAATGGAATATGGATAGTGTTATTTGATGAATTCGATATTATCGGCAAAAACCGTGATGATAATCACGAGCATGGAGAAATAAAACGAGTAGTAAATAATTTTTTGCAAATGCTCGATAATTTCAAAGGCGATAGTATTTTATTTGCCGCGACAAATCATCAAAACATATTAGATAGTGCTATTTGGCGACGTTTTGACGCAGTAATTGAGTATGAATTACCTGATGAAAAAATGCGTGAACAGCTTTTTGCATCTTATTTGCGTTCAATAAAACATGATAAAAATATTAATTTTCAAGATGCAGCAAAGAATAGTCACGGTTTATCCCCAGCAGATATAAAAATGATTGCAGTTGAAGCAATGAAAACAGCAATCCTTGACAGTCGAAATACTTTGACTACAAATGACGTAGAAAGCTCGATTCAACAATTTATTCATCGTGAACAAGTTAAATTCAAAGGATTGGTTGGAAACTAATGGAAAAGTATCAACATTTAAAACTTCCACTTTTTGAAGGTGATTTTGATAGAAAAAAGCGTGCTGGAGGTGGCGGTGGTTTGATCTTACCAGAAGGTCGCAGCAAATCTCAATTCTCACATGATGCCTGTGAACAAGCAGAAAATATAAGTACAGAATTTTTAGCTACAAAAAATAAATTAGCAGGAAAGATTGATCCTACTTTCATTTTTGAAATAAATGTAACTCAAGGTGTTTCAACTGACGAGTTTGAAAAAATATTGCTCTCTATGGGAATTCATGTTTTATCAGTTGCTGAAGGTAAAAAAGGATATTGGGTTGTATTTAGTGATGACGAGGATTTAAATAGATTCAAGCAAAAACTGGCAATTTATGGTTCAGAAGAAGGTGCAAAATATGATTTCTTCCATGCAATTGAATCTTTTGAGGATATACCTGTCACAAAAAAACTAGGTGAAGGATTGATTAAAAATCCGCTAGGTGATGAAGCAGATTTTATTGATATTGAATTATGGAAAATTGATGACCCACAAAAAAATCAAAAATTTATTAACCAACTAAAAGAAAACTATAAAGATTTTTCACAATTTAGAATCACCGATACGCTTATTACGAAATCGTTTGTTCTCCTCAGAGTTAAATTAAACAAATCTGTTCTGGATGAAATTATTCAGTTAAAAGAAGTTGCACGAGCTGATAGACCCGCTAAAATCCAATTTAATCCATTTGAAATAATCAAGCCAGACATTCAAGACATTGTATTCAATTCTCCCACAGAAAATGCTACAGGTATATTAGTCATTGATTCAGGTATTGTTGCTAGTCATCCCATGTTAGAAAAGTGTGTTGGGAATGAAGAGAATTTCCAAACAGGTGAGTTAGCATTACAAGATACAGTTGGACATGGTACAGCAGTTGCGGGCTGTGCAGTTTATGGTGATATTGAATCTAGTTTAAACGACAACAACTTTACACCATCAAATTGGTTATTTTCGGCAAAAGTAATGTATGCAGAGAAAAACTTCAATGGCGAAGTGACTCAAGCTATTTATGAC
>JBASLW010000226.1:0-26463 GCA_049656545.1 Methylococcaceae bacterium
CGGTTGTACGAGGGCGTTTTGGAAACGTTAGAAACTCTAAAAAATGATGGTTTCAAATTAGCTTGCATCACTAATAAAACAGCACGTTTCACGAATCCGTTAATGGAAACAGCAGGACTTGCACCGTATTTTGATTTTATTGCCTCAGGCGATACGTTTGCCGAAATGAAACCGAATCCGTTGCCGCTTTTAGAAACCGCAAAAAAATTTAATATCTCGCCTGAAAATGCGTGGATGATTGGCGATTCGATTAACGATATTTCGGCAGGAAAAAATGCAGGTTTTAAAACAATCGCCGTTTCTTACGGTTACGCAGGTCAACATTCAATGGCAGATTTAAACGCTGACTACACAGTGGATGCCATGCTCAGTTGTGTAGATTTAATTAAAAAATGAAATTTAAAAAAGAATTCGACGTTATCGTCATCGGCGGCGGTCACGCTGGAACAGAAGCCGCTTTAGCCTCTGCGCGAACTGGCGCACAAACATTACTTCTCACCCAAAACATCGATACGCTGGGACAAATGAGTTGTAATCCTGCCATCGGTGGCATTGGCAAAGGGCATTTGGTTAAAGAAATCGACGCTCTCGGCGGCATTATGGCGAAAGCCATTGATTTAGGTGGAATTCAATTTCGCATTTTAAACGCCAGCAAAGGACCTGCGGTTCGAGCAACTCGCGCTCAAGCTGACCGTCAACTGTATAAACAAGCGGTGCGTTACGCACTCGAAAATCAACCAAATTTGATGTTATTTCAACAAACCTGCGCTGATTTAATTGTTGAAGGCACAAAAGTTGTCGGTGTAAAAACCTTGATGGGATTGGATTTTTCAGCGAAAGCCGTTGTGTTAACAGCAGGGACTTTTTTAGCGGGCAAAATTCATATCGGTTTGGAAAATTACAGCGGCGGACGTGCTGGTGATGCGGCTTCGATTGCACTTGCAGAGCGTTTGCACGAATTACCGTTGCGAATTGATCGTTTAAAAACGGGTACACCACCACGCATCGATGCGCGAACGATTAACTTTTCGGTTTTGGATGAACAACACGGCGATACGCCTGTTCCCATTTTTTCGTTTTTGGGCAAACCTGAACATCATCCGCGCCAAATTCCTTGTTTTATCACTCGAACCAACGAAAAGACCCACGATATTATTCGGAGTGGTTTAGACCGTTCGCCGCTTTATTCAGGCATTATCGAAGGTATTGGCCCTCGTTATTGTCCGTCGATTGAAGACAAAATTGTCCGTTTTGCTGACCGTGATTCACACCAAATTTTTATCGAACCCGAAGGTTTAAACACGCACGAAATTTACCCAAACGGCATTTCAACGAGTTTGCCATTTGATGTGCAATATGAATTTGTGCGCTCAATGTTAGGGTTTGAAAATGCAGAAATCATGCGTCCAGGTTATGCGATTGAATATGACTTTTTTGACCCGCGTGATTTGAAAAGTTCGCTTGAAAATAAACATTTAGACGGCTTATTTTTCGCAGGGCAAATCAACGGCACCACAGGTTATGAAGAAGCCGCCGCGCAAGGTTTGATTGCAGGTTTAAATGCAGCGCGTTTAACTCGCGGACAAGAAGGTTGGTGTCCAGGTCGTGAAGAGGCTTACATTGGCGTGATGATTGACGATTTGATTACGCGCGGCACGCAAGAACCGTATCGTATGTTCACCAGCCGCGCGGAATACCGTTTGTTATTGCGTGAAGATAATGCCGATTTGCGTTTGACTGAAAAAGGACGTGAATTGGATTTAGTTGATGATGAACGTTGGCAAGCGTTTGAAACGAAGCGTGAAAATATCGACAAATTGCAAACCGCGTTAAAACAAAAATGGATTCATACCGACACTGAAAATGCGACGAAAGTCGAAAGTTTTTGGGGTAAAACCTTAAACAAAGAAGCGAATTTGACTGAATTATTACGTCGCCCAGAAGTCGATATTAAAAATTTGCTAACGTTTTTAGACGATGAAACGTTTGCTGACGATGTGGCAGAACAAGTTGAAATTCAAGCGAAATATCAAGGTTATATCACGCGCCAACAAGCCGAAATTGAAAAAGCTCTGCGTTATGACCATTTAAAATTGCCTGCTACGTTGGATTATAAAGAAGTGTCTGGTCTGTCGAATGAAGTGAGTGAAAAATTGCAAAAGCAACGCCCTGAAACCTTGGGGCAAGCCTCACGGATGCAAGGCATTACGCCTGCGGCGATTTCGTTATTGATGGTTCATTTGAAAAAGAAAGCGGCATGACAAACGAAGAAAAATTATTACGCGACGGCTTAAACGCGCTAAATCTCCCGACAGACGATGACAAAGTGTCTAAATTACTCGCTTTTATCGCGCTAATCGAAAAATGGAACAAAGCCTACAATCTCACCGCGATTCGCCGTCGTGACGAAATGGTGAATTTGCATTTGCTTGATAGTTTGTCGATTCTGCCGTATTTGGAAGGCAAACGAATGATTGATGTCGGAACGGGGGCAGGTTTGCCTAGCATTCCACTTTCAATTTTTTGTCCTGAAATTGAATTCCAATTACTTGATAGTAATGCGAAAAAAACTCGTTTTGTACAACAAGCCATTTTGGAATTGAAGTTGCCAAACGTAAAAGTGACGCACAGTCGCGTTGAAGATTTTGAACCTATACAACCTTTTGATACCGTTCTAACGAGAGCTTTTGCGAGTTTGCCTGAAATTATTGATTTAACTCAGCATTTAATTTGTGAAAATGGCATATTGCTTTGCATGAAAGGGCAATCCCCTGACGAAGAACTTAACGCGGTTAATGCACAAACAACGCTGATTTCAATTAACGTACCGCACATTGAAGCTGAAAGGTGCTTGGTAAAAATTACGCATCTAAATAATTGAGGAAATATTGTGGGAAAAATTATTGCCATTACCAATCAAAAAGGTGGTGTAGGAAAAACGACCACTAGCGTCAATTTAGCTGCATCGCTTGCTGCATTAAAACAGCGCGTTTTGCTAGTCGATTTAGACCCGCAAGGCAATGCGGCAATGGGGTGCGGCGTTGATAAGCACGATATTGAGCATTCCAGTTACGATTTGTTGATGGAAACCGTTCCCGCTGCACAAACCGTGATTAAATTGCCGAAGGTAAAATTTGATGTCATTGCGGGCAATGCTGATTTAACTGCTGCCGAAGTAGAATTGATGCAAGCTGAACGCAAAGTATTACGTTTGTCACACGCTTTGCTCACGATTAAAAGCGATTACGATTACATCATTATCGATTGTCCGCCGTCGCTCAATATGTTGACCTTGAATGCGATGGTCGCTGCAAATAGTTTGCTAATTCCAATGCAATGCGAATACTACGCACTCGAAGGGATTTCCGCATTGATGAGTACGCTCAAAAACATTCAAAATACGGTAAATTCGGGTCTGCATTTAGAAGGCGTTTTGCGAACGATGTTTGATGATCGTAACCGTTTAACAAAAGATGTATCTGAAGAGTTAATTCGTCATTTTGGCAACAAAGTTTTCAAGTCGTGTATTCCGCGAAACATTCGTGTTGCCGAAGCTCCTAGTCACGGTTTGCCTGTTTTAAATTATGATAAAGGTTCAAAAGGCGCGGTGACTTATATGGCATTAGCAAAAGAAATTTTAGCAAATGCGGTGGCGGAGAATGGCAACTAAACGTTTAGGGCGCGGCTTAGAAGCGTTGCTGGTCAACGTGCCGAATGAATTGGGTTTTGCTCCGCCTGTTGTTGATTCGGAGCAGCGCAAACAATTCCAGCAAGAACACGCCCAATTATTGCAAGAAGCCGAGCATTTAAAATCGCTGCTCGACACATTTGAGCAATTAGTTTTGCAACTTGATATTTTACAAAATCAAACATTATGAATATGAAAAAACGCGGCTTGGGTCGTGGTTTAGACGCACTTTTAGGTGATGTTCCCGTAGCCGTAAAACCTGAAAATACGTCGGCGCAACAAACATTACCAATTGAATTATTGCAACGTGGCAAATATCAGCCACGCAAAGATATGAACGCCGAAAAACTGCAAGATTTGGCAAATTCAATCGCAATGCAAGGCATTGTACAGCCGATTGTGGTTCGACATATTTCGCCTGAACAGTATGAAATTGTCGCAGGTGAACGCCGTTGGCGAGCCGCGCAACTCGCAGGATTGCAAGATGTTCCCGTGATTATCAAAGAAATGGACGACCGCACCGCGATGGCAATTGCGTTAATTGAAAACATTCAACGTGAAGATTTGAATGTGCTTGAAGAAGCCGATGCGTTGCAACGTTTGTTGACTGAATTTGAAATGACGCATCAACAAGTTGCCGATGCTGTCGGTAAATCACGGGCAACGGTGACGAACTTTTTACGTTTACTTGAACTTGCGCCCGAAGTGAAAAAAATGCTAGTCAATAAACAGCTTGAAATGGGGCATGCTCGCGCGTTGTTGTCGCTTTCGGCTGAGCAACAAATTGATGCGGCTCGCAAAATTACTAATCAAGGTTTATCGGTGCGTTTGACTGAAAAACTCGTGAAAGATATTCAAAATCCTCAGCCCAAAATTGAGCTGAAAAATTCCATTGTCGATGCAGACGTACTGTCATTGCAAAATGATTTGAGCGAGAAATTTGGCGCAAAAGTGCAAGTTGAAAGTAATGAAAAAGGAAAGGGAAAACTCATTATTCATTATTCGAATTTGGACGAATTGGACGGAATTTTGAGCAAACTGCCTCAATAAAAATAAATGAATCATGAATGTACCTTGATTAAACTTTGCCACGCATTTATAATCCGCGCCTATGTTTAACAGTAGTTCAAACGCATTTGCGTCGGTTATAACTAAAATTTTGAAATATCAAATTTTAGTTATTTTTTTTGTTAGCGTGGTTTTTATGCTGACGCTGGATTTGAACTCAAGTTTTTTTTCGTTTTTAGGCGGTTTGATTGCTTTTTTACCGAATTTATATTTCGGCTGGCGATTACGAAAAATTACCGAATTAGAAACAAAAAAATTCATCAATTCTTTTTACCGCAATGAAACAACCAAATTACTTTTAACGGCGTTGCTTTTTTTGTTAGTGTTTAGAATTCCAGATATAAAATTATTACCGCTGTTAGCGTGTTACATTTCGACGTTATCAGTTTTTTGGTTCGCATTATTGATGCGTTAAATTTTCAGATTTAAGAAGTCAAAGAGAGGAACAATGGCTACCGAAGCTCACGCTGCTGAAGGCGCAACTGGTTATATTATCCACCATTTAACATCACTGCGCGTCGGTGAAGGTTTTTGGAGTGTGCATCTTGATACTTTGTTTTTCTCGGCATTGCTAGGTGGTGTATTCATTTGGTTTTTCAAAAATGCTGCTGAAAAAGCAACCGCTGGTGTACCTGGACTTGCACAAAATTTTGCCGAAATGATTATTGAATTTGTCGATCAGCAAGTTAAAGACAGTTTTCATGGTCACAGTAAATTGATTGCACCGTTAGCATTGACGATTTTTTGCTGGGTATTTTTGTGGAACTTCATGGATATGTTCCCTGTCGATATTTTGCCAGGTATTGCTGGCTTGATGGGGATTGAGTATTTGCGCGTAGTACCAAGTACCGATTTGAATGCGACATTTGCAATGTCGATTTCAGTTTTCTGCTTAATTATTTTTTACAGCATCAAAATTAAAGGTCCAATCGGTTTTGCAAAAGAATTGATGTTCCAACCTTTTGGTCCTTGGCTCACACCTTTTAACTTATTGTTGAAAGTGGTTGAAGAAATCGCAAAACCCATTTCATTGGCATTGCGGTTATTCGGTAACTTGTACGCAGGTGAGTTGATTTTCATTTTGATTGCCTTGTTACCTTGGTATATTCAACCGTTGTTGAGTTTTCCTTGGGCAGTATTCCACATTTTAATTATTACCCTTCAAGCGTTTATTTTCATGGTACTCACAATCGTGTACTTGAGCATGGCGCATGAAGATCACTAAGATTTTTCACTTTTTCTATTTAACAATACGTTGGAGGTATTATGGAACTCGCAAAATTAGTTGCTGATGTGCAGGGTTTAACTGCTATTGCAGTAGGTTTAATTTTAGGTTTAGGTGCGTTAGGAACTGCTATTGGTTTCGGTTTATTGGGCGGTAAATTTTTGGAAGGCGCAGCGCGTCAACCTGAAATGGTTCCAATGTTACAAGTTAAAATGTTCGTCGTTGCAGGTCTTTTGGACGCGGTAACAATGATTGGCGTTGGTTTAGCTTTATTCTTCACCTTCGCAAACCCATTCTTATCAGCAGTACAACAGGCAGCTGGTTAATACGCTGTTTTATTTTAATCGCAACAAGAGGAACGCATCGTGAGTATCAATGCTACTCTGATCGGGCAAATGATTACCTTTGCACTTCTGGTGTGGTTCACCATGAAGTACATTTGGCCACCGTTATTTGACTCTTTAGAAGAACGTAAAAAGAAGATTGCTGACGGTTTGGCAGCTGCTGAAAAAGGTCAGGAATCGATTGTTTTAGCTGAGAAAAAAGCGAAACAAGTTCTCAAAGAAGCCAAAGAACAGTCTTCTGAAATTGTAAGTCTTGCTCAAAAACGTGCTAATGAAATTGTTGAAGAATCAAAACACACCGCAAAACAAGAAGGTGAACGTTTGATTATTTCTGCAAAAGCACAAGTTGAACAAGAAATTCAACAAGCTAAAGAAGGCTTGCGTAAGGAAATTTCAACGCTTGCAATTGCTGCAGCGCAACAAATTTTAGGCGCAGAAATCGATAAAGCCAAACATCAAGACATTCTCAATAAAGTTTCTAATCAATTAGGTTAATCGTCATGAGCGAACTAGCAACATTGGCAAGACCTTACGCTGCAGCAGTTTTTAAGCGTGCGAAAGAAACGAATGCTTCTAAGGACTGGTCAAAAAATTTAGCTTTTTTAACAGCAGTGTTAGGCGATAACTCTATTTCTCGTATCATTGATGATCCGAAAGTAGGTAAATCGAGCTTGCAAACACTGTTGCTTGATATTAGCGAAGGTCAGCTTAATCAAGAAGGTCAGAATTTTCTAAAGCTACTGATTGAAAATAATAGATTGTCTTTAGTTCCAGCTATTACGGAATTATTTGAAACCTATAAAGCTGAAGACGAAGGTTCAATTGAGATTGATGTGACCACTGCTTATGCTTTCACCAAAGAATCTAAGCAAAGTTTTAACGCGACGCTGGAAAAAGTTTTTGGTAAAAAAGTTAGCATGAAAGTAGCGGTTGATTCGGCTCTCATCGGCGGCGTTTTAGTTCGCGCAGGTGATCAGGTGATTGACGCTTCGGTTAGAGGTCAACTTCAACAATTAGCACAAAGACTCTAAATTTAGAGCGAGAAAGATATGCAATTAAATCCATCTGAAATCAGTGATCTGATTAAAAAGAAGATCGAAAACTTCGATTTAAGTACACAAGTACACACTGAAGGAACTGTCGTCAGTGTAACCGACGGGATTGTGAGAATTCACGGTCTTTCGCAAGCAATGCAAGGTGAAATGCTCGAATTTACGGGCGGCACTTTCGGCATGGCTCTGAATTTAGAAAGAGATTCAGTCGGTGCGGTTGTTTTAGGTTCTTACCAACATATTTCTGAAGGCGATACCGTCAAATGCACGGGCAAAATTTTAGAAGTACCCGTTGGTGAAGCATTATTAGGTCGCGTTGTTGACGCATTGGGTAATCCAATCGACGGCAAAGGCTCAATCGATGCAACCGAATTTTCACCAATTGAAAAAATCGCTCCAGGCGTTATTGCCCGTCAATCAGTTGATCAACCTGTTCAATTAGGTTTGAAATCTATTGACGCGATGATTCCAGTTGGTCGCGGTCAACGAGAGTTGATTATCGGCGATCGTCAAACTGGTAAAACAGCGATTGCGATTGACGCGATTATTAACCAAAAAGGCACAGGTATTAAATGTATCTATGTGGCGATTGGTCAAAAACGCTCATCGATTGCGAACGTGGTTCGCAAATTAGAAGAACACGATGCTTTAGCTCATACAATTATCGTAGTTGCATCGGCTTCTGAATCTGCGGCATTGCAATTCATTGCACCTTACACAGGTTGCTCAATGGGTGAATACTTCCGCGATAAAGGCGAAGATGCGTTAATCATTTACGATGACTTAACAAAACAAGCGTGGGCGTATCGTCAAGTTTCATTATTACTTCGTCGTCCACCAGGTCGTGAAGCGTATCCTGGCGACGTTTTCTATTTGCACTCTCGTTTATTGGAACGCGCTGCGCGTATCAATCCAGAAGAAGTTGAAAAACTCACAGGCGGCAAAGTAAAAGGTAAAACAGGTTCTTTAACTGCGTTGCCAATTATTGAAACCCAAGGCGGCGACGTTTCGGCTTTCGTACCGACGAACGTAATTTCGATTACTGATGGACAAATTTTCTTAGAAAGTAACTTGTTCAACTCTGGTATTCGTCCTGCGGTGAACGCTGGTTTATCTGTTTCACGGGTAGGCGGTGCAGCGCAAACTAAAATCATCAAAAAGTTGGGCGGTGGTACTCGTTTAGATTTAGCGCAATATCGTGAGTTAGCAGCGTTTGCTCAATTCGCGTCAGACTTAGACGAAAGCACTCGTAAACAAATTGAACGCGGTCAACGTGTAACCGAATTGATGAAACAAAACCAGTATTCGCCGATGTCTGTGGCGCAAATGGGTGTTTCATTATTCGCCGCGAATGAAGGCTTTTTAGATAATATCGAAGTCAACAAAGTTTTAGATTTTGAAGCGGCTTTGCAAAGCTATTTGAAATCAGAACACGCGGCATTGATGGATAACATCAACGCAACAGGTGATTTCAATAACGATATTAGTGCGGGCATTCGCAGCGCGATTGAAACGTTTGTTAAAACTCACAGTTGGTAAAAAGGTCTTCTTATGGCTGTTGGTAAAGAAATACGCACAAAGATCGGCAGTATTAAGAATACTCAAAAGATCACTCGCGCTATGGAAATGGTCGCGGCAAGTAAGATGCGTAAAACAAAAGAAAGAATGCTCGCAACGCGCCCGTATTCAGACAAGATCGGCAAGATTATTAAACATCTTGCTCACGCAAATCCTGAATACAAGCATTCTTTTTTGGTTAAACGCGAAGTCAAGCGTGTCGGTATCATTGTAGTTAGCTCGGATCGTGGTTTATGCGGCGGCTTGAATTCTAACTTGTTTCGAAAAATGTTGTTGCAATTGCATCAATGGGATCAAGCTGGTGTTGAGATTGATGTTTGCACAGTTGGCACAAAAGCCTACGGTTTGTTTAACAATTTGAAAGCAAACGTTATTGGTCATGTTTCCAAAATCGGTGATACACCGCATTTGCAAGACATTATCGGTATTATCAAAATCATGCTTGATGCGTATCACGCTGGGCAGATTGATGAATTGCACGTTGTCAGCAACGAGTTTGTGAACACCATGACGCAACGTCCAACGATTGAGCAATTATTACCAATCGTAGCGAATGAGCTTGATGAACAATTGAGCAACCGTCATTGGGATTACATTTACGAACCTGATGCAAAAGAAGTGCTTGATCATTTGCTAGTGCGTTACGTCGAATCGATTGTTTTCCAAGGCTTAGTTGAAAATAACGCTTGCGAACAAGCGGCTCGAATGGTTGCAATGAAAAGCGCGTCCGATAATGCGGGTAACTTGATTAAAGAATTGCAGTTGATTTATAACAAAGCACGGCAAGCCGCTATTACTCAAGAAATTTCAGAAATTGTCGCTGGGGCAGCTGCTGTTTAAGCGTGAGAAAATAGCGCGATGCACTTGAAATTTTTTGAGTGACGTTGAGATTTTTACAAAACTAATTTACCCAACGCTTTAGCCATTTAGCGTTGGGTTGTTTCGAGGACGAATTTTTATGAGCGGTAAAATTGTTCAAATTATTGGTGCGGTCGTGGACGTGGAATTTCCACGCGACGAGCTGCCGAAAGTTTATGATGCCTTAGTTGTTGAAGGTAAAGGTTTAATTTTAGAAGTACAACAACAATTAGGTGACGGAGTTGCTCGTGCGATTGCAATGGGTACCACCGACGGTTTAAGCCGTGGCTTAGACGTAACGAATACGAAAGCTCCGATTTCTGTACCAGTTGGCCAAGAAACGTTAGGACGTATTATGAACGTTCTCGGCGATCCAATTGATGAAAAGGGGCCTATCGGCGAAAAAGTCAAATGGGCAATTCACCGTGAAGCTCCAAGCTACGCTGAACAAGCAGCGGCGACTGAATTACTTGAAACAGGTATTAAAGTTATCGATTTAGTTTGTCCATTCACCAAAGGCGGTAAAGTTGGTTTATTCGGCGGCGCGGGTGTAGGCAAAACCGTTAACATGATGGAGTTAATTCGTAACATCGCTATCGAACACAGTGGTTATTCTGTATTCGCAGGCGTTGGCGAAAGAACTCGTGAAGGTAACGATTTCTATCACGAAATGACAGATTCAAACGTTATTGACAAAGTATCGTTAGTTTACGGACAAATGAATGAGCCACCAGGCAACCGTTTGCGCGTCGCGTTGACAGGTTTGACGATGGCAGAATACTTCCGTGATGAAGGTCGTGACGTTTTGTTCTTCGTAGATAACATCTACCGTTATACATTGGCAGGCACGGAAGTATCGGCGTTGTTAGGTCGTATGCCTTCTGCCGTAGGTTATCAACCAACGCTTGCTGAAGAAATGGGTGTGTTACAAGAACGTATTACATCAACCAAAACAGGTTCGATTACCTCTATCCAAGCGGTTTACGTTCCTGCGGACGATTTAACAGATCCATCTCCAGCGACCACTTTCGCGCATTTGGACGCGACCGTTGTATTATCACGTCAAATTGCTGAATTAGGTATTTATCCTGCGATTGATCCGCTTGATTCAACCAGTCGTCAATTAGATCCATTAGTTATCGGTCAAGAGCATTACGACGTAGCTCGTAACGTTCAAGGCACGTTGCAACGATATAAAGAATTGCGCGACATTATCGCCATTTTGGGTATGGACGAATTGTCTGAAGAAGACAAATTGACTGTGGCAAGAGCGCGTAAAATTCAACGTTTCTTATCACAACCGTTCTTCGTTGCTGAAGTCTTCACGGGTTCACCTGGTAAATACGTTTCATTGAAAGACACGATTGCTGGCTTCAAAGGCATTTTGGCTGGTGATTATGATTCGATTCCAGAACAAGCGTTCTACATGGTTGGCACGATTGACGAAGCGTTAGAAAAAGCTAAAACGTTGAAATAAGGCTGTTGTCTACTAACTTTAAATTTGTAAGGTAACAAATCATGACAATGTCGGTGCATGTAGACATCGTGAGTGCAGAAAAAGAGATTTTTTCTGGTTTAGCAGAAATGGTTTTTGCACCTGCTGAAGAAGGTGAAGTCGGTATTTCTGCACGTCACGCGCCGTTAATCACTCGGTTAAATCCTGGTGAAGTGCGTGTAAAAGTGAATGCGACGGAAAGTTATCCATTTTTCATTTCAGGTGGAATGCTAGAAGTTCAACCACACGTCGTAACTGTTTTGGCTGATACCGCGATTCGGGCGAAAGACATCGATGAAGCGGCGGCAATTCAAGCGAAACAACGCGCAGAAGAAGTTTTGGCTGATAAAACCAATCGCGTTGATTACGCTTCGGCAGAACGGCAGTTATTCCAAGCGATTATGCAACTTCGCACACTCGAAAGATTTAGAAAACGCGGTAGCTAGTTGTTATCGTTCTAATCTTAACAAAAGCCCGATAACGCTAGCCGCTATCGGGCTTTTTTTGTTTATTTTATGGAACACAAAATGAACCTCACAACGATTATTCTCGCAGCAGGAAAAGGGACGCGAATGCGTTCACAGTTGCCAAAAGTTCTGCATCATATTGCTGAAAAGCCGCTGCTCCAACACGTTCACGACACGGCGATTGGGCTTGAAAATAACACGCTTCACATTGTCATCGGTCACGGCGCAGAGCTGGTCAAAAAAAACTTAGCTGATTTTGTTTGTGTGTGGGTTGAACAAACATTGCAACTCGGCACAGGTCATGCCGTGCAACAAGTCAGCGACCAAATTGCTGATGACACGATTGCATTGATTTTGTACGGTGACGTGCCGTTGTTAAAAATCGAAACGTTGCAATTGTTACTTTCAAAAATAAACGAAAAAACGCTCGCACTTTTAACCGTAAATTTAAAAAATACAACCGGTTATGGACGAATTGTTGGTGACGATTCTGGGAAAGTTTTGCGAATTGTCGAAGAAAAAGACGCAACAGAAATAGAAAAACAAATTACTGAAGGCAATACGGGAATTTTAGCGGTTCAGGGCAAAGCATTAAAAAAATGGTTATCTCAACTCAATAATAACAACGCACAAGGCGAATACTATTTGACTGATATTATTGCGCTCGCGGTTGCTGATGGTTTTGAAATCGCTACCAGTTCACCAGAAACTGAAGACGAAGTTTTAGGTGTAAATGACAAATTGCAACTCGCACATTTGGAGCGTGTTTATCAGTTGCAACAAGCACAAAATTTAATGCGTCAAGGCTTGACATTGCGTGACCCAAATCGTTTTGATTTGCGTGGCAGTTTGGAAATTGGACAAGATGTTGAAATTGATGTGAATGTGATTTTTGAAGGTGAAAATCAAATAGGTAACAATGTCAAAATCGGTGCAAATTGCTCAATTAAAAATGCCACGATTGGAGACGATGTGATTATTTTGCCAAATTGCGTAATTGAAAATGCTCAAATCGGTGCGAATAGCCGCATAGGGCCTTTTGCGCGGTTGCGTCCTGAAACGGTTTTAGCTACCGATACGCATATCGGAAATTTTGTAGAAATTAAAAAATCCGTCATCGGGCAGGGCAGTAAAGTTAACCATTTGAGCTACATCGGTGACAGTTTAGTCGGCAAAAAAGTGAACATCGGCGCAGGCACAATCACTTGCAACTACGACGGTGTAAATAAATTTCAAACGATTATCGAAGACGGCGCATTTATTGGCTCGGACACACAACTTGTTGCACCTGTGACTGTTGGCAAAAACGCCACTATTGGCGCAGGTTCAACGATTACCAAAGATACGCCTGATGACCAATTAACACTCAGTAGAAACAAACAAGTTTCTATTCCAACTTGGCAACGTCCTGTTAAAAAGGAGAAATTATAATGTGTGGCATCGTCGCAGGCATCGCTCAACGTAACGTGATTCCAATTTTGTTAGAAGGTTTAAAGCGTCTTGAATATCGTGGTTATGATTCAGCAGGATTAGCGGTTTTGCATGAAAATGCGATTATTCGCCATCGTGCTTTAGGAAAAGTTAGCGGCTTGGAAACGTTGTTGCGCGAAAATCCTAGCACGGGAAATATCGGCATCGCTCATACTCGTTGGGCAACACATGGAAAACCGAGTACCGAAAATGCGCATCCGCACGTTAGTTGTGATGCGATTGCAGTGGTTCATAATGGAATTATTGAAAATCACGAACAACTTCGGATTGAACAACGCCTCAACAATTACGAATTTACCTCGCAAACTGACACAGAAGTGATTGTGCATGAAATTCATCACGCGCTTAAAACGTCGTCGAATTTGCTCGAAGCTGTTAAAAATACGTTGCCAAAACTTGAAGGTGCGTATGCGTTGGCTATTATGTCAATCTCTGAACCTGAAACATTGGTAGTTTGTCGTAAAGGTAGTCCGCTTGTCATTGGCATTGGAATTGGTGAGTATTTTGTTGCGTCAGACATTGCGGCATTATTACCCGTCACGCAACGATTTATCTTCTTGGAAGAAGGCGATATTGCAGAAATCAAAATTGATTCATTAACAATTTTCGATTCTGAAAATAATGTTGTGCAACGTCAAATTAAAGAAAGTCAGCTTAAAGCGGAAGCCGTTGAAAAAGGGGAATATCGTCATTTCATGATGAAGGAAATTTACGAACAACCTTTTGCGGTTTCACAAACATTAGAAGGTCGGTTTCTAAATCAACGAATTCAAGACAGTGCATTTGGTTTTGAAGCCTCAAAAATTTTTGATGGGATTAAATCGATTCAAATTTTAGCGTGTGGCACAAGTTTTCATGCAGGATTAGTTGCACGTTATTGGTTTGAAGAATTAGCACGAGTGCCTTGTAATATTGAAGTTGCTAGCGAATTTCGTTATCGAAATCCTGTTTTAGCTGCTGATACATTAGTTGTAACCATTTCGCAATCGGGCGAAACCGCAGACACGTTAGCGGCGTTAAAAGAAGCTAAACGTTTAGGTGCAAAATACGCTTTAGCAATTTGTAACGTGCCTGAAAGTTCGTTGGTTCGTGAATCTGATTTGGTATTGCTAACTCGGGCTGGCCCAGAAATTGGTGTCGCGTCAACAAAGGCTTTCACCACACAATTAGTGTCGTTAATGTTATTAGTTTTGGCAATTGGGCGACGTTTTGAATTAAATGAAACGCTTGAAAAACATATTACGGAAGAGTTATTTAAATTACCGCGTCAAATGGAACAAGTGTTACAACTTGATAAAGAAATTGAAGTTTTAGCCGAACAATTTGCTGATAAACATCACGCGCTTTTCTTGGGTCGTGGTTCGCATTATCCAATTGCAATGGAGGGCGCGTTAAAGCTCAAAGAAATTTCGTATATTCATGCGGAAGCGTATCCAGCAGGCGAATTGAAACATGGCCCTCTGGCGTTGATTGATGCAAATATGCCTGTGATTACGGTTGCGCCAAATAATAGTTTGCTGGAAAAACTCAAATCAAATATGCAGGAAGTTTCAGCGCGGGGCGGTCAATTGATTGTTTTTATGGACGAAACGCTTTCGTCAACGCCTGATGAAAATGTACAAATTATCAAAGTAACTCAAGTTGATAATCATATTTCACCGATACTTTATACATTGCCGTTGCAGTTGTTGTCTTATCACGTTGCCGTTTTGAAAGGCACAGATGTTGATCAACCGCGTAATTTAGCAAAATCTGTCACAGTTGAATAAAAGGAGAAAATGTTTTGCAAAAATTTAATACGGACGATTTACGGATTTGTGGGATAACCGAAGTTATTGCGCCTGTTGAAGTTCATACAGAAATGCCACTTTCTGACATTGCGGCACAAACTACATTTCAAGCGCGGCAAGCGATTCATAACATTCTGAAAGGTGATGATGACCGTTTAGTTGTTGTCGTAGGTCCTTGTTCAATTCATGACACAAAAGCGGCACATGAATACGCAAATTTGTTAAAAACGGTGATTGCGGATTTTCACGACGATTTATTGATTGTGATGCGTGTGTATTTTGAAAAACCACGCACGACAGTCGGTTGGAAAGGTTTAATCAATGATCCTGATTTGGATTCAAGTTTTAACATTAACAAAGGTTTGCGAATTGCACGGCAATTATTACTTGACATAAATGACATGGGAATTCCCGCCGCAACGGAATATCTTGATTTAATTACGCCGCAATATGTTTCGGATTTAATTGCATGGGGTGCAATCGGAGCAAGAACAACGGAAAGCCAAGTGCATCGTGAGTTAGCGTCAGGTTTATCATGTCCTGTGGGTTTCAAAAATGCAACTGACGGTACAATTAAAATTGCCATTGACGCAATTGGCGCGGCAATGAGTCCGCATCATTTTTTGTCGTTGACAAAAGCGGGACATTCGGCAATTTTTTCAACAACAGGAAATGAAGACGTGCATATTATTTTGCGCGGTGGAAATCATCAGCCAAATTATGATGCAGTAAATGTTGAGCAAGTCGCACATAGCATGGAAAAAGCAAATTTGCGCCCAAACATCATGATTGATTTTAGTCATTCAAATAGTTTGAAACAATGTCAACGTCAGTTAATTGTTGGTGAAGATGTTGCCACGCAAATTGCGAATGGTGATAAACGCATTATGGGTGTGATGATTGAAAGTCATTTGAAATCAGGTTCACAATCGGTTATTCAAGGGCAACAATTAGTTTATGGGCAAAGTATTACTGATGCGTGTTTGTCGTGGGAAGATACGTTACCGCTGCTTGAAAAATTAGCAAATGCGGTTCAAAAAAGACGCTTAAACAAAAATAAATAACAGATTATTTTAATCGCCAAGTAAAACATGAAAACACGAGAAAGACGACACGGTTTAACGGTAGTCAACACAGGTGAAGGAAAAGGAAAATCCTCAAGCGCATTTGGTATGGTATTTCGTGCCGCAGGTTGGGAAATGAATGTTTGTGTAATCCAATTTATCAAAGGGCAATGGCAAACAGGCGAACAAAAAGCGGCAGCTCTATTTGATAACATTGAATGGCACGCGCTCGGTGATGGCTTTACTTGGGACACCAAAAATCCTGAACAAGACATTAAAACTAGCCGCGAAATTTGGGATTTTGCCAAACAACAAATCCTTTCTGAAAAGTTTGATGTGGTGTTACTTGACGAAATAAATTATTGTTGCAGCTACGGTTGGATTTCGGGACAAGAAATAGTCGATTTTATTCAAAACGAAAAACCATCGTGGTTACATTTGATTTTAACAGGACGAAATGCGTCACCCGAAGTAATTGAAGTCGCCGATACAGTCACAGACATGACGAAAATTAAACACGTTTTTGAAACGGGTGTAAAAGCAGAACAAGGCATCGATTTTTAAAATAACAATGAGGAATTATTTATGAGCGAAGAATTAGAAACGAAAGAGCCGATGAGTCAAACAATGAAAGTTGTCATTGCAATTGCAGGCGTTTTTATTGCGGGGTTTTTACTCGTTGGGCAAAGTAAGCAAGATAAATCGCCCGCTGAAATGGAAGCTGCATCAATGGTTCGTAATTACGCAAACATTCAAGGCATGGCAAATCAAAAATGTCCTGCTGCAATTCAAGAAGCAACAGGTGAACAAGTTTTTTTCCCGTCTAAAACTGAATCGGATAAAGACACTTACATTACCTTATTTTGGGAAGGTGAAAATGTTGGTAGCGGCGGTTTTAAAACAGCAAGTTGCACACTGAAAGCCTCTTTAGGCGGTATTTCTGAATTGATGGTTGACGGTAAAGCTGTTATTAAAAAATAAGGGCTAATTTATGATGGATATTGCCGTTACAACACCCGCGCTTCTTTTTCCAGCTATCACCATTTTATTTTTGGCGTACTCGAATCGTTTTTTGACGATTGCTACACGAATTCGTGAAAAACACGCTGATTTCAATAAAACACGCAGTCCGATTGCACAAAAACAAATTGTCAGTTTTCGGCGTAGACTTCAATACATTGTCGCAATGGAAATGTTTGCTGTGCTTGGTATTATCAGCTGCATTGTCGCAATGGGATTTATTTTTTTCGGGTTTCAGTATTACGGCAATCTCTCTTTTGCAATCAGTATGATGTTTATTGTTTTATCGCTTTTTGCATCCGTTATAGAGTTATTTTTTTCGACGCGAGCATTAAACATTGAACTTGAAGACATGGAAGAAAGTTGAGCATTGTTTTTTGTGATACGTTTTTAAAGCCGCATTTGATATAGTTGCAACACGAAATTACATTACTAAAAAAGTTTATTTACATTTTCTGGAGATTTTTATGGCACAAAAAATTGCAATCAATGGTTATGGCAGAATTGGACGTTGTATCGTTCGCGCTATTTATGAAACAAACCGCACTAACGAATTTAAAGTCGTTGCCATTAACGATTTAGGCGATGCAAAAACGAATGCCCATTTAACAAAATATGATACGGTTCATGGAAAATTTCCGTTTGATGTAAGCGTTGATGGTGATTTTATTGTCATCAATGGCGATAGAATTCGTGTGTTGGCAGAGCGTGATCCATCAAAATTACCTTGGGCTGAATTAGGTGTTGATGTTGTTCACGAATGCACAGGTTTATTTGTAAGTAAAGAAAAAGCCTCGGCGCATCTTGCAGCAGGTGCAAAAAAAGTCATTATTTCAGCTCCAGGCGGTAACGATGTTGATGCAACCATTGTTTTTGGTGTAAATCACGATATTTTAAAAGCAAGCGATACCGTTATTTCAAATGCGTCTTGCACGACAAATTGTTTAGCTCCATTAGTTAAACCATTGATTGATACGATTGGTATTGAACACGGTTTGATGACAACTATTCATTCATATACAAATGACCAAGTTTTAACTGACGTATTCCACAAAGATTTACGTCGCGCACGTTCTGCAACACAATCAATGATTCCAACTAAAACAGGCGCAGCATCAGCTGTGGGTTTAGTAATTCCTTCAATGGCAGGCAAATTAGATGGTTTCGCAATGCGTGTTCCAACAATTAACGTGTCAGTTGTCGATTTATGTTTTACCGCTTCACACGACACCACAAAAGAAGAAATTAACAGTATTTTAAAAACTGCTTCACAAGGCGTATTAAAAGGTATTTTAGATTACAACGATGAACCTTTAGTTTCTCATGATTTTAATCACAATCCTGCATCGTCCATTTTTGAATCGTCATTAACCAAAGTAACGGGCGGCAATTTCGTAAAAGTGCTTTCGTGGTACGACAACGAATGGGGTTTTTCAAACAGAATGCTTGATACGTCTTTAGCGTTAATGAACGCAAAATAATTTATTTCAAAACTAAGGTGTCATAATGAGACGTACGAAAATTTTAGCGACGTTAGGACCTTCGACAGATAAAGAAGGTGTATTAGAAGCACTATTTAAAGCAGGCGTTGATGTTGTACGCTTGAATTTTTCACATGGTAGTGCCGAAGATCACATTGAACGCGCTAGGCAAGTGCGTGAAATTAGTCAAAAATTAAATTGGCAAGTAGGAATTCTTGCTGATTTGCAAGGTCCTAAAATTAGGATTGCTCGATTTAAAAATAAATCCGTATTTTTAAATGAAGGACAGCGTTTTGCACTCGATTTAAACTTAAATGCAGATGACGGAGATCATGGACAAGTAGGTTTTATTTATGAACCACTTGCTGATGAAGTTAGCCCTGGAAGTCGTTTATTACTTGACGACGGTCGAATTGTGTTGGATGTGGTAAATGTCGAACGTGGACGCATCAATTGTTTTGTCGTTGTGGGTGGTCAGTTGTCGAATAACAAAGGCATTAACTTGTTAGGTGGCGGTCTATCAGCGGCAGCATTAACTGAAAAAGACAAAGAAGATATTATTACGATTGGTAAAATTGATTGTGATTTTGTTGCTATTTCATTTCCACGTTGTGGCGAAGATTTACATGAAGCACGGCGATTACTTAAAGAAGTCGGTTGTAATGCGGGCATCGTTGCGAAAGTTGAACGTGCTGAAGCCGTTGCTAATGATGAAATCATGGACGAAATCATTTTAGCTTCAGATGTCGTCATGGTTGCCCGTGGTGATTTAGGCGTTGAAATTGGTGATGCTCAATTACCTGCTATGCAGAAAAAATTGATTAAACGCGCTCGTTCATTAGATCGCGTAGTCATTACCGCGACACAAATGATGGAATCGATGATTGAAAATCCAATTCCAACTCGTGCAGAAGTCTTTGACGTAGCAAATGCAGTGTATGACGGTACGGATGCCATTATGTTGTCGGCGGAAACTGCTTCGGGAAAATATCCGATTAAAGCTGTTGAAGCGATGAATCGTATTTGTATCGAAGCTGAAAAATTAGATATTGTGCGTGTATCGCATCATCGTGTTGACCGCGAATTTAAACGTGATGAAGAAGCTATTGCTATGGCGGCAATGTACATGGCAAATCATACCAATGTGCGTGGTATTGCGGCTTTGACAGAATCAGGCACAACGGCTCTTTTAATGTCGCGTATTAGTTCTGGAATGCCAATTTTTGCGTTAAGTTGTCAGCCTAAAACCCTTGGCAAAGTGACTCTTTATCGTGGTGTAATTCCTATTTATTTTTCACATGAAGCGCAAACGCACGTCGAAGTTAATCGTGATATTGTCGCCCAGTTGCGTCGTTATGGCATGGCTGAAACAGGTGACAGATTCATTATTACTAAAGGCGATTTAGCAGGCGCGAAAGGCAGTACAAATGGTTTAAAAATTGTCACAGTCGGACATGAACTGACCCCTTAACCTTTAAAAATTACTAACAAAAGGAGAAATGTTAATGAGTGCTGAATTTGATACATTGCTAAGTCAGCTGCGTGATGAATTCGTATCTGAATTCCCTGAACGTTGTGACACGCTAGAAGAATGTGTTTTAGCTTTTGAACAAGGGCGCGAAGGGGCATTTGACGATATGTATCGCCGTGTTCACAGCTTAAAAGGAGCAGGAAGCCAATTTGGTTTATCAATTGTTACGTCAATTTGTCATCAATTTGAAAGTTTTTTGAGCAGTGGCGCATTAACAACCGATTCGTTAAGTCTAAGTTTTGCATTAAGTTATGTTGATTTGTTAAAACAAGTGTCTGAACTTATTGGGTCAGAAAAAGCAAATTATCATGATATTGAACGGAGCTTAGAAGAATTAAGAAAATCGAGTATGCCAAATCGCGCCTCGGTTTTATTGATTGAACCTTCACCGTCACGCCGCAAAATGTGTCAAGGCGTTTTGGCATCGCTAGGGGTGCGAATTGTTGCACAGGAACGCGGAATGGCGGCGTTAGAACAGTTGTTACACGAACCATTTGATTTATTGGTTGCAGCGCGTGAATTACCTGATTTAAATACCACTGGAGTTGTGGCGGCACTACGAGAATCAACGTGTCGTAATAAACATATTCCTGTTATTTTGGTGAGCAGCAATAGTACGCCGATTGCAAGTTACCTTGATATTCACGCTGTTTTGGCTCGAGATGCTGATTTTATTCCTAACTTAGCGAAAGAAGTCAGTAAAATTTTGAGTAAAAAATAAAAACATTATTGGTAGCAACGTTTGACGTTAGATTATTCCAAACGTTGCTAAAAAATTCTTGCATACTAATCAGTGTGTTGTGAAATAACTTCATATATTTTAACGATTTGTTGTTTTCCTTTTACTTGAACATTAGCAATTTCACGACAAACAAAAGCGGCTTTTACACGTTGATAAGTAAATTCAGAAATAATAATTTCAGTGCCATGATTTTTATTTTCTCCCTCCAATCGCGCAGCTAAATTCACTGTATCGCCAATCATGGTGTAATCCAATCGATCAATCGATCCCACATTACCCACTACGGCATATCCCGTGTTAATACCAATTCGCATATTAAATAATGGTAATCACTTTTTTTGCCATTCAATGCGTAACAATTTCAGTTTTTTCTGCATTGCTAACGCACAAGAAACGGCGTGTTGTGCATGGAAGGCATCATCAACAGGTGCGCCCCAGAATGCCACAATCGCGTCACCAATAAATTTATCCAAAACACCTGCATATTGACTAATTTCACTACTCATGTGAGTTAAATAATCATTTAATAATGCCACTAATTCTTGTGCTTTCATGGTTTCAGAAATGCCCGTAAAATTTTCTAAATCCGTAAATAACGCTGTAATTTCACGAGTTTCACCGCCAAGCATGACATCTCGACTTAATAATTCATTCGCTACAGCTGGCGAAACCACTTTGCCGAGCAACGTGCGAATTTTTTCTTTTTCGAGTAGCTGTACACCCATTCCATTAAATGCAATGCCTAATTTTCCAATTTCATCATAGCTTTGAATTTTAACGTGAACACTATAATTGCCTTGTCCAATTGCTTGCACGCCTTGCGCTAAAATTTGAACAGGTTTGCTTACTGTTTTTGCTAAAAATAATGCGGCTAAACTGACTAATCCAATACTAATTAGCGCGATGATTAGCAATAGCCACTGTAATTGGTAAAAATTTTCTAATGCTTTTTGCCAAGAGCGTTCAATAAGCGCAACTAATTTTCCATTTGAATTTTGTTCAAGTGTCACCAAACGACTTAAAAATAATTCATTGTCATTGCGCCAAAAAAAACCATTTTCATTGGTTTCAGGCACGGGTATGGTTTTTGAAAATTCAGGTAACGTTGAAGCGTGTAATTGCAACGATTCATTTTGTTGACTTAGCAAACTAATTTCAATTTGTGTTAATTGTTTAAGTTGCGCGAGAACAGCATTGTCAATCACAAAACCTAAACATAACCAAGCAATTGGTTGAGGTGCTAAAACAGGAACAATAATAAGTTGATAAGGTATTTCATTGATTAACATAAGTTGTGAAGCACTACCTTTTGTTTGTGCTTGTTTAATCAATTCTGATGCAAAAAATGCGTCACTTGTATTTTGAAAATGCAAACTATCAATCATGACAGCATTATCAATACCAACTAAAAACGCTGCATCGGCTTGAACTCGTTTGCTTAGATTGATGAGTGCAGATGAAATGGTGGCATTGTCAAACGTTGCCATCACACGTTTAAATGCAAAATCGCTTGCTAATGCGGTAGCTTGTTGCGTGAGTTGAGAACTGCGTTCTTGTAAAAGTCGTGAAAAAATTCGTTCTGTTACTAACAATTCATGACGAATGGTATCTTCTGTGTTTTCTCTAAAAACGTGATTGACTACGCCAAATACGCCACCCAATGTCAGTAGTAATAAACCGATAATGTAAAACAATAATCGGGTACGAAAACGGGTAAATTTAAAATTAAAACGTTTTTTCAATTTCATTGTGGATTCTGCTGATTTACTATTACTGCATTCAATCATTATCAATGTTTAATTTTTATGCGCCTATTATTCTTTTACTCATTATTCGTCATTAGTATCAACGCTTATGCTGTCACGTTAAACGGTACTATTACAACAATGGATGACGAGCCTGTTTTTGAAGCTGTTATTACGGCTGTTGGGACAGCAAAAACAAAATTTTCAGTGACGACATCACCACACAAAATGGATCAAAAAAATCGAGAATTTGTGTCGCATATTTTGGCTACACACGTCGGTGAATCAGTTGTATTTCCTAACAGTGATAACATTAAACATCATATTTATTCATTTTCACCTGCCAATTCGTTTGAAATACAACTTTATAAAGATATTCCGCCTAAACCAATTAAATTTGATAAAAAAGGCATCGTTGTTTTAGGTTGCAACATTCATGACTGGATGGTTGGTTATGTTTATGTCACTGACGCACCTTATTTTACTCAAACAAATGAAAAAGGGGCATGGTCGTTAAATTTGCCTGCTGATGATTATACTGTGACTGTGTGGCATCCGAATTTAGATACGCCAAACAACATACAAATTCAACAAATCAAAATAACTGATGAGAAAATTACGCCAATTGAACAAAAAATCATGTTAAAACCCACTACGCAGACAGGAAAACCGCCAGAGGATGATGGCGTAAATTCGCTTTATTGATTTGAATTTTCCTAATCGACCCAGTGGGAAACAAGATTTAGCCAATCAATTTAAATTCACTTTTAGGGGCGCGACAAATCGGACATTCCCAATCAGCTGGAACATCCTCCCAACGTGTACCAGGAGGAATTCCACTATCTGGGTCTCCTTGCGCTTCATCGTAAATGTGTCCACAAGCTGTGCAACGATATTTTTTAAAATCAGACATAAATCACCACCTCTTAAATTTGTTAATTAAATGCCATGCGGCGTTTGATTATATTCCTAAAATTTAAGCTACGCCTTTGTAGCAGTCACCAACGCATTCACCTCCGTTCGATTTGTTAAAATCACATCTTTAAATCCCGCATTTTTCAATTGTTTCAATGCGACAGTTTCACGCATAACGTGATTTTCAGATTCATCATTGAACAAATGAATAATCCAATGTTGCAGTAAATCGAGTTTATTTTCTGCAATTAAAATCCGAAAATATTCGGCAACTTCGGTTTGTATCGTCCGAGTGTGTTGTGAAATATCATCTAATCCGTAACGGTCGCCATTGATGAATTGTCCGCCTGATTTCAACACGCGAAACATTTCCACAACCACATCTGCACGGTAAGTATTTAAAAAATTGTGCAATGTGTAAGCCGAAGCAATCACATCAACGCTGTTATCAGACAAATTTTTTAAAGCGGTTAGCGCATCATTTTCCGAAAATGAAAGTTGCCCTTTTTCAACCCACGCCGCCAAATTTTTCTTGGCTTGATTTTGCATCACAGGTTCGTTATCGATACTTAAAATATGCGTATTTTCACTCGCATTTAATAACGCTAATGTTGTAATTCCCGTGCCGCCACCTAATTCAACGACATTTAATTTTTCAGTTTTTGATTGCGCGTAATTTTTCAAAGCTTCGCCAACTAAATGACTCATTTTTGTCGCAAGCGGACAAATTAAATTGAGCATATCGTAATCTTTACCGATTACGCCCGAAAACATCGCATCGTATTTTTCAATCATTTTTTACAATTCTCGTTTCTTTTTCGCATCATAAGCAGCGAGTTGCTGAGGCGTAGCGTCGGTTTGAAATTTATCTTTCCATTCGCTGTAAGGTATCCCATAAATCATTTCCCGCGCTTGTTCATAATTCATTTCAACACCATTTTCATCAGCCGCTGTAGTAATCCATTTCGCCAAACAATTACGGCAAAAATCACCTGTAATCATTAAGTCGATATTTTGGACTTCAGTGTGTTCTTGCAAGTGCGAAATTAAATGGCGAAATGCTGCCGCTTCCAATTCAGTTTGTTGCGTTGGTGTCATTTTAGATAACTCCGTGCTGTGACAAATACGTCCCGCCCAAAATGAACGCCATAAATACTAAAAATACCACTGCCGCGACGCGCCGCGCTGTTTTACTTTCTTCGTAAGCTGTCATTTAAACCACCGTCAACATAGCGTTTAACGCTTCTTTTGCCAAAAGCGAATCTTTTTCAGAAACTGAAATTTGATTCACAACATTTCCCGCCACTAAATTTTCTAAAACCCATGCTAAATGTTGCGGGTCAGTTCTAAACATGGTCGAACACATACAAATCATCGGCGACATAAAATGAATTTTTTTATCGTCTTTTTCGCATTCTTCAGCTAAACGATTCACTAAATTTAATTCTGTTCCAACTAACCAGCGCGTGCCATTTTCAGAAGCACGAACTGTTTTTAAAATGAATTCCGTTGAACCGACAAAATCCGATTTTTGGCAAACGTCAAAACTGTTTTCAGGATGTGAAATCACTTTAGTTTCAGGAAATTTTTCGAGGAAATTATCAATATGTTCAGGTTTAAACATTTGATGTACTGAACAAAAACCGTTCCATAAAATCATTTTGGCTTTTTTGATTTCTTCAACGGTCAACCCGCCCAATGGTTTTGTGAAATCCCAAACGACCATTTCATCTAACGGCATTCCCATTCTGTGTGCGGTGTTGCGTCCTAAATGTTGGTCTGGGAAAAACAACACTTTTTCGCGGCGTGAAAAACTCCACTCTAAAATCTTTTCTGCGTTTGATGATGTGCAAACGATGCCCCCGTGTTCACCACAAAACGCTTTTAAATCTGCTGCCGAATTGATGTAAGTCACTGGAGTCACTTCGTTTTCAACATCTAAAACTTGCGCGAGTTCTGACCAGCATTGATTCACTTTCATCAAATTCGCCATGTCCGCCATTGAACAACCTGCCGCTAAATCTGGCAGAATCGCAATTTGATCTGGACGCGACAAAATATCAGCCACTTCTGCCATAAAATGCACGCCGCAAAAAACGATAAATTCTGCGTTTGATTGCGCGGCATCTTTAGAAAGTTTTAATGAATCACCTGAAAAATCAGCGTGTTTGAAAACTTCATTACGTTGATAATGGTGTCCTAAAATTACACAACGCTCGCCCAATTTTTCTTTTGCGAGAACGATACGCGCATCACATTCTTCATCAGTTAAAGTGGCATAATCATGAATCGATAAAGTCATTTTTGTTTATCTCGTAAAAATTTGAATTATAAAAATGGATGAATTTTAGAGAACATCTTGAATTTTTCATAATCAATTCTATTTGTTTTTTTGCGTAGGTTTGCAATTCATTTCTTTATCCTTTAATTTACCGCCATCCATAACGGCTAGGGGTGCTTTGACTTTCAAGGCTGAGATTAAACCCTTATCACCTGAATCTGGTTAATCCCAGCGTAGGAAAGCCTCAAAAAATCTTCCCTGCGCTTTTTTATCATTTTTAAAAGAGAGCAAGCATGACTGCAAGCAATATCAAAATCGATTCCTATCCCGCATCAGAAAAAATCTACGTTCAAGGTTCCCGCCCTGATATTCAAGTTCCTATGCGTAAAATTACCTTGTCCGACACACCCGCGCATTTCGGCGCAATTGAAAAAAATCATCCACTTTATGTTTATGACACATCGGGCGTTTATACCGACCCAAATGTGGAAGTCGATTTGAAAAAAGGTTTAACAGCCTTACGCGCAAAGTGGATTGAAGAACGTGACGACACCGAAGAATTGCCTGAACCGAGTTCAGACTATGGTAAAGAACGTTTAGCCGACAAAAGTTTAGACGAATTGCGTTT
>JBASLW010000227.1:0-2859 GCA_049656545.1 Methylococcaceae bacterium
CACTCTGGCTTGCGCCAGTTTCGATGCAACAAGCGTCTTATTCTCCCTTGTTAATTTTGATTAGCGTGTTAATTACCGCGTTGGTTTTATTTTTCTTTTTACATGGCAAAGGCGCGAAAAAAGCGCGAATTGCACCGACTTGGGATTGTGGTTTTGGTGCGTTATCGCCACGAATGCAATACACCTCAAGCGCGTTCACCATGCCATTACGACGCATTTTCGCAACGGTATTTTTGATTGATGAAAAAGTCGAAAAAACCATGCGCGAAAATACCAAACTTAATGTTGCTGAGGTGCGTTATTCACTTCATATTCAAGACCACAGTTGGGTTCATGTTTATCAACCAATTGAACGCGGTGTAAATCGCATCGCTAAACAAGTTGGGCGTATTCAAACGGGCAACATTCGGACGTATCTTGGTTATTCGTTGGCAACGTTAATTCTTCTCCTTTGGGTGGTGAGCTTATGAACTGGGCAATCGCTATTTTACAAACGGTTTTATTTGTCGCGCTTGCGCCGTTGCTCGCGGGTTTTCTTAAATTTTGTAAATGCCGATTACAAAATCGTCGCGCACCGTCATTTTTACAACCATATCGGGATTTGCTCAAATTAACGTGCAAACAACCTGTGATTTCTGAAGATGCGTCGTGGTTATTTTGCGTTGCGCCTTACATTATTTTCACGATGATGGTTTTAGCGGCAACTGTGATTCCACTAATTGCTGTCGATATGCCGACCTCTGAAAGCGCAGACGTGATTGTGTTGGTAGGATTTTTTGCTTTTGCACGATTTTTTTTAGCGTTGGCAGGCTTAGATGTTGGCACAGCGTTTGGCGGCATGGGTAGCTCACGCGAAATGACGGTTTCTTCACTCGCTGAACCCGCAATGCTCATGGCAGTTTTTACGATTACGATGACCGCATCAAATACCGATTTGTCGGGCGCAATTCATCATATTTTGAACAGTGGTTCGACGTTGCATCCGTCATTTGTGTTTGCGTTGTTTGCGCTGATTTTAGTCGCAGTTGCTGAAACTGGGCGTATTCCTGTTGATAATCCGACTACGCATTTAGAACTGACCATGATTCACGAAGCGATGATTTTGGAATACAGCGGTCGGCATTTAGCGTTAATCGAATGGGCAAGCCAACTCAAATTGATGCTTTACGGCGTATTGATTGCGAACTTATTTTTTCCTTGGGGAATCGCACAAAGTTTTACGTTTGGTGCATTAAGTTTTGCGTTAATCGCGTTGGTTTTAAAACTTGTTGTTCTTTCAATTTTTCTGGCTTTAGCAGAAACGGCTGTTGCCAAAATGCGTTTATTCCGCGTGCAAGAATACTTGGGATTTGCCTATTTGTTGGGCTTACTTGGAATGCTCAGTCACATCATTTTGGAGTCCACGCGATGAACATTGAAACACAGGATTTTTACACGCAAGCCATTTTATCGATGTCAGCGTTGGTGGGATTGATGTCATTTTTGATGCTTGGACAAGGACGTTTGCCGCGCTTGATTTTTGTGTTTGCGATGCAAGGAATGTTGCTGACGTTGACCGCGATTTTAGCGGCGAATGAATTACACAGCCCGCATTTGTATATTTCGGCTTTACTGACCTTTGTGCTTAAAGTGGTTTTCATTCCCGTGATGTTACAAAAACAAGTGTTTGCGATGAACATTCACCGTGACGTTGAAGCATTGAAAAATAATACCGCCGTCATGTTAAGCGGTGCGAGTTTGATGATTTTTAGTTATTACGTTCTGCAACCGATTATTCACACGTCCTCGATGATTATGCTGAATGCGTTGGTGGTGAGTTTGTCGGTTGTTTTATTGGGTTTGTTGCTCATGATTTCTCATCGTCAAGCTGTGGCTCATGTTGTGGGTTTTATGTCGATTGAAAACGGCTTATTTTTCGCCGCGATGGTCGCAACTGATGGAATGCCGATGGTTGTTGAATTGGGCGTGGCGTTTGACGTGTTAGTTGCAGCGGTTTTATTCGGTATTTTCTTTTTTCACATTCGCACCAGCATTGATTCGCTTGATGTCGATATGATGAACAAATTACATGAGGTGGAAAGATGATTGTGGTTTATTTACTATTATTCCTCTCTGTAGCGGGAATTGCCTTTTTCGCATCGACGGGGCATCACAAAGATATTGGCAAACTCAATACTTACATTAACGCCGTCAGTTTAGGAATTACGATTTGGCTTGCGACAACCGTTTTTCAACATGGAACAATTTTGTCCGAAAGCAAAGCATTTTTGATTGATTCGTTTAACGTGTATTTGATTGTGTTGACAGCGTTTGTTGGTTTTACGACTTCGTTATTTTCTGCACCGTATATGGCGCATGAAATCGAACTTGGCAAACTTACCGAAGGGCGATTAAAACTTTATTACTCAATGTATCAAGGTTTTATGTTGGCAATGTATTTGGTTTTGACGACTAACAACATGGGCATCATGTGGGTTGCAATGGAAGGTGCGACGCTTGCAACGGTATTACTCGTGAGTTTGTATCGCACACCTGAATCGATTGAAGCGGCTTGGAAGTATTTTATTTTGTGTGGTGTTGGTATCGCGCAAGCATTGTTCGGAACAATTTTGCTTTATTACGCCGCAGAAAAATTGGGCAATCCTGAAAACGCCTTGCTCTGGTCGGTTTTGCATGAAGAAGCGACGCAATTAAATCCTGATATTTTAGAAATTTCATTCGTGTTTTTGCTGATTGGATACGGCACAAAAATCGGTTTAGTGCCATTACATAATTGGTTGCCTGACGCGCATTCAGAAGGTCCAACGCCAATGTCAGCAGTGCTTTCTGGTTTGTTATTGAATGACGCACTTTATGCGG
>JBASLW010000228.1:0-3282 GCA_049656545.1 Methylococcaceae bacterium
ACACCAAATCACTCGTCATATCACACCAAATCACTCGTCATATCACATCTTAATATATTGATTTTAATAATTATTTTTTAGACTAGAAATCATGTAAAAACATAAAAACATAAAAACATAAAAACAACAAACAAAGCGTTTGTCGTCAAAACAAAAGTTTTGAAAAGAATATCTAAGAAAACATTACTTCTAACTTAATAAATAAATTTCAATGATTGACACGGAACTTTCAAAAAACTAAAGTCACAAAAATAAAATTTAATTCAAACAGTCATCAGCATGATTATTCTTATTGGTTCAGAAAAAGGAGGGGTAGGTAAATCAACTTTAGCTACCAACATTGTTACATTTTTAGCTACCCACGATAAAGATGTCATTCTTGTCGATGCAGACAGACAGAGTACAAGTGCAAATTGGGTACATGACCGTAAATCTACAAAGAAAAAGCAAATTGAATGTGTTAGGCAATATGATGATATAGAAGACACACTGAGAAATCTTAGTAAAAGATATGATTTTATTGTTGCAGATTGCCAAGGAAGAGATTCCAAAGAACTACGAACTGGCTTAATGGCTGCTGATATATTTATCGTGCCATGCAGACCATCGCAACCAGACCTTGATACAGTGCCAATAGTAGCTGGCATTGTTAAATCAATAAAAAATATCAATAAAAAATTAGAGGCTTATTGTGTTTTAACAATGTCACCTACTAATCCCGCTGTTAAGGAAATTAAAGATTCTAAAAATTTACTTGAGCAATACTCAGATTTAAAATTACTCAATACTACTGTTAGTGATCGTAAAATATACCGAGATGCTATTGCTGTTGGTTTAGGTGTAATTGAAACAAATAACGAAAAAGCAAAAACAGAAATTGAAAACTTAGTTAACGAGATTTTAAAATGGTAAGCAATAGAATTCCTCAACGAGTAAAAGATAATAAAGACTTACAAACGATAAAAGAAAGTATTATTAACGAAGCGGGGCAATCTGCGTTAAGTGATTTATCTTTGGAACAATTAGCGGATCGTTATGGTCAAATTGATCAACAATCACAATTTTTAAAAGGACTCATTTTACTTGAAGCTCGTCAAAGATTTTCATCAAATAATGAATTTGGTGAGTGGGTTGAATCTGTTGGAGCATTATGTTCCGACACAAGACAAGCTCGTACAAGATTTATGAATTTTGCAAGTTACTTTAAAGATAAAGACCGTGAAGGAATATCTTTAACAGCTTGCTACGAAATCAGCGCACCAATCAACGCAGACGTAGCAGATAGGGTCTACCAAGCTGCATTCAATAAAAACCTCTCTGTCGCTCAAATTAAGACTGAAATTGCTAAGGCTAAGGGATTGTTACCAGAAAGTGTAAATGAAGGCTCTAGTGAGCCAGAATTGATGCCTTTTGAAGACCTTGATACATTCAAACAAGTTGTTCTTTTGGATATTCAAGAATTGTCAAAACATAATGCAATTTCTGTTCTTCGTGAATGTTTAAAAGAAATTCAGAACAAATGACCACCAAAAAAATTTCACAATATCTAAATGGCGTGACATTAGAAACTATTCTCAATGAATTAGTTTCTGAATATGGTTGGCAAAAGCTGAGTAAATTGATAGAAATTCGCTGTTTTTATAACGAACCAAGTATTAAATCTAGCCTAAAATTTTTACGCAAAACGCCTTGGGCAAGACAAGAAGTTGAGCAGTTGTATTGTTCTTACAAAGAAAAAACATCACATGGATAGCTGGGAAGAACGAAAATACGAAACATCCAGCCATAATCGAGATGATTATGCACGCGATAGAGCGCGTATTATTCATTCTGCATCATTTCGACGACTTCAAGGAAAAACACAAGTTTTAGGATTGGGCGAAAGCGATTTTTATCGAACTCGTCTAACTCACTCCCTAGAAGTAGCTCAAATAGCAGGTGGTATTGCAGAGCATTTATACGAAAAATATCATGATGAATACGCTCAATTTATTCCTTCACAAAATCTAATTGAAGCGATTGGATTAGCACACGATATTGGACATTCGCCTTTTGGACATGGCGGAGAAGTTGCTCTCAATTATGCTATGAGAAATCACGGTGGATTTGAAGGGAATGCTCAAACATTGCGTATTTGTACACAATTAGGTGAATACTCTGATTGCGACGGTTTAAATCTTACCCGACGCACACTATTAGGGCTTATAAAATATCCTGCAACATATTCGCGTGTCGTAAATACAGACGTTTATGATTCCAATAAAGCCCCGCTCAACATCGATTCTTTTTACCCACCAAAATGCAGTGTATTTGACTGTGACCAAGCCTATTTCCATTGGATTTTAGAACCGTTTTCAACCGAAGATGTACAACGTTTTTTAACCACAAATCCAAGTCCAAATAAGCACAGTAAAACCCAGTTCAAAAGTTTTGATACTTCCATTATGGAGCTAGCAGATGATATTGCTTATGGTATTCATGATTTAGAAGACGGCATTGCTCTAAATTTAATTACCGAGAAAGATTGGTTAAACCTTGTGACTGTTAGCTTTCCAGACTATGAACGTAACGGAATAAAAACAAAAATTACCCAAGATTTGTTTTCAGGAAAGAATCGAATTCGCAAAAAAGCGATTAGCTACTTGGTAAATTATTTCGTCAGCCAAATTGAAATTAACGCCAGAAATTGCTTTGCCAGTCCTTTGCTTGATTTACAGGCTGTGATGTCAAAAACGTTGGTGCAAGAATTAGAAATGTTTAAACGTATTGTCGCGCTCAAAGTAATCGAGACACCAGAGGTCCAAACGTTAGTTTATAAAGGACAACAAATGATTCTGCGTTTGTTTGAAGCCTTAGCGAATAATCCACAACGTTTGTTAGAGCAAAAACATTATGCAAAGTACCTACGCCAGAGCGAGGAGAATGATAAATTGCGAGTGATTTGTGATTACATTGCTGGTGATACCGATGAATATGCAACGCGGCTCTATCACAAGATATTTACCCCTTCCAATGGTTCGGTATTTGACAGATTGTAATTAAATTATTGAGGTAAAATGAACAATGTCGTTGATGATGACAATAAAATGTTATATGAGGTTGGTGAACGATTTATTGTTCAAGAAATAATAAGTACGTTGTCCCCATCAAAGTTGTTGCTTGATGGTTTCGGTAATGATTCAGCTTTTGTAGATATGTTGGTTAATGACGAGGATGTTTTAGTTGTTAATACCGATCGCTCTGGTCTTAATTTGGCTTATAAACTTGGATTAGCTGGTGCAG
>JBASLW010000229.1:0-9870 GCA_049656545.1 Methylococcaceae bacterium
TTAAATGCTGTTTCAAATTCGGAATTAAATGCTGCAATAACGCGAATCGTTGAGTTCGTTCTTTTGTAATCAGCTGCAAAACTTCCAGTCCTTCATTATCAAAAGAACTGTGATTTTCGAGAACTGAAAAAAGACCGTTATCTGCCATAACTTTCTAACGTTTGCGTCAAAGACAAATTATCTACCAACATTGGCAAAGTCGCTTTACCAATCGCTTCTAGCAAAATTACGCGAATTGCACCATCAACATTTTTTTTATCGACTGCCATTAAATCAATAAAACGTTCTGTACTTAATTCAGTCGGTGATTTCACAGGCAAGTTTGCACGTTCAAATAATCTCACGATTCGCGCTACATCATCGGCGTTTAAAAAGCCTTTGCGTTGCGATAAATCCGCCGCTAAACACGTTCCAATTGCCACGGCTTCGCCGTGTAAATAACGACCGTAACCCATACCCGTTTCAATGGCATGACCAAAAGTGTGTCCTAAATTCAAGGTCGCGCGGATACCGCCTTCGTGTTCATCTTCGGCGACAACCTCGGCTTTCATCATGCACGATTGTTCAATTGCATAGGTCAGGGCGTTTTTATCACGCGCCAACAAAGCTTCGATATTTTCTTCAAGCCAAACAAAAAATTCTTCATTCCGAATTAAGCCGTATTTAATCACTTCAGCTAAACCCGCCGCGAGTTGGCGGTCGTCTAAGGTATCTAAAACATTAACATCAGCAATCACAGCTTGGGGTTGATAAAACGCGCCAATCATATTTTTGCCGAGTGGATGATTTACGCCTGTTTTACCACCCACAGACGAATCAACTTGCGCTAATAACGTCGTTGGAATTTGAATAAACGTGATGCCGCGTTGATAACACGCCGCTGCAAAGCCGCCCATGTCACCAATGACACCACCACCTAATGCAATCAATGTCGCGTTGCGACTGAATTTTGATGCCAATAATTTGTCAAAAATTAGAGTGAGCGAATCGAGCGTTTTAAATTGTTCGCCATCAGGCAAAATCACACTTTCAACTTGGTATGCGTTCAAATTTGAAAGCACCTTTTCTAAATACAAAGGTGCGACAGTTTCATTTGTAACGACGAGAACTTGTTTTGATTTGATGTGCTGCCTGAGAAATTCAGCTTGTGACAACACATTTTCACCAATATAAATTGGGTAGCGACGTTCACCTAATTCGACATTTAACGTTTTCATTTTTTAATTTTGGGCAAATTGGTAGGCATCTAAAATATGTGTGACAACATCTTTGCTTTGTAATTCACCTGTATCAACGACTAAATCAGCACTTGCTAAATACAAAGGTTGACGTTCTTCTAATAAGGCTTCAATGCGTTTTTTAGGGTCATCAACGTCAAGCAATGGACGTTGTGAATCACGGCGTGTACGTTCAAACAAACGATTTGCATCGCAATGCAAATAAACAACAAACCCTTTTTCCATTAACAATTGACGGTTTTCTTCACGCAAAATCGCGCCGCCACCTGTTGCTAAAACGATGCCGTTAATTTCGGTTAATTGAGCAATCATTTTTTGTTCACGATTACGAAAACCCGCTTCACCTTCAAATTCAAAAATGGTTGAAATATCAACGCCTGTACGTTCTTCAATGGCTTTATCACTGTCATAAAAAGACAATTGCAACGCCCGCGCGAGTAAGCGTCCTACGGTGGTTTTTCCTGCGCCCATTAAGCCGATTAAATAAATATTTTCTGACTGTTTCATGCTGTCCTTGTAGTTAAAATTTGTATTATTACGTTGTTAATTCTGTGCTTATTGCACTGCCTGATTGTCTTTGACAATTTTAGGCGTAACGAAAATTAACAGTTCTTTTTTATTACTGGTTTTCGCGCTGTTTGTGAATAAATCGCCAATCAATGGTAAATCTGCAAAAAATGGGACTTTGTTTTTCG
The DNA here is from genome assembly GCA_049656545.1 of Methylococcaceae bacterium. Lineage (GTDB taxonomy): Bacteria > Pseudomonadota > Gammaproteobacteria > Methylococcales > Methylomonadaceae > UBA10906. Next base: position 1,934 of record JBASLW010000229.1, read on the forward strand.
TCGTTGAATCATTGTCTTCATAAACACCACCTAAAACAATAGTTTCACCGTCTTCGACCAAAACAGAGGTTTTAACTTCCCGATTATCCAACACTTTATTCACGCCAGTGTTAAGACTTAACGCTTCATTTACGCTATCTTTTCTAATAACTAAATTCATTAAAACAGAACCACTAGGTGTAATTTGCGGTGTTACATTTAATTCTAAAGACGCATTTTCAAATTTTACAATGCCCTGCGTATTTGAGTTGTTAATCGTTGTCGGTAACGTCACATAAGGTACTTTTACACCTTGAATAATGTGTGCCGTGCAACGATTCATCGTCATGACACGCGGATTTGAAATGCTTTCGCCGCGTCCGTCTGATTGCAAGGCAGAAACTTCTAAATTTAAAACATAGTCTGCGCCGCGAACTAATGTCATACCTAATGCGGCGGGTGGCGTTGTGCCAATCGTGTGTGCGCCTAAATCTATTAGTGAATCATTTAACGCGATGTTTTTTGTGCTTGGCGTGCCACGAGTTCCACCACCACCTATACCATAATTTGTTGAATTATCAACACTTCCTTGTTTTCCAGCACCAAATTTCACGCCTAAATTTCGTGCAAACGTATCGTCAGCAATCACAATTCGAGATTCAATCATGACTTGTTGGACAGGTACATCCAATTTGTGAATCAAGTTTTTAACATCCTCAAGTTTTTTAGCAGTATCTTTAACAATTAACGTGTTAGTACGCGAATCGACAATCGCTGAACCTCGTGTTGATAATAAACGATTTTCTTTTGGGTCAATGCCGCCAGCGATTTGATTCTGTGCAAGAAGTCCTGTATTAGAAAATGCGCTGCGTGGTGAACGTGAAATAGTATTCTGATTGATTTCATTCGGATCATTCGTGTTTGACAAGTTATTTGATTGCGAACTCGAACTGTTGCTGCTTGTCGAATCACTTGCGCCACAACTCCCAAATGCTCCCGTATCCAAACCATTTAACAAACTTTTAAAACTTTCTGCTTTGGCAAAATTGATTTTGATATATTCAGTAATCAGTGCGTCGGATTTTTCAACGACTTCTTCCATTTTTTGTTGTTTTTCTTTGTAGTCTTTGATTTTATCAAGTGGTGAAATCAGCGTCACATTTCCTGTTTGATATTTACCTAATTCTTTAGTCATCATAATAAAATCAAGGGCTTCATCCCAAGGAACATCATCAATTTTTAACGTAATCGTACCTGATACATCGTCACCAGCAACCATATTTTGCCCTGTAAATTCTGCCAAAATAGCAATGATGTTACGAATTTCGATATTTTGAAAATTCAACGATAAGCGATCCCCCGTATATTTCACGCGACTTTTTTCTTCTTTTTCTTTTTCAGCATCGGTTAAAGGACGAAATTCAATTGTCAATAAACCATCTGATTGAAATACTGAATAATCATACAATTCGTTAATTGTTGTAACGGTTAAGGTGGTTTCTTGTTGCGTTGAAACGGTGTCAATAAATTTAACGGGCGTTGCAAATTCTGACACATCTAATCGTTTTGCTAATCCATCGGGAAGTTGCGTATTTAAGAAATTGATAACGACTTTGCCATTCTCTTTTTTTGCATTCACTAACGTGTTTGGGTTGGCTAATAATACTAAAATGCGCCCTTCATTTTTATCGCCGCGTTTAAAATCAAAACCACTGATTAACTGTTGAGGAATGTATTCAGCGACTTTCATATTTGTAGCCGTTGTCGTTTCAGCGGTACTTAATTTAGGGGAATGCGTTTTGGGTGTAGCTAATTTTGTGTTTTTGTCAGCTGACAGCGTTACTAAAACATTATTACCGTTAGTTTGAACATCATAAGGGATTGCTTCGCTTAAATTTAAAATGACGCGCACTCGTCCATCGGCTTCAATCACATACGCATTTGATGCAACACCTTGATTGATTGGATAGATTTTTTTTGATAAGCCATTTTTGACACCTGCAAAATCAAGTACCACCCGCGCTGGATTATCTGTTTTAAAAACTTTTGGTTTTAGAGCTGTGCCTGAAAAATCAATTTGAACTTGTAATTTATCGTTACTTTGCGAACTAAAGTTGATTGCTGACAACGTGATAGGTTCTGCATAAGCAAAAATAGGAAGCAAAAATAGAAAAATAATGAATAAACAAGAACGTGATTTTATTTTTAGCATCAACATTAAAATTATTCCGCTAGTGTTAACGAGGTAGATTGCTCAATAAATCGACCAGGATTGCTGGGCATAATTTCGAGTAATTCAATTTTATTTTTTTCAATTGAGATAATTTTTCCATCATTTGCACCTAGATAATCTCCTTTTTTGACACGATAAATGGTGTTTCCTTCCCCTTTTATTAAACCCCATAAAACTGAATTCATTTTAAGCGTACCGACCATTTTTAAACTACTTAAAGGAAATGCTTCTAACGGTTCTTTTGTACGATTTAAATCAGGATGAATGCCATTATCAGGTTCAATTTCACCTTCTTCTTGTTCGCCATTTTGAGGTAACCGATTTTTTTCAACCAATTTGAATGGATCGCGTAAATTGGCATCGCCTTTAAAAATAAAAGGTTCAACATTCTGAAAATCAGGCAACGGTTTAATCGCACTTTTAGGGCGAGCCTTTACGCTGTCCATATAACGTTGCAAATCGGTGAAATCATTATTTTCGCACGCGGTTAAATTTGCTGTCGTTACCATCACAAATAAAAAAGGGATTTTATTTAACCGCATTTTTCGTCTCGCCGTTTTTTGTTTCTGCATTTTCGCGGTAAGTTTTAACAAGAACCGACATCACCATCACACTGTGCTTGCTTACTTTTGTTTTATCAACAGGAACAATGTTTAAATCATGAATTGTCACAATGCGTGGCAAAGACGCTAAACCACTAATAAAAACCAATAATGCTTCGTATTTTCCAACGACTTCAATGTTAATTGGTAATTCAGAATAAAAATCGCGCTTAACAGCAGGCGCAGGTTTGAATAATTTGAATTCTAATCCACTTGAAATCCCCGTTTGAGAAATATCAATCAACAACCCCGCGACTTCTTCTTCAAGTGGCATTTGCTTAACAATACTGTTTAATTTTGCTTTAATTTCAGAAAGTTGTTGTTGATATGCCAAAAAATTAGCAGCTTGAGAATCTTTAAATTCATACGCTAATTTTAATTCGGCTTCTTTTTTTTGCAAAACCTCTAGTTCTTGTATTTGTGATAGCGTGTCGTAATAAATACCTGCACCAATGATAGCCACACAGCAAAAAATAATTACACTAATGCGAATAGGTCGAGGCCAACGCCATGCTTCATTAAAATCCCAATCGATGTCAGACAAATCCATTTCTGTTAAATTTATATCCATCGTTTTATTCCATTTTTGGCAAATCACGTTGAACAGTTCGCAATGTAAAATCTTGTAATTTTTCATTGCTTGATGATTTATCTGTCGCTAATTTTTCTTGTGCTTTAATAATATCCAATGAAGGAATTTGTAAGCCGTTTGAATTTTCAATCGCTATCATAAATGCGGATACCAACGCATTCGATTGAGATTTACCTTCAAATGTTAAATTTCTACCAGTGCGCGTTAATTTGGTAATAAACAAACTGTCTGGTGTTAAGTGGGGAATTTCATGAAATAAATGCACCGTTTCGGGGCGTGAACGCTGCAAATCGTGAATCACTTTAATTTTATTCAAAAGATGTTTTTTAGATTCTTCAATGTTTTTAATTTGAATAATGTTTTTATCTAACACGGCAATCGCATCTTGCAACCGTTTGTTACGCTGGTTTTGATATGTTTTTTGATTATCAAAATAAAAATGAATACCAACAAAAATGGTAATCGCAAACATAATCCACATTAAAAAAGCATTATTAAAGTCTTTTTGTTTTTGTTTGCGTAATTCTTCACGCCAAGGCAATAAGTTTATTTTAATCATTATCAAAACTCCGTAATGCTAAACCACATGCAATTAACATTGTTGGAGCATCTTTTGCCAAATTGTGAGCATTCACGCGAGATGACAGCGATATATTCACAAAAGGATTTGCAATATAGGTAGGCACATCTAACGTATCAGAAACCAATTTATCAACTCCTGAAATCGCTGCACATCCACCTGCAAGAATCACAGCATCAATCGGACGATTCGCATTTGAGGCAACAAAAAATTGGATAGCGCGTTGAATCTGTTGAACCATACTGCGTTTAAAAGGATTGAGTACATCAGCTTCATAATTATCAGGTAATCCACCCAATTTTTTAGCAATACCTGCTTCTTCAAAACTTAATCCGTAACTGTGTTGTATTTCTTCAGTTAATTGCCGTCCCCCAAAATTTTGCTCGCGCGTGTAAATGGCACGCGAATCGTAGAGAACGTGTAATGTTGTGATATTCGCGCCAATTTCAATCACGACAATCGTTTTATTTTTAACAGAATAAGGTAATTGATTGGCGAGTAAAACAAACGCATTTTCAATGGCAAAGGCTTCAATATCAACAATTTTTGCTTTTAAACCCGCAATCGTTAAAGCTGCCACTCTGTCATCCACATTTTCACGACGTGAGGCGGCAAGCAAGACATTTAAACGATTAGCATCCACTTCATTTTCGCTTTGCACCTCAAAATCAAAATTGACTTCTTCAATGCTATAAGGGATGTATTGCTCTGCTTCAATCATAATTTGTTCAACCATTTCATCATCGGTTAAACCTTTGGGCAGCGTAATCAATTTTGTAATGACAGAAGACCCCCCTACAGCAACGGCGGCTAATTTTAAATTTGTTCCAGAACGTTGAACGGTTTTTTTTATCGCGTCACCAATAATTTGAACATTGGTTAATTGTTTATCAACAACGGCATCGCGTGGTAACGGTGAAACCATGTAACTTTCGACTTTATAATTATGATTTTCATCACGGCTCAGTTCTAAAAGTTTTATAACGGTTGTGGTGATGTCAATGCCCAAAATCGTTGTCGGTTTTTTATTAAAACGCGAAAAATCAATTTTAAAGTCGGGCTTATGAAGTTTATCTTTTAACCAATTCATGATTTTTCAAAGTTAATGCGTTTTTAATCGCGTTTATTCTTAAGACATAAACGCGATTTATTTCATCAACGTTATGCCAATTTTCCGTGACACTGTTTGTACTTCAAGCCCGATTTGCAAGGACATGGATCATTTCGCCCCACGCTACCTTGTGTTAAATGGGTTGGCATTTCAACAAAAGTAGGTTGTTCGCTATCCGAAATTGCAGCTAAATGTTCGCTGTCATGTTCAATTGTTTGATTCGGAATGCCAGCCGACGCTTCTAATGCTGCAAACTCCGCTTCTAATTCCAAATCTAACGCGCTAGGTTGCATTGGAATTTTGAACAACAAACCCACTACTTCAAATTTAATGGTTTCAAGTAAATTCGTGAACATTTCAAATGCTTCACGCTTGTATTCTTGTTTGGGGTCTTTTTGTGCATAACCTCGGAAATGAATCCCTTGGCGCAAATAATCCATTGCGGCTAAATGTTCTTTCCAGTTATGGTCTAAAGCTCGCAACATGAAGGTTTTTTCAACATTGCGTAACGTATCTGCACCGAGTGACTCTTCTTTTTCAGCATGATTAGCCTCTAAAATGTCGATGATTTTTTGACGCAATCCTTCTTCTTGCAGCTTTTTATTTTCATCAAGCATTTTTTGTACCGCAATTTCAACGCCAAATTCTAATTGCAGATGTTCTTCTAATCCTTTGATGTTCCACTGATCAACCATCGTGCGGGCAGGAATGTAAAGCGAAATCATGTTATTCACCACATCTTCACGAATTGCAGTGATGATTTCAGAAATATCATCTGCCGCCATGATTTCGCTACGTTGTGAATAAATTACTTTACGTTGGTCGTTTGCTACGTCGTCATAAGCCAAAATTTCTTTACGAATGTTGAAGTTATGTGCTTCAACTTTGCGTTGTGCATTTTCAATTGAACGTGTTACCCAAGGATGTTCAATCGCTTCGCCGTTACCCATGCCGAGTTTTTGCATTAAGCCTGCAACTCGTTCTGAGGCGAAAATTCGCATCAAATCATCTTCGAGCGATAAGAAAAATCGCGTTGAACCTGGGTCGCCTTGACGACCAGAACGCCCGCGTAATTGGTTGTCAATACGGCGTGATTCGTGACGTTCTGAACCAATAACGTGTAAACCACCGCTTGCAACAACGGCGTTATGACGGTCAAGCCACGCGCCGCGCACTTTATCTTTTTCGGCTTGAGAAACATCGCCTAGCGCGTGTAATTCTGCTTCTAAATTACCACCTAAAACAATGTCAGTTCCACGTCCCGCCATATTTGTCGCAATGGTTACGGCATACGGTTGACCCGCTTGTTCAATAATATGTGCTTCGCGTTCATGTTGTTTTGCATTTAATACTTCGTGCTTGATGCCTTGTTTTGTTAATAAATCGGACAACAATTCCGAATTTTCAATCGACGTTGTTCCCACTAAAACAGGCTGACCGCGTGACACACATTCTTTGACATCGTTTGCAACCGCTTCATATTTTTCTCTTGCAGTTAAAAATACTACGTCGCCTAAATCACGGCGAATCATTTGTCGATGCGTTGGTACAACTACCACTTCTAAACCGTAAATTTTATTTAATTCAAATGCTTCGGTATCAGCTGTTCCCGTCATGCCTGATAATTTTTCGTATAAACGGAAATAATTTTGGAAGGTAATGGCGGCAAGTGTTTGATTTTCATTTTGAATTCGCACGCCTTCTTTGGCTTCAATGGCTTGATGTAAACCTTCTGACCAACGACGACCTGGCATTGTGCGACCTGTAAATTCATCGACGATAATAACTTGGTCATCTTTTACGATGTATTCAACATCACGTCTAAATAAAGCATGAGCGCGTAAGGCTGCGTTCATGTAGTGCATCAAACGCAAATTAATTGCGTCGTATAAACTGGTGCCTTCTTGAATTAACCCGTTTTCAGCAAGCAAACGTTCAATGTTTTCGTGACCATCTTCGGTTAAATGAATTTGTTTTGATTTTTCGTCAACTGAATAATCACCAGCTTCATTTTCTTTGGGTTGTTTTTTTAGAAGGGGAATGATGGCGTTGATTTTAATGTATAAATCACTGGTATCGTCGGTCGGACCTGAAATGATTAACGGCGTTCTCGCTTCATCAATCAAAATGGAATCCACTTCATCGACAATCGCAAAATGCAAATCACGTTGTACTTTATGGTCAAGTGTGAATGCCATATTGTCGCGCAAATAATCGAAACCAAATTCATTATTTGTTCCGTAAGTAATATCACAATTGTAAGCATGACGACGTTCATGTGCTTCCATTTGTGACAAAATCACGCCTGTTGTTAAACCTAAGAAACTAAACAGTTTGCTCATGGTTTCGCTATCACGTTTTGCCAAATAATCATTGACGGTGACAACATGAACGCCGCGAGCAGGCAACGCATTTAAATAAGCGGCAAGCGTAGACATTAAGGTTTTGCCTTCGCCTGTTTTCATTTCAGCAATTTTGCCATTATGCAAAATCATCCCGCCAATCATTTGCACGTCAAAATGACGCATTCCAAAAACGCGCGTCGAGGCTTCGCGCACCGTTGCAAAGGCTTCGGGTAAAAGCTGGTTTAATTTTTCGCCATTTTCCAAACGGTCACGAAATTCTTGCGTTTTATTTTTTAATGCTTCGTCAGACAGTTTTTCGTATTCCGAAGACAGTGCGTTGACTTTTTTAACTAATACTCTTTTTTTCTTAATCAGCCTGTCGTTGCGGCTACCTATAACGAGTTTGACGAGTTTGCCCAGCATACTTTTTTCCAGTGTGAATTTAGTGAAAGTTTAATGAAAACGTGTGATTATATACCGCTTACCCTCTTAGTT
>JBASLW010000230.1:0-3615 GCA_049656545.1 Methylococcaceae bacterium
TTCAAATTCCCCAGAGGGTAAATCCAACGCGGCTTCTTCGGAATCATTAACAATGATTGCGCTTGCCATACCTAAATAGACTTGCTTTGCCGTCGCGCCATGTTGGTGTGAATGATAGATATTCATGCTGGCGCGATTTACCACTTCAAATTCATAAACACGAATTTCACCCGAATCAATCGAATACATCGGATGTCCGTCCATAATTTGTGGAACGTGCAAACCATGCCAATGCGTTACCGTTGGTACAGATAAGCCGTTATGCAAATTGATTCGTACTTTTTGCCCTTTTTGCAGACGAATAATCGACCCTAAAAATGAATTTGGAATGTCAGTAATCGTGTCTTTTGAACCTTTTACGAGTTTTGCAGTGTATTTGAGAACACTGGTTTTTGAACCGTCTAAAATAGGAATTTGCGTAGCGTGACAAAACAAATCGATTTCAACATCAGGATGAAAATTAGGTGAGGCTTTTGTTGGAGCAAGTTTTGGCATTTCAAAATCGCCTGAATGGTGCATACCGCCCATTCCCATTCCTTGCATTGCATTTGCAATTGAGGGCAGGGCGGATAAACCTGCAACACCAAAACCTGTTTGCGTTAAAAAACGACGACGTGACTGATTAAACGCGCTCATAAAATCTCCTTAAACGAAAAAGATGCGACACATCGTCGCAGGTCGATTTTGAGTTTAGGCTAGATTTTATGGCGGTTCAAGTTTAAATCCACACGATTTTGAATGTTATCCAAAATAATAATGATTCAAATCGTTTCCCCATAATAATGCAATCCACCCAGCAATCGCCAAATAAGGACCAAATGGAATTGGTACATCACGACTTTGTTTATTTAGTGATATTAACGTAATGCCAATAAATGCTCCAACAACAGATGAAAGTAAAATAATCAATCCCAGATACTGCCAACCTAACCAAGCCCCCAGCATGGCTAATAATTTGAAATCGCCATGCCCCATACCTTCTTTGCCTGTGAATAATTTAAAACCGTGATAAACCGACCATAACGCTAAGTACCCCGCAACTGCGCCAATAATGCTGGTTGAACTGTCTATAAAAATGGCAAATAAACTCGCAATTAGCCCCAACCACAACATAGGCAAGACAATGACATCAGGTAATAATTGGGTATCTAAATCAATCAAACTCAATACAATTAAAACCCACGTTAAAGCCAAACCTGCCGCAGCTTGCCAACCAAAACCAAAATGCCACGCGACAATCATCGATAAGATAGCGGTTAAAAATTCAACAACAGGATAACGGGTAGAAATCGGCGTTTTACAATTTGCACATTTTCCACGCAACCAGAGATAACTTAAAACAGGGATATTTTGCCAAGCACGAATTTTTGCTTGGCAATTTGGACAGCTTGAAGCGGGTAATGCAAGATTGAAAACGTCTGTCGGTGCATCATTTTCAAGTTCTAAAAATTCTAAACAGTCGTTGCGCCATTCGCGTTTTATCATGATTGGTAAGCGATAAATCACGACATTTAAAAAACTGCCAACCAATAATCCGATGACACCTATTAACACAGTAAAAGCAAAGGGCGTAGTTAAAAAATAAAATTCGTTAAATTGCATCAATGTATCGCCGAACCAAGTTGAAAAATTGGCAAATACATTGCCACAATTAAACCACCAACCAAAATGCCTAAAATCACCATAATCATGGGTTCCATTAAACTACTCAAATTATCAACTAAGTTATCGACTTCTTCTTCGTAAAAATCCGCGACTTTTGACAACATTGCATCTAATGCCCCCGATTCTTCACCAATTGTCACCATTTGTTGCACCATGTGCGGAAATAAATTCGATTCTGCAATGGCATATTGCAAACGTTGTCCCATTGCGACTTCATCACGCATTTTCAATACGGCATCTTGGAATAGTAAATTTCCACACGTTCCTGCTGCTGATTCGAGTGATTCAACTAATGGAACGCCTGCCGCTGACATGGTAGCTAACGTTCGCGCAAATCGCGCAATCGCTGATTTTGTGATAATCACACCAACTACCGAAGCACGCAAAAGCATTCTATCGAGCAAATAATTGAAGGATTTAGAATTTTTTTTGAAATGCTTAAACGTATAAAACGCGCCAATTAAAATACCTGCCAATATCCACCAATAACTTTGCATCCATTTCGACATCGCAATAACCATTTTGGTAAAAACAGGCAAATCTGCACCGAAACTTTTAAATAAATCTTCAAATACAGGCACGACGAAAACCAATAAAATCGTTGTAACAATTAACGCTACAGCGACCACTGACGCGGGATACGTCAGGGCTTTTTTGATTTTCTTTTTCATGGATTCACTTTTTTCTTTGTACGTCGCAATTTTATCAAGCAACGCCTCTAAAACCCCCGCCCGTTCACCTGCTTCAATCAAGTTGCAAAATAATTCATCAAAATAATCAGGATGTTTGCGTAACGCTTGCGTCAAACTGTCTCCACTTTCAACATTATTTTTAATCGTTAAAAGTAATCCACGCATACTGATATTTTCGTTGCCATGTCCGACAATATCTAACGCTTGGACAACGGGAACACCTGCTTTTAGCATTGTGGCTAATTGTCGAGCAAAAATAGCAATATCAGCAGGCGTAATTTTAGGAAGTCGTTTTGAAAATAACGATTTTTCTTTTTTCTTTAAACGAGTAATTAAAATGCCTTGATGACGTAATTCAATGCGGGCAGATTTTTCATCAGGCGCAATTAACTCGCCTGATACTTTGAGGCGATTTTTATCGCTACCTGACCAAATAAATTCTATTTCTTTTACCGTATTTTTCGCTTTGCTTGTTTTTTTGAGTTCTACCATTTTTTAAACCTTAATCTATTCAAGTGTGACGCGGTTAAGTTCTTCAATGCTAATGACTCCAAGCCGAACTTTATTTAATCCTGATGCGCGTAAATCATTGATACCTTCAGCCGTTGCTTGATTAGCCAATTGCATTGTATTACCGCCTTCTAAAATTAACGCTCGCATTTTGTCACTTAATGTCATCACCTGATAAATCCCAACACGTCCTTTAAAACCAGCACTACATAATTCACAACCTACCGATTTAAAAAGTTTTAATTCACTGAGTTCATCTTGTTTAAAGCCTTCTTCAAGCAGAAAACCATCAGGATAATTTGCAGGAATTTTGCAATGTTCACATAATCGGCGTGCTAAACGTTGTGCCATAATTAAATTAACAGCCGATACGATATTAAACGGTGGAATTCCCATTTGCATGAGTCGATTTAGGGTTTGTGGCGCGTCGTTTGTATGCAATGTGGATAAAACTAAATGTCCAGTCTGTGCGGCTTTAATCGCAATTTCAGCGGTTTCAAAATCTCGAATTTCACCAACCATGATAATGTCAGGGTCTTGGCGTAAAAAAGCGCGTAACGCGGTGGCGAAAGTCAGTCCCGCTTTCGGATTTACGTTCACTTGATTGATGCCTTCAACGGTAATTTCAACAGGATCTTCAGCGGTTGAAATGTTACGCTCTGGCGTATTAAGAATATTTAATCCTGTGTAAAGCGACACTGTTTTTCCGCTGCCTGTTGGACCTGTGACAAGAACTAAACCATAAGGC
>JBASLW010000231.1:0-14881 GCA_049656545.1 Methylococcaceae bacterium
TCAGTGGTTGGTACATTGGCAGCAATGTTGGTGTATTTTTCGCCGTATCGTTGGCAACGTGTCACCAGTTTTTTAGATCCTTGGGCTGACCCGCTCAAAACAGGTTTTCAACTCGTTCAAGCGTTAATTTCTTTCGGACGCGGTGAATGGTTTGGTGTGGGACTAGGTAATGGTTTGCAAAAATTATTTTATTTACCCGAAGCACACACCGATTTTTTATTTTCAGTGGTCGCAGAAGAATTAGGTTTAGTCGGTGTGGTGACAATCATCGGATTATTTGCGGCATTTGTTTGGAAAGCCTTTTCAATCGGCATTGCCGCAGAAAAAATTGGCGAACGTTTTTCAGCTTTTGTTGCTTACGGTTTGGGAATTTGGTTTGGCTTTCAAGCGTTTGTAAATATGGGCGTAAATATGGGTTTGTTGCCAACAAAAGGCTTGACGTTGCCGCTGATGAGTTACGGCGGCGGCAGTATGATGATTATGTGTTGTGCGGTGGCGTTGCTGTTTCGTATTCATCACGAAGTCACCGAATATAACGCAAATTTACCAAAGGGTTATTGGCATGACTAAACGCATCGTAATTATGGCTGGCGGCACGGGTGGACATATTTTTCCTGCGCTGGCGGTCGCGCAATTTTTACAAACGCAAGGCTGGCAAGTTTCATGGCTCGGTACAAAAGCAGGTTTGGAAAGTCGTGTCATTCCTGAAGCTGGGATTGAAATTGACTGGCTTTCAGTTTCAGGTCTGCGCGGCAAAGGGATTTTGAGCAAAGTTAGCGCGATTTTTAAACTCGCAAAATCGTGTGCCGAAGCGCGAAAAATTTTGAAGCAACGCAAACCTGATGCGGTTTTGGGCATGGGCGGATTTGTTGCCGCACCTGGTGGATTGATGGCGAAAATGCTCAAAATCCCGCTGATTATTCATGAGCAAAATCGCGTGGTTGGCACAACGAATCGTTTGCTGGCAAAAATTGCTACCAAAGTGTTGCAAGGTTTTCCAAATAGTTTTGCACCAAAATTTAATGCGATTTGTACGGGGAATCCGTTGCGAAAAAGTTTTGTCGATTCTGTACAAAAAACAAATTCAACACAGAATGAAACATTAAAGATTTTAATCGTTGGTGGCAGTCAAGGCGCGAAAGCGTTAAATGAAAATGTGCCGAATGCAATTGCGTTGTTAAAAAATACCGTACAAGTGCGTCATCAAACAGGCGCAGCAATGCAAAACGAAGTTGCAGAAAAATATGAATCTCTAAATTTAAACGCAGAAGTTAGCGCGTTTATTGATGACATGGCAGCAGCGTATTCATGGGCTGATTTAATTATTTGTCGAGCAGGTGCAATGACTGTGAGCGAAGTTGCCGCAATGGACATTCCCGCTATTTTCATTCCGTTGCCGAATGCGATTGATGACCATCAAACCGCAAACGCACGTTATTTAACCGAAGCAGGCGCAGCAATTTTATTAAAACAAAGCGATTTAACAGCAGGAAATTTGGCAAAACAAATTGAAACACTCTGCGAAAATTTGGCGGAACGTCGAAAAATTGCACAATCACTCGCTTATTTACATGCAACCGAAACCGTTGCGAACTTTTGTATTTCAGAGGTAAAAAAATGAACTTTCCCGATAATCCTTTAGGCACAGTCAAACGCATTCATTTCATCGGAATCGGCGGCACAGGCATGAGCGGCATCGCGGAAGTGTTGCTAAATCTGGGCTACAGCGTGTCGGGTTCGGACATAAAAATTAGCAGTACGACCGACAGATTGTGTGAATTAGGGATTCAAATCACCATCGGACACCAACGCGAAAACGTCACGCAAGTTGACGTGGTCGTGGTTTCGAGCGCGATTGACCGCTCAAATCCTGAAATCGATGAAGCCTATCAACAACGAATTCCCGTAATTCCACGCGCTGAAATGCTTGCGGAATTGATGCGTTTTCGATTTGGAATTGCGGTTGCAGGCACGCATGGAAAAACGACCACAACCAGTTTAACCGCAAGTTTGCTTGCTGAAGGTGGTTTAGATCCGACGTTTGTTATCGGTGGCAGATTGAACAGCGCAGGCACAAATGCCCAACTCGGTTCGGGGAATTATTTAGTTGCTGAAGCGGATGAGAGTGATGCGTCGTTTTTGTATTTGCAGCCGATGATTGCGATTGTGACCAACATCGACCATGACCACATGGAAACGTATGAAAATAGCTATTCGCGTTTGAAAGAAACGTTTGTGGAGTTTTTGCATCATTTGCCTTTTTACGGATTAGCGGTTTTGTGTTTGGATGATGAAGGTGTGCGTGAGATTTTGCCATCGTTATCAAAACCGATGGTAACTTACGGCGTGCATGAAAACGCCGATTTTCGTGCCATCAACATTCGTCAAGAAGGAATGCACACGCATTTTACTGTGCAACGTCGTGGCGATTACGCACCGCTTGAAGTCACGCTCAATATGCCTGGCTGGCACAATATGTTGAACGCGCTTGCGGCGATTGCGGTAGCGACAAAATTGGGCGTGGATGATTACGCCATTCAACGCAGTTTGAATGCGTTTAAAGGTGTTGGGCGACGCTTCCAAATTCAAGGTGATTTCCCTGTTAAAAATGGCAACGTGACATTTGTTGATGATTATGGTCATCATCCACGCGAATTAGCGGCAACGCTTGAAGCCTTAAAACAAGCCTACGCGCCGCGTCGCAGCATTGTGATTTTTCAGCCGCATCGTTACACGCGAACCCGTGATTTATTTGAAGATTTCGTGCAGGTTTTAGCCGAAGTCGATGTGTTGGTTTTGATGGAAGTTTACTCAGCAGGTGAACAAGTGATTGCAGGTGCAGACGGACGCACATTAAGTCGCGCGATTCGGTTGCGTGGGCGTGTTGATCCGATTTTTGTGGAACATTGGGAAGATTTGCCAAAATTATTAGCAGGAATTGTTCACGAAAATGATGTGATTTTAACGATGGGTGCGGGGAATGTCGGACAAATTGCAACACAATTACCACAGTTACTTTCGCAGGAATTGGCAGGTTAAATCATCGTGTTAGGACAAATGCGTTATAACGAGCCGCTTGCAAATTACACCAGTTGGCGTGTGGGTGGTGTTGCAGATAAATTTTATCAACCTGCTGACAAAGCAGACTTGATTCAATTTGTACAAAATCTGCCCGAACATGAACCACTTTTTTGGATGGGTTTAGGCAGTAATTTGTTGATTCGTGACGGAGGCATTCGTGGCACGGTTGTTAATACAAAAAACCGTTTGAAAAAAATCGAACGTCTTGATGAAGAAACTATTTATGTTGAAGCAGGCGTGCCGTGTGCATTAGTTGCAAAATTTTGTGCTGAACAAGGTTTAGTGGGAGCAGAATTTTTAGCAGGAATCCCAGGTACAATGGGCGGTGCGTTAAAAATGAATGCGGGGGCATTCGGTGGTGAAACGTGGGAAATTGTGCGAAATGTTGAAATGCTCAATCGTTGCGGCGACGTTTTCACAAAATCAGCAAATGAATTTGAAATCAGTTATCGGCACGTTAATTTGAAAAATGACGAGTGGTTTTTAGCGACAACATTAAAATTAAAGCGTGGTGATACCAGCGAAAGCCAACAAAATATAAAAGCTCTACTTGCAAAACGCGCCAATTCACAACCGACTAATCAACCGAGTTGTGGCTCTGTTTTCAAAAATCCAGAAGGCGATTATGCAGCCCGTTTAATTGAAGCAACAGGTTTGAAAGGTTTTAAAATCGGTGGCGCACAAGTTTCCGAAAAACACGCAAATTTTATTATCAACGCAGGCGGCGCGACGGCAGACGACATTGAAAAAATGATTGCTCATGTTCAAGCACAAGTCGCGCAAAAACACGGTATTTTGTTACAAACGGAGGTGTGCATCGTGGGTGAGAAATTAAATAACAGAACAGCGCAAGATTTTGGCAAAGTCGCCGTTTTAATGGGAGGCAATGCAGCTGAACGCGAGGTTTCCTTGCGAAGTGGCAAAGCGGTTCATAATGCGTTAATCGAAAAAGGCGTAAATGTAATAGCCGTTGATGTCACGGGCAATTTTATTAAAACCTTAGCCAATTTGAATGTTGACCGTATTTTCAACATCATTCATGGACGCGGCGGCGAAGATGGTGTTTTGCAAGCGATTTTAGATGTTTTAAACATTCCATATACAGGTAGCGGCGTTTTAGCGTCAGCTCTGGCAATGGATAAATTGCGAACCAAACTTTGCTGGCGCGGTGCAAATTTACCAACACCAAATTGGTTTGTGTTGAAAACTGAAAACGATATTGATGCCTGCATCGAAACGTTAGGTTTTCCCATTATCGTAAAACCATCGCTTGAAGGTTCAAGTGTTGGCATGAGCAAAGCGAAAAATCGCGGTGAATTAGTCGAGGCGTTAGAAATTGCGCTTGCATGCAATTGCGAAGTGTATGCCGAAAGTTGGGTGACGGGCGATGAATACACAGTTGGGATTTTACAAGGTGAAGCATTGCCTATAATTCGTCTTGAAACGCCGCGTGAATTTTACGATTACGAAGCGAAATATAATTCAACGACAACGCAATATCATTGCCCTTGCGGTTTAGGTTCTGCGCGTGAAAAACAATTACAAGAATTAGCGTTAAAAGCGAGTGACATTATCGGTGTGGAAGGTTGGGCGCGAGTTGATGTTTTTATCGACCAAAATGGGCAAGCACAATTGATTGAAATCAACACCGTGCCTGGTATGACCGATCACAGTTTAGTGCCGATGGCAGCAAAACAAGCAGGTGTTGATTTTAATGAACTTGTGTGGCGAATTCTTGAAACGAGTTTTCGGAAATAACCCGTGCGTTTGCTAAAAATTATCGTCATTATGGCGTTATTTACGAGCTTAGTTTATGCTGTGAAGCAGATTGTCCCTATTAAACGTGTAAAAATTACGGGCGAATTTCAAAATGTTACTAAAGAAGAAATTCAAACCACGCTCGAACCGCTAGTAAATCTAGGATTTTTCGATGTTGATGTTCAGGGTATTCACGAAAAACTAGCACAGATGACATGGGTTAAAAGTGTGAGTGTTAATCGTATTTGGTCTGATACGATTGCGATTAAAATGACAGAAAAGCACCCGCTTGTACGTTGGGGGGAGGATTCACTTTTGAGTAATCGCGGCGAAATTATTAAACCTGCAGACATCACACCGTTTGAAAATTTACCGATTTTACATGGTGTACAAGGACAAGAACTTAAGTCACTTGAAATTATGAAAGGCGTAAATACTGCACTTTCTGATCAAAAAATGAGTATGGCAGAATTTAGTATTAACAATCGTTGGGCATGGAAAATTAAGCTGACAACGGGCTTGGAAATTCTACTCGGACGCGATAATCAATTAAAAAAATTACAACGATTTATGAAAACGGTGGATGTTTTACAAAGCGAACAAATCAACGCAATGTCTATTGTTGATTTACGTTATCCTAATGGTTATGCAGTATCATGGAAACCCAATTCACAACCCATAAATTGGAAAAACTTACCCGCCGCGCAAGCTGCAAACAAATAAAAACACGCTGCAATACAGAGTAAAAAATGGCAAAAAGAACAGAACGAAATTTAATTGTCGGATTAGACATTGGCACTTCAAAAGTGGCTGCAATTGTCGGCGAATTAACGGGAGATGGTCATCTTGAAGTTATTGGCTTCGGGTCAACACCATCAAAAGGTTTAAAAAAAGGCATTGTTGTCAATTTAGAAACGACGGTGCAATCAATTCAAAGAGCAATAGAAGAAGCTGAATTGATGGCGGGTTGTCAGATTCGTTCCGTTTTTGCTGGTATTGCGGGGAGTCACATTCGCAGCCGTAATTCTCTTGGTGTTGTAGCAATTAAAGACAAAGAAGTTACACAATACGATATTGATCGTGTAATTGATTCAGCGCGGGCTGTTGCAATTTCAGCAGATCAAAAAGTGCTACATATTTTGCCACAAGAATTCATTATCGATACGCAAGAAGGTATTAAAGAACCGATTGGCATGTCAGGTATTCGTTTAGAAGCGAAAGTTCATATTGTTACAAGTAGTGTCAGTGCGTCGCAAAACATTATTAAATGTATTCGGCGTTGCGGTTTAGAAGTTGATGATATTGTGTTGGAGCAATTAGCGTCTTGCCATTCTGTATTAACTGAAGACGAAAAAGAGCTAGGCGTTTGTTTAATTGATATTGGTGGTGGAACAACCGATATTGCAGTCTATATCGAAGGCGCAATTAAACACACCGCAGTTATTCCTATTGCAGGCGATCAAGTAACGAATGATATTGCCGTTGCCTTACGCACACCAACAGCAAATGCAGAAGAAATTAAACAACATTATGCTTGCGCGATGACAAAATTGCTTGATGACAACGATGAAGAAATTGAAGTTCCAAGTATCAGTGACAATAAACCATTTCGCAAGATTTCACGTCAAACCCTCGCCGACATTATTGAACCGCGTTATGAAGAATTGATGCTTTTGGTGCAATCTGAATTAAGACGCGTTGGTTACGAAGAACAAATTGCAGCAGGTATCGTTTTAACAGGTGGTAGCTCTCAAGTTTGGGGATTGGTTGAACTGGCAGAAGAAATTTTTCACATGCCCGTTCGCATGGGAAGTCCGCAAAACGTAACAGGTTTAACAGAAGTTGTAAAAAACCCAATTCATTCAACAGGTGTTGGTTTGTTAATGTACGGACGAGATCATCACCAACAACAAGGTTTGCATCGTATTGCTGATTTAGCGAATGGTGAATCCTTAATGTCAAAAATCAAAAATTGGTTTCAAGGCAATTTTTAAATAATCACTTTCAACAAAACACTTTTTTAAAAAATAAACAAAATCCAAGGAGAATTAAACATGACAGACGCATTTGAATTGATTGATACCTATAGCGAGAGCGCGGTTATCAAAGTAATTGGGATTGGCGGTGGCGGTAATAATGCAGTTAGCCACATGGCAGGTAATCAAATTGAAGGCGTAGAATTCATCTGTGCAAACACTGACGCGCAAGCCTTACGCAAATTAAATTTCGGTACTATTATCCAATTGGGTGTTGAATTAACAAAAGGCTTAGGCGCAGGAACAAATCCAGAAATAGGTCGTCAAGCAGCAGAAGAAAATAAGAATCGCATTCGTGAAGTGTTAGAAGGTGCTGATATGGTGTTTTTGACCGCTGGAATGGGCGGCGGTACAGGAACAGGTGCAATCCCCGTTGTTGCAGAAATTGCGCGTAGCATGGGAATTTTAACGGTTGCCGTTGTTACAAAACCTTTTGTTTTTGAAGGCAAGAAAAAACAAGAGTCAGCAGAAAAAGGGATTATCGAATTAGAGCGTTATGTTGATTCGTTAATCACAATTCCTAATCAAAAATTGTTACCCGTTTTAGGCAACAAAGTCACTTTAGTTGATGCGTTCAAAGCCGCAAATGATGTGCTTTTAGATGCGGTTAAAGGTATTACAGATTTAATCGTTCACCCTGGTTTTATTAACGTCGATTTTGCAGACGTTCGAACTGTAATGTCTGACATGGGTGCAGCAATTATGGGAACAGGTATTGCTGTTGGTGAACATCGTGCGCGTGAGGCGGCTGAAAAAGCCATTGCTTGCCCATTGCTTGAAGATATTAACTTGAAAGGCGCACGCGGCATTTTGGTGAACATTTCTGGAGCAGATATTGGGTTAGCTGAATTTAATGAAGTTGGTGACATCGTGGCACAATTTGCTGCAGAAGATGCAACGATTAAAATTGGAACGTCAATCGACCCCGATTTAGATGACGAAATTAAAGTAACCGTTGTCGCAACAGGTATGGGCGCACCCGTTGTTGAAATTAAAGCAACACAAAAAAATGCAAATATCCGTTCAATTAACAGTGGACAAATGAACTATGATCGTTTTGATTCACCTACTGTAAATCGCAAAAATCCACCAGTATCACGCTCAACTGAAAATCGTGAAACCCGTTTTGGCGCACAACCCAAACAAAGTTGGGATGTTGATGCACTAGATATTCCCGCCTTTTTAAGACGACAAGCTGACTAAGTTTTGTGGCGATTTATTTCGGCAACCAAATTCATTAACGCGCTCATAAGGCGCGTTATTTTTTAATAGGCAAAACCGTTATGATTAAACAACGTACTTTAAAAAATACTATTCGAGCCACTGGTGTGGGGTTGCACACGGGTGATCAAGTGTATTTAACATTACATCCTGCTGAACCGAATACAGGTATTCATTTTCGACGTGTTGATTTAGAAATGCCAATTATTATTCAAGCAAAACCTGAAAATGTTGGTGAAACAACACTTTCAACCACGCTTGTTTTAGGTGACGTAAAAATTTCAACCGTTGAACATTTACTTTCTGCATTTGCAGGATTAGGAATTGATAACGCGATTGTTGATGTTACCGCCGCAGAAATTCCAATTATGGATGGCAGTGCAGGACCATTCGTATTTTTGTTGCAATCCGCTGGTGTAAAAGAACAGGATTGCCCAAAAAAATACTTACGAATTAAAAAACCGATTCGTGTTGAAGATGGCGATAAATGGGCAGCATTTGAACCATTTGAAGGATTTAAAGTTACCTTCACTATTGATTTTGAACATCCCGCATTCGAACATAATGTTAAAACCGCTACGATGGATTTTTCATCAACCACATTTGTTCGTGAAGTCAGTCGCGCTCGAACCTTTGGTTTTTTAAAAGACATCGAAATTTTACAAAAAAATAACTTAGCATTAGGCGGCAGTTTAGACAATGCGATTGTCGTTGATGATAACAAAGTCATTAACGAAGATGGTTTGCGTTATGCTGATGAATTTGTAAAGCATAAAATTCTTGATGCTATTGGTGATTTGTATTTACTTGGTCATAGTTTAATCGGTGAATTTACAGGTTATAAATCAGGTCACGGTTTAAATAATCGTTTGCTTCGTGCGTTACTTGAAGATAAAGATGCTTGGGAAATGGTGAGTTTTGAAAATGAAGAAGATGCCCCCATTTCATTTATGCGCTCTGCAGAAACGCCTCGTCATCCAGAATAAAAAATGATTACGCACGAATATGATGTCATTGTTATCGGTGCAGGTGGCGCAGGCTTACGCGCCACACTTGGCACAGTTGAAAAAGGTTTAAAAACAGCTTGTATTACCAAAGTTTTTCCAACACGCTCTCATACCGTTGCCGCACAAGGTGGCATTAGTGCCGCATTAGCTAATATGGGAGAGGATGATTGGCGATTTCATTTTTATGACACGGTAAAAGGTTCAGATTGGTTAGGCGACCAAGATGCCATTGAATATATGTGTCGTGAAGCGATTCCTGCAGTTATCGAACTTGAACATTACGGTGTACCCTTCTCTCGCACTCCTGATGGCAAAATTTATCAACGTGCATTCGGTGGAATGACAACACATTACGGCGAAGGTCAAGCAAAACGCACTTGTTCAGCAGCTGATAAAACAGGTCATGCGATATTACACACGCTTTATCAACAAGCCTTAAAACACAAAGCCGAATTTTTTGTCGAATACATCGTTCTCGATTTAATCATGGAAAATGGCGAATGTCGTGGTGTGATTGCATGGTGTTTAGATGACGGTTCGTTACATCTTTTCAAAGCGCACACAACGATTTTAGCAACAGGCGGTTATGGTCGAACCTATTTTTCTTGCACTTCTGCTCACACAGTAACTGGTGATGGTAATGCGATGGTTTTACGTGCAGGTTTGCCGTTACAAGATATGGAATTTATCCAATTTCATCCCACAGGCATTTATGGCGCAGGTTGTTTAATTTCTGAAGGTGTACGCGGCGAAGGCGGTTATTTAACGAATTCCGAAGGCGAACGTTTTATGGAACGTTACGCGCCACACGCCAAAGATTTAGCCTCGCGCGACGTAGTAAGTCGAGCTATTACGATGGAAATCAATGCTGGGCGTGGCGTTGGCGAACATAAAGACCATGTTAATTTGCACATGGAACATTTGCCTCTGAATGTGATTCATGAGCGTTTGCCTGCAATGCTTGAAACAGCAAAAATTTTTGCAGGAATTGATGCGACAAAAGTTCCTATTCCTGTTACGCCAACGGTGCATTACAACATGGGCGGGATTCCAACGAATTATCATGCCGAAGTTGTCACATTAGAAAATGGCAATCCTGATAAAGTTGTGAAAGGTTTAACGGCAATCGGCGAAGCAGCTTGCGTTTCGGTTCATGGTGCAAATCGTTTAGGTTCAAATTCGCTTTTAGATTTAGTTGTTTTCGGTCGTGCCGCCGCGTTGCGTTGTGCAGAATTGATTGCACCAAATCAACCACATTCAAATTTAAATCCTGAACTTTACGCGCCAGCGTTGGAACGTTTTGAAAAAATCCGAAATGCAAACGGTTCAAAAAATACAGCATCAATTCGTTTAGAAATGCAAAAAACCATGCAAAGCAAAGCGGCGGTTTTCAGAACACAATCGACGTTAGATGAAGGTATTGCTGAAATGAAAATAATTTCAGAATCATTTTCAAATTTGAAATTAACTGACCGTTCTTTAGTTTGGAATACCGATTTAGTCGAAGCGTTAGAACTCGATAATTTACTCGCTCAAGCAACCGTTGCGATTCACGCGGCGGCAAATCGCCTTGAAAGTCGCGGTGGTCATGCGCGTGAAGATTATCCAAATCGTGACGACGAAAATTGGTTAAAACACACGCTGACTTGGTTGCAAAATGGCGAGGTAAAAATTGATTATCGCCCTGTACATTTGTACACGTTGACCGGGGATGTTGACGTTATTTCGCCAAAACCACGAATTTATTAAGATTGAACGGTGGTTAATTCTGCATAAGCGGTCATTAACCACCGTGATTCACCTCGAAATTTAATCAAAACCCGTTCTTTCGTGCCTTCACCTTCGATATTTAAAATTACTCCACTTCCGAACGTTTCATGATGAACACGTTGTCCTTTTTTGTATTTACTTCCTGATTCGATTTCGAGCAATTTTTTTGTCGAAAAAATTGGCGTTTTCGTCGTTGCCGTAATCGGGCGCGAAACCTCACGTTTTGGTCGAACTTCGTCTAACAATTCTTTTGGTAATTCCGTCAAAAAACGCGATTTATTCGCATCTTTACTTTTGCCATATAAAAAACGATTTTCTGCATAAGTAATATGCAATTTTTTCATCGCCCTAGTAATTCCAACGTAACAAAGTCGGCGTTCTTCTTCGAGTTTTGCAGGGTCATAAACAGATTGCTGAGAAGGAAAAATATCCTCTTCTACGCCAACCAAGAAAACTAATGGAAACTCTAAACCTTTTGCCGTGTGCAATGTCATCAACTGCACACAATCATCAAATTCATTCGCTTGTGTTGCACTCGATTCCAATGCAGACAGACTTAAAAATGCTGCTAATTCTGACAAGTCGTCTTCGTCAAATTCGCCAAAATCAAACTCAGCCGCCGCATTGACCAATTCTTCTAAATTTTCACGTTTGTCTTCGCTTTTTTCGACTTTATCTTGCGAATACAACGCCATTAAACCGCTATGTTCAATCACAAATTTTACTTTTTCATGCAAAGGTAATTCGGCGGTATTGCGTTCTAGTTGTTCGATTAAATCAATAAAACCAAATAACGCCGTCGCGGCACGATTAGGCAATATTTTTTCAGCAATCAAAAAATTTGCTGCTTCCCAAAGTGAAATTTGACGCAAACGCGCCATTTCTCTAATTGTATCAAGTGTTTTTAAACCGATTCCGCGAGTAGGCATATTGATAATTCTATCAAGCGAAAAATCATCATGACGATTTGCAATTAGATTCAAATAAGCTAACGCATTTTTAATTTCAGCTCGGTCAAAAAATCGCAAACCGCCATAAATTCGATACGGTATTTTTGCGAGAATCAAGAGTTCTTCGAATTGGCGTGATTGAGCATTTGAGCGATATAAAATCGCTGTTTCAGCGCGTTTGTGACCCAAACTAACCCATTGTTTAATGCGTTCAATCACATAATTTGCTTCATCTTTTTCGTCATGTGCAGCATAAACGGTGATTTTTTCGCCATCGTCGGATTCTGTCCACAACGATTTGCCCATTCGACTTTGATTATTTTCAATAATCGCATTTGCGGCTTTTAAAATTGAACCTGTTGAGCGGTAATTTTGTTCTAATTTAATGACTTCGTGATGTGGATAATGTTTTTGAAAATTATAAATGTTCTCAATTTTCGCGCCACGCCAACCATAAATTGCTTGGTCATCGTCGCCAACAACAAATAAATTGTCTTTTTGTGGACTAAGTAACGAAAGCCAATCATATTGAATTTTATTAGTATCTTGAAATTCATCGACGTGAATTTGACTAAAACGGCGTTGATATTGTTCTCGCAATTCTTTGTTATCTCGTAATAATTCATAAACTCGCAATAACAATTCTGCGAAATCGACAACGCCACTTTTTTCACAAAGCATTTCGTATTCTCGATAAATTCGCAAAAACCGTTTTGTGTTTTTATCATCGCTTTCGGCGAGGTCTTTGCTTCTCAAACCATCATCTTTTTGTTTGTTGATAAACCATTGCACTTCTTTTGGTGGTAATTCTTTGACATCAATTTTTAACTCGTCGAGTAAATGTTTAATGCGGCGTTGTTGGTCACTTGAATCGAGAACTTGAAAATCTTTTGGCAAACGTGCTTGTTCTGCGTGACGACGCAACAAACGGTGTGCGATGCCGTGAAACGTACCAATCCACATTGAAGACGCACTATTTTCTAATAATGTTTCAATTCGCCCACGCATTTCATTAGCAGCTTTATTTGTAAAAGTCACAGCTAAAATACTTTGCGGCGAAACGTCATTAACTTGAATTTGATAAACAATGCGATGAACCAAAACGCGCGTTTTTCCACTACCTGCACCAGCCAAAATTAGCATTGCTTGAGAAGGTGCGGTGACCGCAGCGCGTTGTGCATCATTAAGTGGTGCGATAATTGACGTTATATCCATAATTTTTGTTTGCAGATTTTTAGTAGCTGTGTATAGTTTGAAGGTGGACAAAGCCGATTATTTTGGCTTATGTTTTTAATAACAACATTATACAGAGAAGGTTTTGAAATGAGTTTTGATTATAAACGTTTGGCTAAATTTGAATTGAACTTAAACGATCAACAGAAAAAATACCGTTTATACGGTGGTGTTGCGGCGTTGGTTTCATCTGTGTTTTTAGCGAGTATTCCGTTACTTTTAATTGGTTTGATTGCAACCGCAACAGGCTATTCAGGCTGGTGTCCTGTTTGCTCTGCATTAGGACAAACTCCTTGCAAAGTTTAATTTTACGACATAACGGCGCGTTGCATTTGTAACGCGCTTTGTTTTTATTTCCCTATTTTTGTTTCCTCAATTCTGTGACCACCGTTTACCCAATCCCCGAAAATCACGAACAACGTTTCACGCTACATAATGAAGTTCACGCTCGCTCATCTGTTATTTTAGGTTTGCCTGTTCGTGCCAGTCATTTAGCTTTATCGCGTTCGAGCGACGAAAAAACACAAGAAAGAGAGCATTTAAGCCTACTTTGCCAACGTTTTGGTGTTGCGTCTCCTTCGTTAGATGCAGACCATTTCAGTGCAACGTTTGATTCATTTCAACTTCGTTGGGAACAACATGGCGAATTCAGCACTTATACTTTTTATGTTCAAGGTGCAGAATCAAAACCATTTGCCGAACCTGCGTTAAAAAAAGTGCCTGTTGATTGGCTTTCAACGATGACAGGAAAAATTTTAGTCGCATCGCACGCAACGATTTTGCCAAAAAGTGAAAATTCTCCGAATTTAAACGAAATATCGCCCTATTTTGCCAATAATTTAATTGTGGGTTCAACGGTAACAGGTAGCGCGGCGTGTGTTTTTACCGATTTTAGAATTCATGTTGATGGTTTTAGTCGTTTTTTAATTGCGGATAAAGAATTGCGCGTTGAACAAGGCGCACGGTTAATGCACCGACTTTTTGAAATCGAAGTGTATCGCGTCTTAGCGTTACTGGCGTTTCCGATTGCTCGCAGACTTTCGCCAGAATTAAAAAAAGCTGACCAACAACTTTACACCATTACCAATGCGATGACGCAATCATTAGGTAATGACGCGAAATTACTGGATGAATTAACCATTCTTGCGGCAGAAATTGAAAATCACATTTCAAGTAATCATCTGCGTTTTGAAGCGGCAAGTGCTTATTACAATTTGGTTGAACAACGCTTGATTGATTTACGCGAAGTGCGAATTCAAGGAATTCAAACAATTGGTGAATTTATTAAACGTCGCCTTGAACCCGCTGTAAATACCTGTCGTTCAACATCGAATCGTTTTGCGTCACTTTCTGAACGTGTGGGAAATACTAGCCAATTATTACGCACACGCGTTGATATTATTATCGAACGACAAAATCAAGGTTTGCTTTCATCGATGGCATTACGGGCAAAAATGCAATTACGAATGCAACAAACTGTTGAAGGTATTTCTGTCGTCGCAATTACTTATTACGCGGCGAGTTTAATTCATGCGGTATCGACATCGTTGCACGAATTTGGTGTTAACGTAAATCCAGAAATTGCCGAAGGTGTCGCTGTGCCATTCATTTTGGTGGGAATTGGTTTAGGTTTTAAACGCATTCATCACATCATTAAAAATATGTCGTAATGTCTTTAAAATCAAAACATCGTCCCTATAATTCCAATATCCCATTTTTCATAAATTTAAAAAAACATGGCAACTAAAGAAGATTTTTACAAAATACTTAACGTCGAACGCAATGCGAGCGATGCAGAAATAAAAAAAAGTTATCGCAGTTTAGC
>JBASLW010000232.1:0-14862 GCA_049656545.1 Methylococcaceae bacterium
TAGGATATGTCACGCTTAACGATGATATTAACAAATTAAAACACTTCGGCTCGGTGTTAATTACTTGGTGTTAATTACTTGTTTTTCTGTAGATGGATTAGGTGATGTTTATCCCTGTTACCAGCAAGATTTCACACCAATAGGTTTTGACTTGTCAAAAGATAAACCCATCGGAAAAAATGATTATGGCAACGAATTAGCACTTGTTTTTGAAGAAGATAATGCGCCACCCGTTCAACATGACGTTAAACCAAAAGAGAAAATAAGCATCAATAAATTGCGAGATAATGACTTTTTGGCGTGGATAGAATCTGAAAAACCGCCACTTGATAAGATGACAAAATTACAAATTCACACCCGATTGATTGAACGAAATGATAAATTATTGTTATGGCGTATCAGTCGAAAAACTTTTGAAACTTGGTGGGAGCAGCAACCACATTTCAAAGCCCCGCGCGGTAGAAAACCAACAACTAACAGGTAACTAATCATGTATGCAGAAAAATTAAAGCACTTTGAAAATGTCGAAAACTTAGGTGGCAAAGCGTGGGAACATGCAATAACGTGTGATTTGCTTGATAAATCACCTGTTAAGGATTGCTCAATTCACTGTTTTCATTATCAACAAATGTTTGAGCTATTATTTAAGCACTTGCTTGAAACTAAAACAGAATATGGCGCATATCCGCTCACGCATAAACTGGGACGTTTGCTTAACCAACTGGTAGAAAGCACGGAATTTAAGACTGATTTAAAACAATACGAGCCGCATTTAATGGCTATTACTGTTTGCGCCGAATCCTATCGTTATAACTTCTTGCTTGATTGCAAAACCTACCATCATAGTGTTGAAATCTTAAATGTATTTCTTGATGAATTACTCGAATTCGCCAGAAAATAATATCATCAATTCGCCACACCAGCCCTGCTTTAAAAATAAGGCGGGGCTTTTTATTGTCTAAAAATTCGCAATCGAAACTCCCTATATTCCCACTTTTTTCATATAGGGTATTTTTTAAACAATCCAGCAATGGCGCGGGTTTAAAATTCCCTATATTCCCCTATTTTCATTTTGGGGAGTTTTATTTTCAGCCTAAAACGAAAAAACTATCAGCAAGCCAACGCATGACGCGGCGGCAATAACCAACGGAAGGTAACACAATGTCAATTCCAAAATTATCAGCATTTAAAACATTTCAACAAAAATACAGCGATGCTTTTACAGTCGGCGGCTTGCGTGATTGGATATTCAACGAAGAAAAAAACGGACTTAAAGAAAGTGGCGCGATTATCAGAATCGGTAAAAAACTTTTAATCAATGAAGAGAAGTTTTTTGCATGGGTCGAAGCAGGAGCAGCGGCATGAGTATTTCAACCGTAACCACCAAAACGATGCTCTCAACTGAAATAGCAGTGTTGACTAAAAAGCGTCACGATAATGTTATGCGCGATATTCGTACAATCGTTGAGCAATTAAAGGACTCCTCAGATTTGAGTAGTGGATTTATTCTTACTGAATATAAAGCGGACAACGGCAAGAACGAACCTTGTTACCAACTCGACTACGAATCAACGCTGGTTGTTTTAACGGGTTGTGACGTGGTAGCGCGTACAAAGGTAATTAAACGCTGGCAGGAACTTGAACAACAAGTCACCAAACCCATTGACCCGATGCAAGTGTTAAACGACCCAGCAGCAATGCGCGGGTTACTTTTGAATTACAGCGAAAAAGTGATTGCACTTGAAAGTAAAGTAGAAGAACAAGCCCCAAAAGTTGAAGCATTGGCGCAGTTATCGGAATCGGATGGTAGTTTGAACATTACCAACGCTGCAAAGACTTTGAACATTCAACCTAAAAAGTTGTTTCAATGGTTACAGGCGAATAAGTGGATTTATCGCAGGGCTGGTGGCAGTAGCTTTATTGCCTATCAAAACCGCATTCAATCGGGTGTCCTCGAACATAAAGTCACCACTGTACAACTCAACGACGGTTCGGACAAAATCACCGAGCAAGCCCGTGTCACACCCTGTTGGCTCAAGTGACTTGATTGGTTTTCAATCCGTGACAATCACACCTGAAATGGTCGGGCAGAAAGTAGCTATTTTTACCGCTATTGAAGTCAAAACCGAAACGGGCAAGGTATCACCAGCACAAACCAAGTTTGTTGAAATGGTACGAAAATTCGGTGGTATTGGCGCGGTGGTTCGCAGTGTGGATGATGCAATGGCTGTTTTGAAAATTTAGAAAATTCGCCGTGAGTTGTGTCACAAAAGATTATGGTAATCGCGCGGGTTAAGACAGATTTTGTCATAGTGTTTTGTCACAAAATTATTGCAGAAAATGAGACAGAAATGAGACAGTTAAACCTAGATTCGATGGAGGTTGATTGATGATTTGAGACAACGAGCAAGGCAAACTTAGTGCAACACTTGCAACCCCTAAAACGTAGCGTTAATGGTGGTTTCACGACAATTGCAACTTTGATTGCAACAGTAAAACATGATTGAGAACTTAGAATCCGATAAGCTCATGCCCGCTGGTGGCAAACTCCCAGCCGATGCCAATAATTCAAGTGAATCTAAGCAGATTTTCCTATCGGGTGGCGAAAATATATCAGCAGTAGATCAATGCGGCAAATTTGCAAAGAAAGATTTGAATGGTATTGTGACTAATTGAATGATTTGATTATGACCGCTGATTACAAGGCGGGGTTTTATCGTCATGTGTTGCGGTTTGTTATGGTGTTTTATTTTCAAATGGGACAAAATTGGGGCATTTTTTCAACAGGCATAAAAAAAGGCTTTAGATTTTACTCTAAGCCTTTGATTTATTTGGTGGGTCGTGCGCGATTCGAACGCGCGACCATCGCATTAAAAGTGGCAAATACTTTTAAATAACATATAAAAATCAACACGTTAATTCACAGCACAACGTCAATTACTGCCTAAAACTGCCATATCAAGCTCAGGTAATATCTCAATTCGACACAAATACGACACAACTTTTTACCTGTGCCTCAAATAAACCATTCCAAATGCTATGAAGAGTTCAGTTTCAAAAAAACATATCATATTTTTTTGTGTTACACCTCGCTCTACCATACAAATGGATTTTTTTTTGTTTTGATGTAGAATCCGAAAAACGACTTATCCTTTGTGGGTGTCATTTAGTTGGCTTTCACTTTGGACAAAAAACCGCCTTATGGGCGGTTTTTAATTTTCAGTCTTAAGTTACTTATTTCATACTCTTTTGGAGTAAAAATTGGAAATCAACGTTAGGTATCAAAACAGGGTCATAACCAGCGTTAATAGTAAGTGTTGAAATAAAACTTCTAAGAAAAGGATAAGCAATCGCAGGTGCATCTACAGTAGCAAAATTTGAATTTTTGAAACCGTCAGTTATCTGTTCTTCTGTCTCAAAAAGGGCTGTGTATTCCACGGAAAGTGTGTATCCAACTGCGGCAGAAATTTTAACTTTGAACTTCACTATAAATGATTTTAATTCATCTTCAGAAAATCCAACGTCAAAACCTAGATCAAAATCATAAGCATCAGTAATTTCTGTTGGAACTAAACTAACTACATCAGCTTTAAATGAAACTATTTTGAATTTATTATTCATGCAGCTACTCTATTGCCATGACTGGAATTTTTCTTAAATTGTCGGAAGTTGAAAGTATTTTTGACAACATCTAAATTATCGAAGTGAATGCCTGTCCTAGAAAAATGATTAATAAAACGTAAATCATTTACTCTTTTAGCTGTGCTAGAGACAATCGTAAATAAACCGTTATCAGAGGAATAAGTTACAACATGTGGAACTCTTTTTCTTTCAACATCTAGTCCAAACGAACGGAACTCTTTTTCAAGTTCCTCAACAGACAGAGAGTCAATGCGATTTATTGCGTCATTCACCATTTTTTTTACATATTCATTCATTTTATTTCTCCTACCTCAAAAATCCTGATAGATGAGATGCACTTTTCATGTTCGGC
This sequence comes from Methylococcaceae bacterium, assembly GCA_049656545.1. Lineage (GTDB taxonomy): Bacteria > Pseudomonadota > Gammaproteobacteria > Methylococcales > Methylomonadaceae > UBA10906. The sequence goes on from JBASLW010000232.1 coordinate 3,995, forward strand.
TACCAACATAACAGTTACTATATTGGACTTTATTTTTTTGATTCTTTGAGCCTTATTTTTTATGTACAGATTGCTGATTAACACATCTGCCTCCATCCATTTAATTGCCATATTACAAATTTTTTGATCGTCATCTGCTTGGTCTCTTTTTACTTTAAATAAATGGTCAAATTTACAAATAATGTGATTCCTAAATTCATTAAAGCCTTTAAGACCATCGTTTGAAGTTAAATCAAGTAATTTTGATTCAGGTACTTTCACAATGGTTTCAATTATACCGTAGCGATTGTACTTGTTAGTTCCGTTATTTTTATCCCAAGACTGGTTAACAGCCCACTCTCTTGCATTGTTTATCGGACAGGAAATACCATCAATAAAAAAATAAACGCCAAAGCCGAGCCAATCATCGTGATTTTCACTAGGAATAAAACCCGATTTTATAATTTCTGTGGCATTTTGTTCACTTGTACCATGGTACGCCTTAAATTCCTTAATATTTGCCATGAAAAACCGCTTAAAGTTATTTTCTATTTTTGATGATTATAACAACAAGAGAAACATCATCTGCGGCATTTTAAGCAAGGGAGTAAAGGTACATCAAATCACAATTTCATTAACTTCTAAATTTGGGGCTTGGTTTTCAATGCGTCCTGCGCGAATGTAGTATTTTGAATTCATAGCACCTGTCCCGCGTACACGAATTATTTACAGTCTCTGGTGGCGCGTTTTGGTGGTATTGGCGCGGTGGTTCGCAGTGTGGATGATGCTGTTGAGATTTTGAAAATTTAGACAATCCGCCGTGAGTTGTGTCACAGAGGATTATGGTAATCGCGCGGGTTAAGACAGATTTTGTCACAGTGTTTTGTCACAAAATTATTGCAGAAAATGAGACAGAAATGAGACAGTTAAACCTAGAAACGATGCTGGTTAATAGATGATTTGAGACAACGAGCAAGGCAAACTTAGTGCAACACTTGCAACCCCCTAAAACGTAGCGTTAATGGTGGTTTCACGACAATTGCAACTTTGATTGCAACGGTAAAACATGATTGAGAACTTATAATCCGATAGGCTCATGCCCGCTGGTGGCAAACTCCCAGCCGATGCCAATAATTCAAGTGAATCTAAGCAGATTTTCCTATCGGGTGGTGAAAATATATCAGCGGTAAATCAATGCGGCAAATTTGCAAAGATTGTGGCAGAAGGTAGAAAGCTAAAACAAGACGCTTGATTGTGACCGATTAAATGATTTGATTATGACCGCTAATAAAAAGGCGGTTTTTTTATGTGTGCTTAAATCAAGGCTGGGACATCCACTCCAGCTCATATTTTTTACCGTATTTAAAGCCCAGCTCATATTTTTTGCTCCATACTTAAAACTTAGATTATTTACGCTTTTGTTATCGTCACTTGTTGCGGTTTATTGTGGGTATTTTTTTTCAACTGCGACAAAATTGCGACATTTTTTAAACAGGCATAAAAAAAGACGTTAGATTTTACTCTAACGTCTTGATTTTATTGGTGGGTCGTGCGCGATTCGAACGCGCGACCATCGCATTAAAAGTGCGGTGCTCTACCAGCTGAGCTAACGACCCGAAAACTGAAATAGAGATTATAAAGATTTTTATTAAAATGTAAATCTTTTTGTGAAATTATTTTAATAATTAACTTAATTAAACTGCCTTATAATAGTGCCCAATTCCATTCACAGTTTAGGTTGAGAGCTTATGCAAATTATTCAAGAAGCGTTGACATTTGATGACGTTTTACTCGTTCCCGCACATTCAACGGTTTTGCCACGCGAAGTATCAATGCAAACGAAATTAACTCGGGGTATTTCGTTAAATATCCCCTTAATTTCAGCAGCAATGGATACCGTTACCGAAGCGCGATTAGCCATTGCGATTGCTCAAGAAGGCGGCATCGGCATTATTCATAAAAATATGACCATCGAGCAGCAAGCTAACGAAGTTCATCGCGTTAAAAAATACGAAACAGGCGTAATTAAAGACCCGATTACCGTGACACCTAACGCAAGCATTCGCGACGTTTTGCAACTCACCAAATCAAAAGGTATTTCAGGCGTTCCCGTTGTTGATGGCGATGAATTGGTTGGCATTGTAACTAGCCGCGATTTGCGTTTTGAAACTCGTTTTGATGAACCTGTTTCATCAGTAATGACACCAAAAGAACGCTTAATTACCGTTCAAGAAAATGCCGACCGTAAAAACGTTTTAGCGTTATTGCACAAACACCGAATTGAAAAAGTCTTAGTTGTAAATGAAGCATTTCATTTACGCGGTTTGATTACGGTCAAAGATATTCAAAAAGCGAAAGATTATCCCAATGCGTGCAAAGACGATTTAGAACGTTTGCGCGTTGGCGCAGCAGTTGGCACTGGTTACGACACAGAAGAACGTGTCGCAGCACTTGTTGAAGCAGGCGTTGACGTGATTATCGTCGATACCGCACACGGACATTCACAAGGCGTTTTAGATAGAGTGCGTTGGGTGAAACAAAATTACCCTGATTTACAAGTTATCGGCGGCAACATTGCAACCGCCGAAGCCGCTTTAGCCTTAGTTGACGCTGGTGCAGACGGCGTAAAAGTAGGCATAGGTCCTGGTTCGATTTGTACTACACGCATTGTTGCTGGCGTTGGTGTACCACAAATTACAGCAGTGAGTAATGTTGCTGACGCACTAAAAGGCACTGGCGTTCCGTTAATTGCAGACGGTGGCATTCGTTATTCAGGCGACGTAGCAAAAGCCTTAGCTGCTGGCGCGTATGCAATCATGCTTGGAGGAATGTTTGCAGGGACAGAAGAAGCTCCTGGTGAAGTCGAATTATTTCAAGGGCGTTCTTATAAATCGTATCGCGGCATGGGTTCACTTGGTGCAATGTCGCAAGCACAAGGTTCAAGCGATCGTTATTTTCAAGAAGAATCGGCTGACACGGTTGAAAAATTAGTTCCAGAAGGCATTGAAGGACGTGTGCCGTACAAAGGTTCAATGCTCGCAGTAATTCATCAATTGCTAGGTGGTATTCGTGCAAGTATGGGTTATACGGGTTGTGCCACGATTGAAATCATGCACGAAAAAGCGCAATTCGTTCGTGTCACGTCAGCAGGAATGCGTGAAAGTCACGTTCACGACGTAACAATTACCAAAGAAGCACCAAATTATCGAATGGAATAAAAATTGGATTTAAAAAACGCCTTGATTTTTTTGAAATCAAGGCGTTTTTTATGCCGATATTTTTCTACGCGCTTTGATTAGTGACCAACTCACCGTCACAATCAGCGCAAATAATGAAAATTCTAATGTGATAAACATCGCAATTTTGAAATACGCAAAAAATGGATGAACAAAACGAACCAACCAACCTGCTAATTCTTCGGCAATCGCCGAAAAAAATGTCAAGCTACTCAACCAGATTTTCAAACGCACTGAAAATTCTGTCATTAACATTAAATGCGTTAATGTGACTGCTAACATTCCCATCGAAAACAAGTGGAAATGCAGCACTTCAAGCATGCCATCATAACTTTTTGCGGGAATAAATTGCTCTTCATTGCCGTTGTAATAGGTCACAACTGAATCAAATGTTAAATCCATCCGATGAAAATACATCATGCCGTTACTAATCCATTGTAAAAACATATACGCCAAAAACATCAACACTAGCGCGTTAAGTAATAATTTTCGTTGTTGTTCGCCGCTAACAAAATAACGCATTATTTTTTGACCATCACTTGATAAATTGCCATGACTTTTCGCGTGCTATTTAAGGCTGAATGCGTGCTGAGTGTCGCACCAGAAACGCCGTCTACGCCTTTTGAAAAATCCATGTCTTCCAACGAACGTTTTGCCAGTGATTCAAACCAACGTTCAGACGGCATATATTCGGAGGGTTCATGAAAAGCAAGTACCGTCACACTTTTTAATTCGCCTTCAGGTGAGAGTAAAATCATTACAGTTTCAGGTTTTGTTCGCACAGTTTCTGATTCAATTGCGGCATAACCTAAAATTTTGCCGTTTTCTTTGCCGATATAAAATGTAAATAAACCTGATTCAAGTTTTGTTTTGGCAAGCTGTTGAATTTTTGTGGTTTGCGCTTCATCGGGAAATAACGACAAATTTTCAACCGTTGCTTTGCCAAATGCGAGTTCTAAGGCTTCGCTTTTGCTGTAAAAAATTTGTGCATGGCATAAAGATGTAAAACTTAAAAGAAATAAAAAAAAGAGTGATGTCACTCGTTTCATTGCGATAACTCCAAAAATAGGAAGGGATAACATTCATTAAACGAATGTTATCCCTAAAATTGAATTTGAAACTTTTTAAAAATTACATTTGTGACTGCAAATAATTTTGAATACCAATTTTTTCAATCAATTCCAATTGTGTTTCAAGCCAATCAATATGTTCTTCTTCGCTTTCTAAAATGTGTGCAAATAATTCGCGGGATACAAAATCTTTTACGCTTTCGCAATGTTCAACTGCTTCACGCAAAAGTGGCACGGCGATATTTTCTAATTTCAAATCACACTGCAACATTTCAAGTGGATGTTCGCCAATTAAAATTTTGCCGATATTTTGTAAATTCGGCAGACCTTCTAAAAATAAAATCCGCTCAATTAACTGGTCCGCATGTTTCATTTCATCGATAGATTCGTGATATTCCTTTTCATTAAGTTTTGCAAATCCCCAATTTTTATACATTCGCGCGTGCAAAAAGTATTGGTTAATTGCCGTCAATTCGTTTTCTAACGCTCTATTGAGAAACTCAATAACTTTTTTATCGCCTTTCATTTTCGTACCTTTTTAAGCTAACGCGGCAAGTTGATAATTTTCATTTTGTCCGCAATGTTGTTTTAAGAGTGATTTCACTTCGTTATTGCATTTGCCGCAATCTTTTCCAATACCTAAACAATGTGTCAATTCACGGCGCGTACACACGCCACTTTCGATAACGCTAACGAGTTGTTTATCTGTTACAGCTTTGCAAACACATACATACATGATTATTCCCCTATTATCAATCTTTAGAAAATAAAACCAAAACCTAAGTTGAAATCATCCGCAACAATCCCTTTTTTCGCTTGAAAATTACGATAATCCGCTTTAATCACGACGTTTGGAATCGGTTTATATTGCAAACCGACTTGATAAATTTCACGCTCTAACGTGTCATTATCTAAATAACCATCAGGTACTTCAGCGAGTGAATCCATTTGTTCATAACGGAAAAATGGCGCGAGATATTGATCTGTACTAGCAATAATATGCGGCAAAATGTCATAACCGACTTCAGTGTACCAGCCATAATTTTCAGAACCAATTGTTTGTCCTTTCGCTTGACTTAAAATAGCCGCATCGCCAACACGTCCAACTGACCCCAACGCTCGCCATTCTAAACCGCGATATTTCCATTGAACGTGACCTTCATAAAGTTGTGTGAAAACATCGATATTTTTCCCTGCATACAATTTATCTTGCCCCGAATTTCCCACATACGCTGAAGCACCAAGCGTTACGCCTGTTAAATACGTTGGTGTGTAATCTAAACGGGCAACGTAACCAAAATTTTCGGCTTGCGCGTTACCACCCGATTGTCGCCCATCACGAATACCCTTTGAGGTGAAATTTGCCGCATCCATACCATTCATCACATAGGCGGTATAAGAAAGTTCGGGCGTAATTTGCCCAAATAAACCGATGCCTAATTCACGCCAAGTGCTTGGAATAATGACGCGCTCAACCTCAGGACGATTGTTACCAAAATAAAATGGCGGTTCGTGAATTTGGTTAATAAAACCCATTGGTGTTAGTACCATCCCCGCGCGAACATTAGCCATTGGATCGATGAAAAAATCTAACGCTGCAAACTCAACAGAAACTGTGCCGCCATTTCTGCCTGTTGTACCGTGTTCAAATTCCATTTCGCTGTTGAATAAAATTTTGTCAGTGAATTTATAACCTGCATACAAAACCATGCGATACATATCAGCACTGTCTTTGGACGTGCCTTTGTCACCGACGATGTTGCGATAATTCGCTTCACCATAACCACCAATCGAAAGTCCTTTTCCAACTTGATAAACCTTTGATGCTGCGGGTCCTAAACCATAAGCACTTTTATATTTAGCTTCTTCGGGAATAGAAAGGTTAGTGCGAAGTTTTTCAACTTCTTGACTTAAAACGTTTGTTTTATGTTCTAAGGTTTTGACTTCGGTATTTGGCGATTTTGTAGGAATTTCTTCGGGAAGTGACTTTGTTTGTTGCAGAGCTTCAATTTGTTTTTGTTGGGCTTCGATGATTTTCCACATATCGTCCATTGATTTGGGTTTTTCTAAAGCAAATACGGGAGATGACAGAATTAAACTGCTGATTAAACTCAGTTTGAAAGTGTTTTTAGAGTTGAACATGATGGCTTGCTCCATAAAAATTATAGCGCAAGCATAGCAAAAATAGCACAACAAATGCAAACCATTCGCATTTGAAAAATGTTTTATTATTTTATTAACCGAATTTGAATGCGTTTTACGCGATTTTCAAGCACCACCAAGATTCCTGCTTGATAAAATCGTAACTGCGACGACCAAACCGCTGCATCGGTGTAAATTAACAACGTTGCATCATGAATAACACAATGCAACGTATGTTCTGACAATTTTTCAGGCAATACACTTTTCACCAATGACAACAAATCTTTCTGCTGATAAATTTGTGTGACTAATTTATCAAGTGTTTGATTATGAAAATCGGAAACTGATTTAAACATGTTGTTTTACAAATTTTCACCGCGTACAGATTGATTGAATTCACTTATAGGCAAAGGCTTTCCAAATAAATAGCCTTGAAAAACTAAACACCCAAAATCGGCTAAGAAATTACGTTGACTTTCTGTTTCCACACCCTCTGCAATGATATTGAGTGATAAATTTCCGCCCAAGTTAATAATCGTTTTTACAATTGCCGAATCATAATTATCGTGTGACAAATTTCTGACAAATGATTGATCAATTTTTAATTGATTTAGGGGTAATTTTTGCAAATAAGAAAGTGACGAATAACCTGTTCCAAAGTCATCCATTGAAAAACTAATTCCCAATTCTTTTAAGGCATTCATTTTTGTAATCGTTTCTTCAACGTTACGAACCACCATACTTTCTGTAATTTCTAATTTTAAAAATGTCGGGTCAATCCCGCTTTCTTCTATTATTCCAATGACTTGTGATACGAAATTTTCTTGCGCTAACTGCCGACTACTCACGTTAATCGCTAATTTTAAATGCGCGGTTTTGGCATCCTTTGCCCATTGCGCTAGTGTTAAACAACCTTGACGTAATACCCAATCGCCCAAAGAAATAATCATGCCCGTTTCTTCAGCAAGTGGGATAAAATCGGCTGGACTGACTCGTCCACGCCCTGGATGATTCCAACGAATTAAGGCTTCTGCACCTAATGTATTACCGTACACATCTGATTGCGCTTGATAATGCAATTCAAATTCTGTGCAATCTAAAATAGATTCGCGCAAATCAGCTTCTAACGCCGTTCGAGCAATTAACGCTTCTTCCATTTCAGGTGCAAAAACACTGACATGATTACGTCCCATTCTTTTGGCGTGATACATCGCTAAATCAGCGTATTTAAGCAAATCATCAGGACTGGTTTTTGTTCCTGCAAACATGACAAAGCCAATACTACATGAACTGTGATAATCAATCGTGGAATAAATCGCATTATCTGAAATACTAACGCTTAATTCGTAACGCTCTGCAATTTCATGGCGAATTTTTTCTGTAATGGCTTGTACTTGTGTCGCGGCGGTAAATTTATCTTCGTCTAAATGTTCCAAAATAATAATAAATTCATCACCGCCTAATCTTGCTACGGTATCGGTGTTTCGGATACATCGTGTTAATCGATTAGCGACTTCAATCAGCAATTGATCCCCAAGCGTGTGTCCTAATGTGTCGTTAATAATTTTAAAATTATCTAAATCTAAAAAAATTAACGCACCATGATATTTATAACGCTGACTGCCATTTAAGGCGGCTTCCAAACGCTGAAATAATAATGCTCGATTCGGTAATTTGGTTAATTCGTCATAAAAAGCTAATTGTCGAATCCGTTCTTCATCAGATTTACTCTGACTAATATCGTTTGATGTTGCAACGTAACTGATAATTTCGCCCACTGAATTGCTAATTGCCGTAATGCAAAGCCATTCAGGAAAAATTTGCCCATTTTTTTTACGATTCCAAATTTCACCTTGCCAAAAACGGTTTTTAGTTATTGATGCCCAAATGGCTTGGTAAAAGTATTTATCATGTCGTCCTGATTGTAAAAAACGCGGATTTCTGCCAATGACTTCATTAGCCGTATAACCTGTTAATGCCGTAAATCCACCATTGACACGCAAAATGTTGTTATTTGCGTCTGTAACCATAAAACTTTCTTGCGATTCAAAGGCAGCGGCAGCGATGCGTAATTCATGCTCTTGAGCCAATTGCAATCTTCGATGCTCTAAATTTTCTAGGGCATAAGAAATGTCTTCACATAATTGACTAATCAATAAAATTAAATCTTCTGAAAAATAATTCGTGTAAATTGAATACAAATTCATCGTGCCAACAACAATGCCATTTTTTGTTAATGGAAAAGCCGCACTGGCATGAATGTTTTCAGTTCTTGCTGCTTCCCACCAAGGTGCTGCCGCCATTTCTTTAAACATATCATTAAAAATAACGGCGTGTTTGTTACGAATGGCTTGCCCTGTTGAACCTTGTCCTTCAGGTAAATCAGCGTTTATCGAAAGTGTTAGGTTTTTGAAATAGCTTGAATCATGGTTACTACTAGCAACTTTTTTAACCCACTCTGATTCTTCATTAACAAATCCAATCCAAACCAATTGAAAACCGACGGTTTTTGCAATAATTCCACACAATTCATTAAGTAATAATTCTTCCGATTTTTCACGCACAATCACATTTGAACACGCGACCCATGCGCTGTAAAAACGTGTAATTTTTTCGCGTTGTTCTTCTAAATTATCCAGTTCGTTAATCATGTGATTAAAACTTTCTGCTAATTCACTGACCTCATCATTACCATCTATTTTCGCTTTGACGTTACGTTGTCCTTTACGAATTGCACTAAATACATCAACTAACTGTGTGAGTCGTTTCGTTAATGTTTTTGCTGAAATAAAAGAAATCAAAATCACAAACCCCGAACAAAGAAAAATAATACAAATGCCACGAATTAAAACCGCTTTTAAATTCGCATTTGCCCCTTCCATGCTCATTTCAACTCTTGCCCAAGCAACATGGTGCGAATTTGAAAAAATGGGTGTCACCACATCAATTTGTAAATTATTAGCTAACAAAATTTGGGGAGTAATTTCGCCTTCGAGCAATCGCCGACTTTGCGAATCACTTACAAATAAACCGATTTCATTTGATTTCGTTGAACCTAATACTTCACCTGTTGTTGATAAAACGTATGCACGATTCAAATACGGTGTTTTAACAAATCCTTGCAAAATTTCCGTTAAACCTGCGATGTCACTACTCAACACCGATGCAACGCTACTACTTGCTAACGTATTAGCGAGTGTTTGCACTTCATCAATTTTTGCATCATATAAAAATTGCCGTTCTTGTTGATAAAGCAGACCCGCTAAAATAATCATCATCACACACACAACGCTACTAAATACAGCGGCAAATTTCAGACGCAATGAATTTAAAAAGCGAGATTTTTGAGGTGAATTTGAATCAGAGATTTTCATGGGTAATTTTTAATTTAAAGGTCTAACAGTATCGTTAAAATTCTTCACAAACATTTCAATCGGTTTATAGGTTGCATCATTCGCGGCTTCAAATTTTGAAAGCGGAATGGCTTCAAGAATTTTTTTACCTTCATTTGTGTTAGGTAAATTTAATAAAGCGGCACTTATTTTTTCAATAATATCAACAGGAATAGCTTGTTTTACCATCCAACTGTTATTCAAAAGGGATTCTGTTTGCCATTTTACTTCTAATTGTTTTGCCAGTTGAGGTTCATTTTTAATAAAGGCTTTCCAAGGTACAGGCCACGTTGCACCCGCCGCGACTTTTCGATTTAATACATTCATAATGGCGGATTCTTGAGAACCCACATAAATGTTTTCAATATCTGTGTTAATGTTCAAGCCATGTGTTTGTAAATAGTATTGCGGCATGAGTGTTGCTGCTAATGCGGTAGAAGCAGGATAAGCGATAATTTTACCTTTTAAATCCGAAATTTGGCGAATTCCCGCATCGGTTCTAACTAAAATAATACCCCGAAAATTTTCATCATCACCCATTTTGGCAAAAACATGATAACCATGTTTCATTGCATTGATGGTTTGATAAGGATTTGGTAATGCAAAATCGAAGCGTCCCGCATAAAGTTTTTTTTCAAATTCATCATAATTTTTTGAAGCTTCTAAAACAAATGTTGCTTCGGGAATGGAGGTATTAAATAAATCAATCAGTGGTTTATAAACTTCAAATAATCGTTTGGGATTATGAAGCGGATGAATCCCGACTTTATAGATAGTTGTTTTAAATGCGCTGATTTTAGAAAAACGTGGCTCATATAATGCCGTTGATAATCCAAAAAATTTATTCCATTCTGTTAAAAATGACGATTCTTGTGTTGTATCTGCCAACACACATTGACAGCAAATGATGCTAAACACAAAACATTGCACTAATCGAAAAATTAAACGCATACTAATTTCCTTGAAAACACTGACTTTTCAGAACAATCTTACCGCAACCTTTATAAACCATAATCACTTTTTGACTTTAAAATGCCCTCTTCTGAATT
>JBASLW010000233.1:0-19229 GCA_049656545.1 Methylococcaceae bacterium
TATTCCTGAAGTATTTACGCCAGAAACGGATTTACTCAAAGAAACGTTGTTGAACCCACCAAAATCGTCAGAAGATTTTGAAAAAACGTTGAATAACGTTGTCAAATTATTGTTGAAAATTAAGGAATTTGGCGATGCAGAACAAAAAGATATTGACCAATTTTTATTATTGATTGCCTCGCAATTGTCAGAACTCAATGTCATTGTGAATCAAACGAATTCGTCAATGAATCATTCTGTCAAAAGTCGTAATAAATTAGACCAATCGGTTTTTACACAAATTCGTGAATTGCAAATTCAAGCGATTAAAACCACGTCACTGGATTCATTAAAAGAAATGGTAAATCAATGTTTTAAAACGATTGCCACAGATATAAAAAATCATTACCAACAAGACAAAGAAACGCAAGCGCAATTTCAAGATAGTATGGCAGAACTAGTGAATAAAATGATTTCACTGGAACTTGAAACCGAAAATCTTAAAGCAGAATTAAAAGTCGTTCACACGCAAGCCACACATGACACGCTAACAGGGTTGCCAAATCGTAATTCGTATAATCAACGGTTAAAAGAAGAAATTGCCCGTTATCACCGATACAAATCGCCACTCACGTTAGCGATTTGGGACATCGATCATTTTAAAAATATCAATGATACTTACGGACATAAATCGGGTGATAAAGTTCTCGCGTTGACAGCAAAACAACTGCAAGATCACACCCGCGACACCGATTTCATTGCCCGTTTTGGTGGTGAAGAATTTGTGATGTTGTTGCCAAATACCGATAAAGAATCAGCATTGATTTTAATCGAACAATTGCGTGAAATTATTCAAACAACAGGTTTTAATGCAAATGGAAAAGCAGTTCCGATTACGATTTCATGTGGGCTAACCGATTTTCTTGAAGAAGACACCGAAGATAGTCTTTTTGAACGTGCTGACAAAGCCCTATATGAAGCAAAGAATCAGGGACGAAATCGTTGTAATGTTTTATAAATCCGCTTTTAAATCAAATGAAAAATGAATGAAATAACACAATATCATTGGGGCGTAGAAGAAGCCGTTGCACAGTTGCGACAATTACGAGTGCAATCGTTGGAAAATCGCAAACGTCGTAACAAGCCGCCAAAATTACCGTCACGCAAAGAATTACAAAGTATTTTAGAAGGTTTGCTTGCGGTACTTTTTCCAAATCGTTTAGGTCGTCCCGATTTAACCGAAGAAGGCATTGATTATTTTGTCGGTTTTACACTAGACCGCGTTTTACATGAATTATTCAAACAAATTCGCCGTGAATTGCAATTTATTTCAGGTAGCAAAGGTATCGACGAAGCCGCACATCAAAAAGCGATTTTGATTACACGCCAATTTACCGCGCAATTACCCACAGTTCGTGCGTTAATTGATAGCGATATTCAAGCCGCTTATGAAGGTGACCCCGCCGCAAGAACACCTGATGAAGTTTTGGTTTGTTATCCTGGTATTAACGCCGTTATTTATCATCGATTAGCACATATTTTATATTTGCAAGGCGCACCGCTTGTGGCGCGAATGATTACCGAGTTAGCGCACTCTGCAACAGGGATTGATATTCACCCAGGCGCACAAATTGCAGAAAGTTTTTTTATCGACCACGGAACAGGTGTTGTCATTGGCGAAACAGCAATTATTGGAAAACGTGTTCGACTTTATCAAGCTGTCACATTAGGTGCAAAACGGTTTCAAAAAGATGATAACGGCGTTTTAATTAAAGGCAATTTGCGGCATCCAATTGTTGAAGATGATGTGGTAATTTATGCAGGGGCAACCATTTTGGGGCGTGTAACGATTGGCAAAGGTTCAGTTATCGGCGGGAATGTTTGGCTAACACATAGCGTTCCTGCACATAGCATCATTACGCAAGCCAGTGAACGCACTGAATAATTTTTTAACTTTTTTATTTTTACTTAGGTTTTATGTCTAATTTTCATCCTTTTTTTCATGATCCAGACGATGATTTGTCTGTCTTAGATGCTCAACCAAAATTAAAAAAGCCTTCGCTTTATCGTGTGATTTTACTGAATGACGATTTCACACCGATGGATTTTGTGATTGAGATTTTGGTCAATTTTTTTGCAATGTCCGAAGAACAAGCAACCGCAATAATGCTGCAAGTTCACACGCGCGGCGTGGGAATTTGTGGAACATATTCCAAAGATGTTGCTGAAACTAAAGTCTATATTGTAAATTCATTCGCACTCGAAAATGATCATCCGCTGAAATGCGAAATGGAAGAGATTTAATTATGCTAGGCAAATCACTTGAAGCTACCTTAAACATGGCATTTAAATCGGCGCGTGAACGTCGTCACGAATTTATTACTGTGGAACATTTGTTGTTTGCGTTACTTGAAAATCCTGACGTAATTCCTATCATGAATGCTTGTGACGCAGACGTTAAATGGTTGCGAGGACAATTAGCACGTTTTATTGACGATACAATTTCGTACTTACCTGAAAATACGAAACGCGATACACAGCCAACGTTAGGTTTTCAGCGTGTTTTGCAGCGTTCTGTTCACAATGTTCAAGCATCTGACAAAATTGAAGTCACAGGCGCAAATTTGCTCGTTTCATTATTTAGTGAAACCGATTCTCAGGCAGTTTATTTGTTGAGTAAACAAGATATTTCACGGCTTGATGTTGTGAATTTTATCGCGCACGGTATTTCTAAATTTGATGATTTTCATGAAGAATCTGAAAATACGAATCATCGTAAAAATACTGAAAATGAAACGGGCAAACCACTCGAAAAATTTGCAGTAAATTTAAATGAAGAAGCGGCGCGTGGTCGGATTGATCCGTTAATTGGGCGAGCGGCAGAAATTGAACGTACGATTCAAACACTATGTCGTCGTCGTAAAAATAATCCACTTTTAGTTGGTGAAGCGGGAGTCGGTAAAACCGCAATTGCTGAAGGTTTAGCAAAACGTATTGTGGAAGAAGATGTGCCAGATGTACTACTTGATTGTGTGATTTATTCGTTAGATTTAGGTGCGCTCGTTGCTGGGACAAAATATCGTGGTGATTTTGAAAAACGGTTGAAATCGCTACTCAATCAAATGAAAAAAGAAGCACACGCGATTTTATTTATCGATGAAATTCACACAATTATCGGTGCAGGTTCCGCATCTGGCGGCGTGATGGATGCGGCAAATTTAATTAAGCCAATGCTTGCCGCTGGGCAATTGCGTTGTATCGGTTCAACGACATATCAAGAATATCGTGGCATTTTTGAAAAGGATCACGCGCTTGCAAGACGCTTTCAAAAAGTCGATATTTTAGAGCCATCTGTTGAAGAAACTGTGCAGATTTTAAAAGGTTTAAAAACGCGCTTTGAAGAACATCACGGCGTACGTTATTCGCCTGAAGCATTGCGTTTAGCCGCAGAATTATCAGAACGTTACATTACTGACCGTCATTTACCTGATAAAGCAATTGATGTCATCGATGAAGCTGGCGCAAAACAACGTATGGCAAATGCAAATGAGAAAAAAGAACTTATCGACGTACATGAAATTGAAGAAATTGTTGCCAAAATCGCTCGAATTCCAGCGAAATCGGTTTCAAGTAATGATGTTGATAAATTAGCAAGTTTAGAAAAAAATCTGAAAATGTTGGTTTTCGGACAAGACGAGGCAATTTCTGTTTTAGCGTCGGCGATTAAATTATCTCGAGCGGGCTTACGGGATGCGCAAAAAACGATTGGTTCATTTTTATTTGCAGGTGCAACAGGCGTTGGAAAGACTGAAGTTTCTCGTCAATTAGCGAAAGTGCTTGGCATTGAGTTAATTCGATTTGATATGTCTGAATATATGGAACGGCACACTGTTTCACGTTTAATCGGTGCGCCACCTGGTTATGTCGGTTTTGATCAAGGTGGTTTGTTGACCGAACAAGTTAATAAACATCCACACGCCGTTTTATTGCTCGATGAATTGGAAAAAGCACATCCAGATGTGTTCAATTTATTATTGCAAGTCATGGATCACGGCACGTTGACAGACAATAATGGACGTAAAGCAGACTTTCGTAACATCATTTTAATTATGACAACTAACGCAGGAGCAGAAGAAGGAAGTCGCGCTTCGGTTGGTTTTACACACCAAGACCATTCCAGTGATAGTTTAAAAATGGTTGAAAAAGGCTTTTCGCCTGAATTTCGTAATCGTTTAGATGCCATTATTCAATTTAAATCACTTGATGTAACTATCGTTAGCAGCGTTGTGGATAAATTTATTTTTGAATTAGAATCATTGCTTGCTGATAAAAATGTGACGTTAAATCTTACACCAAAAGCACGTTTGTGGCTGGCTGAAAACGGATATGATGCAAAAATGGGCGCACGCCCCATGGCGCGATTGATTCAAGAAAAAATTAAAAAGCCGTTGGCTAATGATTTACTTTTCGGGGAACTCGCGCACGGTGGACACGTTAAAATCGGTGTGAAAAATAATGAACTCGTTTTTACGATTGAAAGTGCTGAAATGTTGGTGACAAACTAACGCAGTGAAACGAGTACGTTAAGAATTTAGCGTACTCGGAATGTGATACGACCTTTGGTTAAGTCGTAAGGTGTCATTTCAACTTTAACGCTATCACCCGTCAAAATACGAATGTAATGCTTACGCATTTTGCCTGAAATATGCGCTGTTACAATGTGTCCGTTTTCGAGTTGTACGCGAAACATCGTATTTGGCAAGGTGTCAATAACCTTACCTTCCATTTCAATTTGATCTTCTTTTGCCATTTTGTTGGTTTCTCTTGTAAATTATAAAGTCTTGAATTGTAGCATATTGACGTATTTAAAAAAGAAAAGTAATGTGTATATTTGCAAATAAACGAGTGTATTATTTGACAAATTCTACATAAAACCCTAAAATCATCCGAGAATTAAGGCGATGTAGCTCAGTTGGTTAGAGCGTGGGATTCATAACCCCAAGGTCGGTGGTTCGACCCCACCCATCGCCACCAAACAATAAGCCCTGCGGCGTTTTTCGTTAGCGGGGCTTTTTTGATGTGACAATTTGGCTAGGTAATTTCCGTTTTTAAAATAGCTGCTTTTCACAACGACTCCGAATAGTTAATCACCTTACTGGCACAAGCAAACATGAGTGAAGAACAACAGCAATCACAATTAAAACAATTGATCGCAAAGGGAAAAATTCAAGGTTACTTGACTTATGCAGAAGTAAATGATCACTTGCCTAGCGATATTGCCGATCCTGAGCAAATTGAAGATATTATCAACATGATTAACGACATGGGAATTCAAGTCCATGAAGTTGCACCTGATGAAGATTCTTTAATTACAGATGCCGCTGCTGTAACAACAGACGATGAAGATGCAGAAGAGGTCGCGGCATTAGCGTCTTCCGATAGTGAATTCGGACGCACAACCGACCCTGTCAGAATGTATATGCGTGAAATGGGGTCAGTTGAACTTTTAACTCGTGCCGATGAATTAAAAATTGCGAAAAGAATCGAGGAAGGACAGCGTCAAGTTGTTCAAGCTATTTCACGGTCTATTCTAGTGGTATCGGACTTTATTGAATCGTTTGAGTCGATTTCAACAGATACATCTACCGAAGCATCAGAAGAAAATAGCATTAAATTAACCGATTTAATTTCGGGTTTTGTTGATTTATCAGAACCTGAAGATTTAATTGCCGCTCTGCCTGTTGATGATGACACAACCGACGATGATGATGCAGCTGTTGTAGTTGATGATAGCGGAGAAGACGACAGTAAAGGTTTAAATTACGACGAAGTAAAAGAAAAAGTTGAAGTATTAAAAAAACAATTAGCTCTAGCTTCTAATAGTTTGAAAAGTCATGGTTATTCAAATTCAAAAACAGAAATTGAATTTGAAAAATTGACTGACCTATTTATGGAGTTTAAATGGTCGTCAAATTATTTGAAAAAATTAACAGCGATTATTCCACGCGGTATAACTGCCGTGAGAGTGCAAGAAAAATTGATTATAGACATAGTCGTTAATCAAGGAAAAATGCCTCGTAAAGATTTTTTAGCGATTTTTACTGAAAACGAAACAAAATCAAGATGGCTAGAACACTGCCTATCTGATTCTGTCAGTGGCGATAATTTAAGAGAACGTGAAAAAGAGTTACGAAAATCTTTAAAAATTCTAAAAGAAATCGAAGAAGAATACGGTACTTCCATTAGTGGTTTAAAAGACATCAATAAACGTATGTCGATTGGTGAAGCAAAAGCCAGACGTGCTAAAAAGGAAATGATTGAAGCGAATTTACGTTTAGTTATTTCGATTGCTAAAAAATACACAAATCGCGGCTTGCAATTTTTAGATTTAATTCAAGAAGGCAATATTGGCTTAATGAAAGCTGTTGATAAATTTGAATATCGTCGTGGTTACAAGTTTTCAACGTATGCAACATGGTGGATTCGCCAAGCAATTACGCGCTCAATTGCTGATCAAGCGCGAACAATTCGAATTCCTGTCCACATGATTGAAACAATTAACAAATTGAATCGAATTTCACGGCAGATTTTGCAAGAATTAGGACGCGAAGCAACGCCAGAAGAACTTGCAGAACGAATGGAAATGCCTGAAGACAAAGTTCGTAAAGTGTTAAAAATTGCCAAAGAACCTATTTCAATGGAAACGCCTGTCGGCGATGATGAAGATTCGCATTTAGGTGATTTTATTGAAGATTCAAAAGTTCTTTCACCTGTTGAATCGGCAACAATTGCAGGTTTACGTGAATCGACGCAAAACGTGCTTGCTGGTTTGACAGCAAGAGAAGCGAAAGTGTTGCGTATGCGTTTTGGTATTAACATGAATACCGATCACACATTAGAAGAAGTTGGCAAGCAATTTGATGTAACCCGCGAACGGATTCGCCAAATTGAAGCAAAGGCATTGCGAAAATTACGTCACCCTTCGCGTTCTGAGCAATTACGCTGCTTTTTAGATACAGATTAAAAAATTTTGGACTCTTAGCTCAGTTGGTTAGAGCAGTCGACTCATAATCGATTGGTCGTAGGTTCAAGTCCTACAGGGTCTACCATTTAAAACAAAGGCTTAGAATAAAATCTAAAGCCTTTTTTTATGCCTGTTTAAAAAATGTCCCAATTTTGTCCCATTTCAAAATAAAACACCGCAACAAATGCCGACAAGTGACAATAAAACAGTCATAAAAAGACTGCATTTTGTTTAACGAAAATAAGTCATTTAAACTCGAAACATTCACACATCAATTTTTAGCACAATTACAATCCCAACTGAAAATTCAACGCATCAATAATTTCAGTTTTATCAATATCAGCAAAATCATCAGTTACTGCTTGTAAATCGGCTAAAAACATCGGGTCATGTTGGCTGGCTTGTAATTGTGCAAGTTTATCGGCGTGTGAATTTTTAGGCGTTTCTTTAAATAACAAAATCACTTCCATCATTTGGTTTTCATCAATGTGTTCAGGCACTTCAATTATGATTTGATGATTTTTTGGTACACGCTTAATTTGACGTAAGGCAATCATATCAACACCTCCAAAAACAGAAAAAAATTAACAATCCGTTTTGATGACATTAGATAATTTTTCATAAAGACCTAAAGCCTTTTTTTATTCTATATTCATCAAGTCTTTTGATATTTTTACAATAGTCAAAAAATGGCTCTGTTAGTATCGTCAAATTTTCATCGTTATTTATTGAATTTGTGTGCTTTAACATTGAAAACTCAATACTATCTTCAATAGAAGACAATAATTCGATAAGTTCCGAATCTAAAACAGTTATTCTTTTAAATAAAATATCAATGTATCTTTGAGTTTTTTCATTACAACTAGCAATATATTGAACCCAATTAGCCATTATTAGTTTTTTTTCATTTGAAAATCCTATTGCTAATGGTGCTTCGCTTAAAGGGTTCATCTTTTCAAACTGGTTGTTAATTTTAGATTTATCAATAGTTTCTAATTTTAAAATACGTTCTTCGCTTTGCTTTGGCTTAGGGTGATTTTCAAAATTTAAAAGTTGTTGTAAGCAAACACTTACTATAAGTTTAGTCTTGTGTGCTACATAATCCGCTAAGATTTCCTTGTCATTTTCAGCCTTCCAATGAACAACAAAAAAATAAAAGACATAACTGGAAATGATAGATGCACACAATTTCTCAAACAAATCGCCAATTTTTAGAAAAAAATCAAAATGTGCTGGCATTGAGTTAAGCAAAAAAACTTTAATCACCCAAGCAACAAAAAAAAATCCTACAACTATCTTTATTTCTTTGCGGACAGATTCGTGATAACGCAAAGCCTTTCTAATAATGCTTTTAAAAGCCATCACTTTCTCTCTTCCAACACTGGCAAAGAATTAACAATCTTCACAGATTCAACACTCACCCGCACAATCCGTTTCACCAAATCTAAAATATAACGTGGGTGAGTATTCAAACACTCCCCCCCATCCCCTCAATAAACGTATCAATAAACGCCTGAATTTTACCTTTGATGCGTTCGACAATCGTCTTGCTTTCAAGGATTTTAGGTTTGAAATTCAACGCGCTTTTAATCTCTTGGTTCTTCGGTAAATCGTTGGCAAACGTGTAATTATTCAACAGCTTTTGCAATTGCTCAGGCACTATATTTTCATCTGTACATAATTGCTCAAAGGCTTTTTGTTGGTGTTCTGTCCAAAATTCAGCAAACCTTTCCATTACGTCATCACTGGAATTAGACGCAGTTAAATTCTCCGCAATAAACGCTTCAATCAACACCCGCTTACTGCGTAATTGCGCGTTACCTGCCATGCTGTCGATGATTTCTTTTTGTCGCTTGTCACGGTCTTCGGGTTTTAACGTGTTTAGGTTCAGTAACAAATTCAAAATGTAAGCAACGTTAATTTCATCGCGGTGAATCAAGGTTAATTCAAAATCCACATCGTCCAAAATCGAGGCTTTATCACCGCCGCCACGCTCACGTTTAACTTTGTCGTGCAAATCCAAGTATTTACTTTTGTAATCCTCAAAATTCTGTTCTGGCAACGTCAAATCATCTGCCGAAAAATCTGAAAACGTTGTCAATGTGTTTTTAATGCGGAGCAATTCACGGAAGCGCGTCACAAATTCCAACTGTTCTGTTTCACTCGGCAATTGATCAACGCTCTGCACAGTCGGCGCGGTGCTTAATAACTTTTCAGCGGCTTGATTAAAGTCGGCAATGTATTCGTGATACGGTTTTACGAGTACCGTTTCTTTGGCATCTTTGTTGGAAAACAATGCAATCGCATCATCCGTAGCCTGCTTCAAATTCCGAAAACAAATGATATTGCCTTGCGATTTCCGTTCATTGAGAATGCGATTCGTGCGTGAAAACGCCTGCACTAAGCCATGAAAACGTAGGTTCTTATCAACGTACAAAGTGTTTAAATTCGGGCTATCGAATCCCGTTAAAAACATATTCACCACTAGCAAAATATCGACCTGTCCAGCTCTCACGCGCTTGGCAATATCTTGGTAGTAATTGTAAAAACTTTGGTTGTCGTTGGTGTTGTATTTCGTGCCAAATAGCGCGTTATAGTCAGCAATGAATTCGTCTAATTTGTCGCGGTTCGATTGGTTGATTTTTGCACCTGTTGGCACTTCGAGTGATTCTTCTGGAATTAAGCCATTGGTTAAGCCATTCGCGTCAGGGTCTGCATCATTAGCACCGTAACTGAAAATCGTGGCAATTCTTAACGGGCGACTTGCGTCAGCTTGTTTGCGTTTGAACAACTCGTAATAACGAATCAAGGTGGCGACATTGCTCACGCAAAACATCGCAGTGAAATTCGGGGCTTTAGTTTTTTGTCGGTGGTGTTCCAAAATGTAATCGGTGATTTTTTCTAATCGCTGTTCACTTTCCAATAATTCTTTGGTGTCGATGGCTTCAACTTCAATATCTAATTCGTTAGCACTATCTTTTTGCTGATATTTTCCGACGTATTCAACCGAAAAACGCAGAACGTTTTCATCTCGAATCGCATCAACAATCACATATTTGTGCAAGCATTCGCCGAATAATGATTTTGTGGTTTGCTGATTCCCTTCTGAACCCGTCGCGTTATCTGCAAAAATCGGTGTTCCTGTGAAACCAAACATTTGTGCTTGTTTGAAAAAACGTTTGATATTTTTATGCGTTTCGCCAAATTGGCTGCGGTGACATTCGTCAAAAATAAACACCACTTTTTTGTCTTGTAACGGTGCAACTTGCTCGGCGTAACGCCCGTTGTTGATGGCATTGTTGAGTTTTTGAATCGTGGTAACAATCAACTTGCAACTGTCATCAGCAAGTTGAGCAACTAATTTATTCGTGTCGGTCGTGTTATCGACGCAGCCTTTTGAGAAAGCATTAAATTCTTGCGAGGTTTGATAATCCAAATCTTTACGGTCAACGACGAACAGCACTTTATGCACTTTCGGCAAGCGGGTAATGATTTGGCTCGCTTTGAATGAAGTTAGCGTTTTGCCGCTGCCTGTGGTGTGCCAAATATAAGCGTTGTGGGTGCTGGTTTTGACTTGATTCACAATCCCTTCAACCGCGTAAAATTGATACGGACGCAACACCATCAACGCCTTCGCGGTTTCGTTTAACACCGTGTAATGCGTAATCATTTTGGCAATGTGGCACTGCTTGAAAAACTCCGCCGTGAACTCGTGCAAATCTGATAGACGATTATTTTCGGTATCCGTCCAAACAAAGGTTTGTTCAAACGATTGTTTGCTGTTGTTGGCGAAGAATTTGGTATTTACGCCGTTGCTTATAACAAATAACTGCACATACTGAAACAGCCCCGCGCCAGCATCGTAGGAATCACGCTGATAACGATTGATTTGATGAAAGGCGACTTTTAACTCACAGCCGCGTTTTTTGAGTTCAATTTGTACCAATGGCAAGCCGTTAATGAGCAACGTTACGTCATAGCGATTTTTACGATTACCTTCCATTGTGATTTGATGCGTGACTTGAAATTCATTCATACACCAATCGTCACAATTTAAAAAACTTAGCCATACGGTTTCATTACCGTCGTCGCGTTTCAAAACAAACTTATCGCGCAACAATTTTGCCCTCTCAAACACCGTTCCCGTGTTCAAGTGATTCAAAACCCGCTCGAATTCTGAAGCCGTCAAACGGATATTTTTGTTATGGATTTCTAATTGGCGTTTGAAATTGCTCCGCATATCGCTGTCGTTTTCAATACGAACTTGCTCGTATTCCATGCCGACTAATTGAGCAGTTAAGGCGTTCTCTAATTCGTATTCGGATTGGGTGGACATTATTCAAGCACGTCGTAAGGATTCAAAATTTCAACAGGTGCGGCTTTAAAATCTTCGACGTTACGAGTGACAACGGTTAATCCATGACCATAAGCCGTCGCTGCAATTAGACTATCCATGACCGCCATTTTTTTACCTTGTAATTCGGCATTAGCGGAAATTTCAGCCCAATCGTCTAAAACACTTTCTGTTATCGGTAAAATACGCAAGGCAAATTTAACTTCTATCGTTTTCAACCAGTGTTGTAACGCCTTATAACGTTCAGGTTGTGAGATTTTAATTTTCAACATTCCCTTTTTAATTTCCGCTAGCGTAATGCTACTCAAAAATAATTGTTCAGGTGATTGCCGATTAAACCATTCGATAACGAAAGTATCAGGTGTTTTTTTAACACATTCCGATAACACACAAGTGTCGATTAAATACTTCATAATTCAAACATTCGCCCCGTATCTTTATCGCGTTCAAACAATGCCGCAAGCTCATCATCGGCATCATTGTTCGCCAAACGTAACTGTTCAAACAAGGGAAGTTCTTTTTTACTGCGTTGTAAATAGTCGGCTAGAATCTTCATTACCGCTTCTTGAGCATTTTGATAATGACTAACGGCGACGACTTCATTAAGAAATTCGTCATCAAAAGTAATGGTCGTCATGGTATTTTTCTCCGTAATTACACAAACATCTGCTGCAACAACCCTGATTTATACTGTTTCATCGCGTCCAACTGGGTTTGATTGTGGTTTATTTTGTCATCAATCGCCGTGAGGAAATTCGCTATTTTGGTTTGTTCTGGTAATGAAGGCAGGTTAAATTTGAATTTCAGAAAGTCAGTAAAATGAACTCTCTTTTTTTCAATAAGCGAACCTGTAGACATCTTGTCGTAGAATTTAAGCATATCTGGCGATTTAATGAATGCCTCGAAAAACGTAGCATCAGCCGTATTTTTGACATAAAAAATGTTGTAATACTTCGATACTTTTACTGAACCTTCGCCCGTATATTTTGCAATTGCTCCAAATCTCAAATTCATTGGGTTATAAGCAAAATCATGTTGTTTCACTAACTTGTAAGCGTTATCCGTATCGCCTACAAGATGCTCCCGTTCATATCTTTCAGTTTTTGGCGTTACGCCTTTTTCAATAGTGAGGCTATAAGTCGGCAATGAATCATCGTTAGATATTTCTGAACGCTCTGTTACAAAATCACTAAACGTTATTCTTTCCCACTCCGCAAACTCCCGCCCGTCATCATCTTTAAAACGTAACTGCTGACTAAAAATCTGCTGCATCACGCCTTTTTTGTAATCGGTGAGTAACTGCGCGGTTTGTGAGAGTTGGGCTATTTTTTCATCAATGGCGGTGAGGAAGTTGGCGATTTTGTTTTGTTCTGGGAGGGTTGGGATTCCAATTTTTATTTTATTTATTACGCCAACTGTTAATTGTGGCTGTGCGCTACCAAAAGAAACTTCATCTATAGTTTTTTTGATATTTGGTGAATAAAAATACTGATACAGATAATTTGAAGAAATATCATTGCTTTCATTTCTAACAATTACCATTCCTGAATTTATGCGGATATTTTCATATTTAACGTTGTTGTCAAAATAAGCGATATTTCCAACTGTTCCGCGTGTTGTAATAATCAAATCGTTTTTGATTAACTTACCTTTTCTTAGTTGCTCGTCTTTTTCTTTTGAAATAAAACTTAATTCATCAAAAGCAAAACCAGATTTAGTGACGTTTTTTGCGTTTAAAAATAAACAATATCCATCGTCAGAAAAATCATCACCATTTGGATAATTGACACCTCTATCACCATCAATGATTCTGACAGTTAAATCATTTACAGTTTTAATTTCCCACGCGCCACTAAACTCTTTAAATCGTAATGTTGGTGTGTTCATTGTTTTCATAATTCATCCTTAATAATCCATGCCGCAAGTCGCTCACGAATTCGCCAAAGCCGTTCATCGCTAATCGTTCCTAAACTGCCAACCAATAATGAACTATCCAACACCGCAAGACGGGATAAGCGCAAAACACTCGGAACTTTTAAACCAGCGGCGACAAAATCCGCATCACTGGAGAGTATTATTTCATCAAGATTCTCATCAGCCTGTCGTAACTGTGAGGACACCATACAAACCAGCCAATCATCAAACTGACTGGATGCCTGCCGTAGCATTAGCACAGGGCGCAGTTTTGCTCCTGAAAGGTCTGTGTACGGGAAAGGCGTTAGCACAATTTGCCCCGCTTGTTTCATTGCCAACGCTCCTTGAGGTCATCCAACGTATAAAGTTCTGGTTCGTTTTCCATGCCACGCATGGCTTGATTCATTGCCATTTCAGTAAATTCGGCGTTATCCCAATCGGTAAAAGATTCAGGCACAGAAACACATTTTATATTTTTGGACAAAACGAAATCGGCAAATTCTTTTGCTAACTGTTTCAAATCAAAATTTGTCACTAATTCATCAGGTAATTCAAGTGTTACAGCGGTCATGGCTAACTCCTAAATTTTAAACGGTGGTTTGATGCCTAATTCCAAACAAAATGCGGCAATGGTTTCATCAGTTGCTTTGCTGGTGTTTTCGAGTTCAGTTAATTGCGCGGCAATCGAATCCAAATCAATCACCGCTTCCGCTTCAAATGTATCGACATAACGCGGAATGTTTAGGTTGTAATCGTTGGCTTTAATATCGTCCAAAGTCGCAACGTGGCTATATTTCTCAACATTTGAGCGATTCAAATAGGCATCAATAATGGCTTGGATGTGTTCAGGCAAAAGTTTGTTTTGGGTTTTCACTTTCTCAAAATGTGCGCTGGCATCAATGAACAAAACATCATCGGGATTTTTGCGGCATTTTTTAAACACCAACACACACGTCGGAATGCTCGTGCCGTAGAAAATGTTGGCAGGCAAACCAATCACGGCATCGAGATAATTCAGATTTTCGATGAGATATTGGCGAATGTGTCCTTCTGCTGCGCCACGAAACAATACGCCATGCGGTAACACGCACGCCATCACACCATCGTCAGCCAATTGCGAAACCATGTGCTGCACAAACGCCATATCCGCTTTAGTCGCAGGAGCAAGTTTGCCATAAGCACTAAAACGGTCGTCGCTCATTTTTAGCGGGTCAGCACTCCAGTGAGCTGAAAAAGGGGGATTCGCCACAATCGCATCAAACCGTAATTCACGATGTTGCGGATGTTCGAGCGTATCTTCTTGGCGAATATCAAAGTCGGCATAATGAACACCGTGCAAAATCATATTCATTCGCGCCAAGTTGAACGTGGTGCGATTTAGTTCCTGCCCATAAATCTTGAGGCTGTAATCATGCGCGGCTTCACGTTTTACGCGCAACAACAACGAACCGCTGCCGCAAGTGGGGTCATACACGTTTTTGAGTTTGCCATTTTGACAAGTGACCAACTTCGCCAATAATGCCGATACAGGTTGTGGTGTATAAAATTCACCTGCTTTTTTACCCGCTCCGCTGGCAAATTCGCCAATTAAATACTCGTAAGCATCGCCCAAAACATCGGCGTTCACGTTCTGCAAATCGAAATCTATTTTGTCGAGGTTAATCATAATTTTGGTGACTAACTCGTTTTTGGCTTTTTCGGTGTTGCCGAGCTTCGATGACGTTAAATCAAGTTCGTCAAACAAACCAATGAATTCGTCTGCGCTGGCTGTGCCTTGTGTACTTTGTTCAATGTTCTTAAAGATACGAGTTAAATCGCCTATGATGAACTGCTCGCCTTCGGCTTGATGATTGCCTTTTGCCGCAACGGCGTGAAATAGCTCCGACGGTTTAAGAAAATAACCGAGTTGGTCAAGGGCTTCATCTTTGACGGCTTCAATGATTTCAGCACCTTCATCATCATTTTCGTTTAAATCGACAAACTTAACGCCGTCTGATTCAAGTTGCTCATCGGCGAAACGCTGTATTTTTTCGGACAAGTATTTGTAAAAGATGAACCCCAAAATGTAATCACGGAATTCGTCCGCATTCATTTTGCCGCGTAAATTATTGGCAATGTTCCAAAGTTGTTGTTGCAGTTGGCGGCGTTGTTCTTCTGACATTTAAATCAGTTCTCCGATATTTTTGTTTGATTAGGTCAAGTATAAATGCTGCCATTTTACAACGCTTGATTAAAACCACTATTTGTTAAATTTGTAGCGTCTCGAAAGGATACGACTTGTTTATCGTGGTGAACCTGTTTTGATTTAGCGTTATAATTTCGCCCGTAGTTTGGTCTGTAAGAGTATCTCGAGCTTGCGCCGATGATTTATTTGCAAGTACATCAGTCCCGACAGTGGGGTTTATCGGCAATCCTGTAGTGGTGGCGAAAGTATCATTTTTGATGCCTGAAACCTCAGAACCCTGCTAGCTAATGAATTGGCGGCGACCACTCCAAACTATGTTCAAATTGCCCGTAACTGGTTCGCCAGCATTGAACGCGGTGTTGATTTGTTTTTTGCTTGGGAAGTGCCTCGCTGGAGAATTGGACTCCTTCTGACTGCGCCCACGCTTTTGATTAGCCCACCTGCTAGAAATAGTAACCGCGCAGGGGATTTGGTGAAGTTCAGTTCTGCGTAAGGTTATTTAGTTACTATTTCGCATCAATTTTTATCCACGCATCAGATTCCCACACGACAACATCAATGTTATTACCCAGAATTTTCTGTAATTCGATAGCTATAGCATTACGTTCAGCAAAATGTGAATCCCACCATGATTTAGACGCTTCGCCGTAATTAGGCGCGATTGGAAAAAGATTATCATCATAATCTTTCTGCCATTTTGTTATTCTGGTCATAATTTCATGTGGGAATAATTCACTTGCAAAACCGATATTTTGCCCCTTGCTTGTCCATAAACCGCTGCTGCCAAAATCACAATCAAGTCGGATTTTAGAATCGCTATTTTTTATTAACCAGTCAATTGTATTCATAATCATCACTTGTGAATTATCTTTCATATTAAGCCTGTCTCAAATCATCAAGCAACCAGCGTTGCGTCTAGTTTTCTCTGTTTCATTTATTACGTTCGCCATGATGATTATTTTTGAATTACCACACCAGCACATTTTGCTGTGGTAATTACTGTGGAATTTACGCTAAAAACGCCATTCAAAGTGCCGTCAAATCTACATTCTGCTGTGGAAAATGTTGTGGTAATTTGTGGGTTTTGAATCTTTGCCACACTTACCGCTTTACTGTGGCAATGGGCTATCAATTTTCTGTGAAACTACTATCAATACTCGATTCTTTGCTGTGACAGTGTGGTAATGCAACAGATTGAGAACTGTTGCATTTAGTGTTGCAAAATGATTTCTGTTTTCCGTGAAACACCCATTAACGCTAAGTTTTAGCTGTTGCAAGTGTTGAATTCAAACTGGTTAACGGTTGCAATGTCACTTTGAATCACGCGCCACACCTAAATTCAAGGAGTTCCAATGTTGCGGTAAAGTGCGGTAATTCGATTGCTAATAACTGTTGAATCACGCGCCAAACATAGGATTGAGGTTGTAAAAGTGCGGTAAATTCTTGCGGTAATTTTCAATTAAGCTGCTTTCGGTTTGGGGTTCGACTTTTGGCGCATCGTCCGATTTCGCAAGCGTTTCTAATTCCTGCCAACGCTTAATCACTTTCGCACGCGCTACAACGTCATAACCTGTCATCACAATCATGGTTGCTTCATAGTTAAGTTCGTAGCATCTTTCGTTTTTACCGTTTCCTGCAAGATAAGTGCTTGATTTAAAGCCACTATCCAAATTTGGATTGTCCTTTTGCAACTGTTCAACAATTACTCGAATGTCACGCATAACGTGTAGATGCTGTTTTCCTGTCAAAGCTGCAATTTCAGTTGAAAGCATCACTTTTGGATTCGTCACGATTTCATTTTCTGGTGGGATTGTGAAATTAGGCTCGTCATCAACCTTTCTTAGTCGCTTCGGCTTCTAAAATAGGAGGGACACTAAAAAACCATCTGCCATTATGACAAATGGTTTCTTTAGAAATTTTTAGATAGCGACCGCTTTAAATTTTGAGGGATTACCCAATTCGAGAACAAATATCTCTGAAATACGTTTATCCAATTCTTTTATTATTCTGTCGCGCTCATTTAACACACTCTCAATTTCAACGGCGGTCATCTTATAGCAATGGGATGGACTCCTCTCGACTATACGGTATCAAAGTACCAAACTGATATGATTTGAATTATCAGCTACCACGAGAGGAATCAGAAATGAATGTTAAACGCATTGGAATAGATTTGGCAAAACAAGTATTTCAATTACACGGAGTTGATTACAACGAAAAAGTGGTGTTGAAAAAACAATTAACTCGAACAAAGATGTTGACGTATTTTCAATCACTGCGACCTTGTTTAATCGGAATGGAAGCCTGTGGCAGCGCACATTACTGGGCAAGGGAATTACAAAAACTCGGACATACGGTAAAACTGATGGCACCGCAGTTTGTAAAACCTTATGTGAAAAGCAATAAAAATGATGCGAACGATGCGGAAGCCATTTGTGAAGCGGTTTCTCGACCCAATATGCGTTTTGTCACAATCAAAACTGTTGCTCAACAAGATGTTCAAGCTGTCCATCGTATACGCAGTGAATTAGTTAAACAGCGCACCGCAAAAGGTAATCAAATTAGAGGATTATTGGCTGAATATGGCGTTGTGATTAACAAACGCATCGACGTGCTTCGTAACGCATTGCCTTCTATTCTTGAAGATGCTGAAAATGGTTTAAGTTTTGATTTCAGAATACTACTTGAAGAGTTGCGAGCAGATTTGATTGCATTGGATGAGCGAGTTTCGACACTCACTGAAAAAATCAATGTGCTTGCCAAATCCGATGAAGATGCACAGCGATTGCAGAAAATACCAGGTGTCGGACCTATAACAGCGACAGCTATAATCAGTGCCGTTGGTGATGGTAAGCAATTTAAATGCGGTCGTGATTTGGCTGCGTGGTTTGGACTGACACCGAAACAAAATAGCAGTGGCGGCAAAGAAAGATTATTAGGTATCAGTAAACGCGGTGATGCTTATTTGCGAACACTTTTGATTCATGGTGCAAGAGCTGTATTACGAGTTTCAGAAACGAAAACAGATTCTTTGAATTGTTGGCTACAAAATTTATGCAACAGACGGAATAAAAATATTGCCGCTGTTGCCTTGGCTAACAAGAATGCTCGCATTATTTGGGCAATTCTTACCAAGAAAACAAATTACCAAATGGATGGTGTGGCGGTTTAAAATTTTTAAATCGCAATATCAGCGTAAGGGAACATCCACTCACGATTGTTTAGCATAGACTACTGATGGAAAACAGGTCGAACCGACGTTTGCAAAACCTTAAATGAACGAAGTACCTTGAGTACGATGTAGCGATTAGAAGCAAACGTGCGAATAGCCCATTATGGTTAGAGCAAAAGCTCATAAAACCGAATATACGTGTGCCAGTCGTACCTAAATTCAGATGTGAAATATGCTTGCAAAATGAGAGGAGTCCATATACGTTCAACAGGGGTTTTGTTGTTTTCGGTTGTCATTATTACAGCCCTCATTTCAGATTGCGATTAAAGCCACATTATGATGTTAGCCTTGATGATATAACCACCAAGTAAAATAAGGATTTTATTCAGTCGTACTTGTTTTGACAGTTGCATTAGGGTCGCAATTTTACGTCGTCTGTTCGTTACGATTATCGCCGCGCAATATTTTATAAACAAACTGCTGCGAAACGCCGTATTTTTGCGCTAAAAACCTAACATTCCTGCCGTTGTATTCGCTCAAAATAGCGTTGTTTCGCGCTGGCTTATCGCTAAATTCAGACAGTTTGAAATAGATGTTTAAT
>JBASLW010000234.1:0-10121 GCA_049656545.1 Methylococcaceae bacterium
TTAAATGAAAAAAGGGCGAATATCATTCGCCCTTATGTTTTTTATTTTAACCCTCAAAAAAATTATGACTTCACGCATCGCAACCATTGAACGTAATACGCTCGAAACGCAAATTACAATTACAGTCAATTTAGACGGCACAGGCAAAACCGATTTCCAAACGGGTGTGCCATTTTTAAATCATATGATGGATCAAATTGCGCGGCACGGCATGGTTGATATGACCGTTCATGCAAAAGGTGATTTAGATATTGACGCGCATCACACCGTTGAAGATATTGGCATTACGTTAGGTCAAGCGTTTGCTAAAGCCTTGGGCGATAAAAAAGGGATTTCGCGTTATGGTCATGCTTATGTTCCACTCGATGAGTCGCTTTCACGGGTGGTGATTGATTTTTCAGGTCGTCCGAGTTTGTATTACGAGGTGATTTTTAATCGCGCGTTTATTGGGGATTTTGATGTGGATTTGCTACGCGAATTTTTTCAAGGTTTTGTGAATCACGCAGGTGTGACGTTGCACATTGACAATATCAAAGGCGGCAACGCGCATCATATCGCCGAAACGGTTTTTAAAGCCTTTGGTCGTGCGGTGCGAAATGCGATTACTTTGGATGAACGTATGAGTGGCATTATGCCTTCAACAAAAGGAGTTTTGTAATGTCTACCGTTGCAGTAATTGATTACGGCATGGGCAATTTGCATTCAATTTCAAAAGCGTTGCAACACGTTGTCTCAAATGAAAATGTTATCGTCACTTCGGACGCGGAAACGATTTTAAATGCGGATCGCGTGGTTTTCCCTGGTGTGGGCGCGATGCGTGATTGCATGAAAGCCTTAAACGATTTGAATTTAGTCGATGTGATTAAACAAGCCGCGCAAACAAAACCGTTTTTAGGAATTTGTTTAGGAATGCAGGCTTTGTTAAATGACAGCCAAGAAAATGGTCACACGAATTGTTTAGGTATTTTAGACGGTCACGTTTTGAAATTTTCTGAACCGTTGCATGATGAAAAAGGTGATGTTTTAAAAGTGCCACACATGGGTTGGAATCAAGTAAAACAAAATTCGCATCCACTTTGGCAAAATATCCCTGACGAAAGCCGCTTTTATTTCGTTCACAGTTATTACGCTGCACCTGAAAATTCAGAAATCATTGCAGGAACAAGCGATTATCCAAATTCATTTGCGTGTGCATTGACGCAAAAAAATGTGTTTGCAGTGCAATTTCACCCTGAAAAAAGTCAGACAGTGGGTTTACAATTGTTGGCGAATTTTTTGAATTGGGATGGCGCGTAAATCGTGAAATTCAAAATCCGTTTTTTGTTTTTTTTGATGTTATTTTCTAGCAATTCGTTTGCAAACACGCAAAGCATCGGCACTTACACAAACGGTTGTTTAAGTGGCGCGGAAGCCTTACCGATTGATGGGATGGGTTATCAAGTGATGCGTTTATCGCGCAATCGGATTTACGGACACCCGAATTTAATCAACTTTATTCAAAATTTAGGCGAAGTTGTTGCCTCGCAACATGGAAGTAATTTGTTGATTGGCGATTTAGGGCAATTCAACGGCAGCAGAACACCAAGCGGACACCGTAGCCATCAAAATGGTTTAGATGTCGATATTTGGTTTTCACTTTCCACAGCGAGCAATTTAACTGACCATGAGCGTGAAACATTAAGCGCAACGTCAATGCTTTCAAGTGCCGATAAAATTGCACTCAAAGAGTGGACATTTACACACGAACAAGTTTTAAAAACAGCAGCAACATTGCCTGACGTAGAACGTATTTTTGTGAATCCAGTGATTAAACGTGAATTGTGCAAACACGCCGAACCGAATAATCGCGCATGGCTTAGAAAAATTCGCCCTTGGTGGAAACACGATGACCATTTTCATGTTCGTTTGAGTTGTCCAAAGGATAGCCTAAATTGTGAACATCAAGAACCGTTGCCCGCTGGTGATGGTTGCGATGCAGATTTAGCGTGGTGGTTTTCTGCTGATGCGTTAAATCCGAAATCCCCTAAAAATGCAAAACCTGAAAAAACACCCGAAATTCCCGCTTTGTGCAAACAGATTTTGAAAAACTAACTTAAATGTAAAACGCTTATGAAATTCACAAAAATGCACGGTTTAGGCAACGATTTTGTTGTTGTCGATGCCATCAATCAACGCATTGCTTTAACCGTAAAAAAAATTCGGTTTATGGCTGACCGTCATACGGGAATTGGTTTTGACCAATTATTAGTCGTCGAAAAAACCAACCAAGAAAACGCCGATTTTAAATACCGTATTTTTAACGCCGATGGCTCAGAAGTCGGACAATGTGGAAATGGCGCACGCTGTTTTGCCCGATTTGTACGCGACAAAAAATTGACCGATAAAAATGAAATTGTGGTTGAAACGAAATCGGGACAACTCGTTTTAAGTTTCACTGATAATGATTTAATTACGGTCAACATGGGGATTCCAAAACATTTACCCGCCGAAATTCCCATGATTATGGAACAAGAAGCGCGTTTTTATACAGTCAATGTGAATGGTGTTGAAAAAGCCTTTGGCGCAGTTTCAATGGGAAATCCGCACGCCGTCTTGCAAGTAAATGACCTCAAAACTGCGCCTGTTGAAACGATTGGCGCGGCTTTGGAAAGTCACAAAATTTTTCCCGAACGTGCAAACATTGGTTTTATGCAAGTTGTGGATAAAAATTCAATTAAATTGCGAGTGTTTGAACGTGGAGCTGGCGAAACCCAAGCGTGTGGAAGTGGCGCGTGTGCGGCGGTGGTAATTGGAATTGAACAAAATTTGTTAAATAACACCGTAAAAGTGGAATTACCTGGTGGCGAATTAAACATCAGCTGGGCAGGTCGTGGCGAACCTGTTTTTATGACAGGCGCGGCAGTTTCTGTATTTGAAGGATTTATTGCGTTATGAGTGAAAAAGTCGAAAACCCTGAAAAAAAACCACGCAAACCGCGTGTCGTCAAACCGAAAGAAACCGTTGAAAAAGTTGCCAAGCCCAAAGTCGTAAAACCTAAAAAAATAGCAGAAATTACCGCGACACAAGTTGCCGATTATTTAAAATCACATTCTGATTTTTTTATCGAAAATGTGCAATTACTTGAACATTTAACCATTCCACACCCAAGCGGCGTTGCCGTGTCGTTGATTTCAAAACAACTCGAATTATTCCGTACTCGTTCACAAGAAATGGAAAATCAATTACTTGAATTGATTGAAATTGCGCGTGGCAATGATGCGGTAGTTAATCGAATGCACAAGTTAAATTTAGCGTTACTCGATGCGACAACACTAGAAGAAGTCGTCACGAATTTAAACATTGTGTTATCAGAGTATTTTTTAACCGATTTTGTGGCAATTCGTTTAATTCAAGAATCACCCTCGGCGGATTTGGATAGAATTTTTGTTTCACCTGACAGCAAAGAATTAAAACCCTTTGCAGAAGAATTACAAACAGGAAAACCCACCTGTGGCAAACCGACTTTAACGCAAGCGCGAATGCTGTTTGGTTTTCAAGCAAACGACGTAAAATCTTGTGCGATTGTTCCAATGTTATTCACAGAATTAGAAGGATTGCTTGCGATTGGAAGCTGTGATGAAAACCGTTTTCACGCCAGCATGGGACATTTATTTTTAACGCAAATGAGCGAAGTGATTGCTACGCGCCTAATTACAATTTTACAACAAGACAGATAGGTTTTTTAAAATGCTCCGTTCTTATCTCAAATTATGCTGGTTCAAAAGTGACCCAACGACATTAATGCCGAGTCGAAACTTTTCGTACAACACCATTATTTTTTATATGATTTCTGGCATTATCGTCGAAGGGCTAATCGCTGATTTTGCAGATGGTACGCTAGAAGTTTCATTACGCGCCATTATGGCGTTTTCATCAGTTGCGACCTTTTTGTTGATTGCAGAAAAAAACATTTTGTTATTTCAGCGTGTTTTTACAGCCATTTTTGTTTGTGAAAATTTCATTATGACGTTGGCGATTTTGTGTGAAATTTTAGATGTTGTGTTAATTAAAATGCACTACGAATATCACGAATATGTTGGTGTCGCATTAGCGGTATTTTTAGTTTGTTGGTATTTAGGCATTGTTGCGTATATTTTGCGACGCTTTTTTGCTTATGCTGTTAGCAAAAGTTTGACGCTCGCATTCAGTTATTTCATTTTGACTTACGGCATTCCAATGCTGTTTATGGATATTTAAATCATGCGTTTAGCATTTTCAAAATCACGCTTTAGCATTTTAGGTTTATTTTTACTTATCAATTTAGTGACATTCGCGTTGTTGCGGGTGGCATTGTTAGCGAAACAATGGGCAGATATTGATACGTCAATTTTATCTTGTGCCTTTGCGTTTATGATGGGCGCATTTTACGATTTAGGTTTTTACAGCTATTTGTTAATTCCGTTTAGTTTGTATTTGTTAGCAATGCCAAACCGTTGGTATCAATCAAAAATTCATCAAATTATCGTTTCCATTTTTTTTGTTATTTGTTTATACGGTTTATTTTTTCTGGTTCTTTCAGAATGGACATTTTGGGATGAATTTGGTGTTCGATTTAATTTTATCGCAGTCGATTATTTAATTTACACGCATGAAGTTGTTCAAAACATTATTGAATCGTATCCGCTTGGGAAATTATTAACAGGTGTTTTTATTATTACGATGGCGTGTTTTTGGTTAGTTAAAAATACGTTAGCAAAAACATTTGAAGCAACTGAAACCTTTTCGCAACGCGGAAAAATTGCAGGCATTTTGCTTTTATTACCTGTTATTTTTTATTTTTCCATTGGGCGCACAACGCATGAATTTTCAAAAAATACTTATTTAAACGAAATCGCCGCAAATGGCGCATATCAATTTTTTTCGGCTTTCCGAAACAATGAACTTGATTACAGACGTTTTTATCGTTTAGGCGATGATGAAAAATTATCAGCAAAAATTAAAGCTGAACTTGGCGCAACTGGCGACGGTTTATACAACATCAAACGTGAAATCAAAAGTAATAGCGCAGAAAAACATTTAAATATCATTTTGATTACGGTTGAAAGTCTAAGCGCGGATTATTTAACGAAATTTGGTAACACCCAAAAAATCACACCGTTTATGGACGAATGGTTTAAAGAAGGCGCGTTGTTCACTAATTTTTACGCAGTCGGAACACGCACTATTCGCGGTTTAGAAGCCTTGACGCTTTCAATTCCACCGACTGCGGGACAATCTATCGTAAAACGCCCTGATAACGAAAAATTATTTAATTTAGGTCATGTTTTAGCGCAACGTGGTTATGACACCGCATTTTTATACGGTGGACGTGGGTATTTTGACAACATGAATGCGTTTTATTCGGGCAATGGGTATCGAATTGTTGATCAAACCGAATTTACCAATGAAGAAATGACTTTTACAAATGCGTGGGGGGTTTCAGATGATGTGATTTTTAATCGCACAATCAAAGAAGCAGACAAAGATTTTGCTGAAAAAAAACCGTTCTTCTTTCAAATTATGACAACTTCAAATCATCGTCCCTACACTTATCCCGAAGGAAAAATTGATATTCCGTCAGGAAAAGGAAAAGAAGGCGGCGTAAAATACACCGATTTTGCAATTCAAGAATTTATTAAAAATTCAAAAAATAAGCCGTGGTTTGACGATACGATTTTTGTGATGGTTGCTGACCATTGTGCGGGCAGTGCGAGAAAAACTGAGTTACCCGTTGATAAATATCACATTCCGTTGTTTATTTACGCACCAAAACACGTTCCCGCCGTTGAAAATACAACGCTTTCAAGTCAAATTGACGTTGCACCAACAATTTTAGGATTATTAAATTTGAACTATGAAAGCCAATTTTATGGACAAGATATTTTTAAAATGTCACCTGAAAAAGGTCGTGCGCTTGTAAGTAATTATCAAAAATTGGGCTTGTTTAAAGACAATAAATTGGTGTATTTGTCGCCACAACAAAAAGTAGATATGGTTGATGACCCGTTAGGCAAACATCAAAGTTTAAAACCTGAATCACAACCTGAATTGCTAAATGATGTGATGGGATATTATCAATCAGCAGATTATATTTGGACGCATCGCTTAAGCCGTTATTAACTTTTTTAACAGGACGCAAAAATGAACATTCAAACCTATATGCAAACTCTTGGACAACAAGCCAAAAACGCGGCACGAATCCTCAGTCATACAGATACCAATTTAAAAAATCGGGCGTTAATTGCGATTGCCAATGCGTTACAAGAAAATCAAGCTACGCTAATTTCTGAAAACCAAAAAGATTTAGTCGCTGGAAAAAAAAATGGTTTAGATGATGCGTCACTTGACCGTTTAACGCTTACAGCAAAAGGCATTCAATCTATGATTGACGGATTGATTCAAGTTGCCGCCCTGCCCGACCCAATTGGTGAAATTACCGATTTAAGTTATCGTCCAAGTGGTATTCAAGTCGGACAAATGCGCGTGCCGCTTGGTGTGATTGGAATTATTTACGAATCACGCCCGAATGTAACCGTTGATGCGGCGGCGTTATGTTTGAAATCAGGAAATGCTTGTATTTTGCGTGGCGGTTCTGAGGCAATTCATTCAAATCAAGCAATTGCCGCTTGCGTCAAACAAGGTTTAATTGAAGCAGAATTACCTGAAGCAGCTGTACAAATTGTGGAAACAACAGACCGCGCCGCAGTTGGTGAATTGATTACGATGAAAGATTTTGTCGATGTCATTGTGCCGCGCGGTGGAAAAAATCTAATAGAACGCATCAGCAATGAAGCAACTATTCCTGTGATTAAACATTTAGACGGCATTTGCCACGTTTATATTGATGACAAAGCGGATATTGAAAAAGCGATTCGAATTGCGGTCAATGCGAAAACACACCGTTACGGTGTTTGTAATGCGATGGAAACATTGCTTGTTGCAGAAAGTATTGACTCAAAAGTGTTAACGCAATTAGCTGAAATCTATCATTCAAAAGGTGTGGAATTGCGTGGTTGTGCCAAAACGTGTTCGTTGTTGCCTAAAAATTGTATTCGCGCTACAGAAGAAGATTGGCACACCGAATATCTCGCACCAATTTTATCCATAAAAATAGTGAGCGGCATTGATGAAGCGATGAATCATATTCATCAATACAGTTCGCAACACACTGAAGCGATTGTGACGGAAGATTACACATTGGCACGTCGGTTTTTGCGTGAAGTTGATTCAAGTTCTGTCATGGTAAATGCGTCAACACGCTTTGCGGATGGTTTTGAATATGGATTAGGCGCAGAAATTGGGATTAGCACTGATAAATTACACGCGCGAGGTCCTGTGGGTTTGAAAGGCTTAACGTCACTCAAATATATCGTGTTGGGTGATGGGCATATTCGGGTTTAAATGATTGGCATTTTTGGTGGTACTTTCGACCCCATTCATTACGGGCATTTACGTTCAGCGTTGGAATTAAATGAACTGTTTGAGCTTGACCATATTCGTTTGATTCCTTGCGCTCAACCTGTTCATCGAAATCAACCAACAACCCGCGCGTTACAACGTTTAGAAATGTTGGAACTTGCTACGCAAAATCAGCCCAATTTCATTGTTGATGCTCTGGAATTAGAACGTATTGGCGGCTCTTACACCTTCGATACACTCACCGCATTGCGAAAAAATTATCCTAATGAACCGTTACTTTTGTTTATTGGTGTTGATGCGTTTAACGATTTGACAACGTGGTTTCGTTGGCAAGAATTATTTGATTTCGCTCATATTGTCGTCATTACACGTCCAAATGCAGAATTGAAACCGCTCAATGATTTTTTTAAAATTCGTTTAACCGATGACAAACAACTTTTGAAAAATCAGCTGGCTGGACGGTTATTTTTTCAACAAATCACGCAATTAGCGATTTCTGCAACGGCAATTCGCGGTATGATTGCGACAAATCAAAATCCGCGTTTTTTATTACCTGATGCGGTTATCGATTATATTTTTAAACATCAGCTTTATTTTTAGGAACACAATGCAAACAGAAGCACTTTTAGCCTTAGTTCAAGGTGAATTAAACGAACGCAAAGCTCTCGATTTAACCGTTTTAGATGTGCGTGAAAAAACCAGTTTTACAGATTACATGATTGTTGTGACAGGCACATCGAATCGCCATGCCAAAGCGTTATGTGATTACGTCGAAATGAAAGTCAAAGAAAATGGTGTGATGCCACTTGGTATGGAAGGCGATATGACTTCGGATTGGGTGTTATTGGATTTAGGCGATGTGATTGTTCATGCCATGACAAAAGAAGCGCGTGACCATTACACATTAGAAAAATTATGGACAGTTGGCGAACCTCAAATTCAGGCAGCGGCTTAAAAATAAAAAAGGCAGGTTTCAAAACCTGCCTTTTTTGTATTTATTTAGTTGTAGATGACTTCTGCTTTACCTTTGCCTGCAATGATTTCGCCCATCACAAACGCTGTTTCGTCTAATTCGTTCAGTAAATTTAACGTTGCAACTTCATCTTCGGCTGCAACACAAACAACCATTCCCACACCACAATTAAACGTAATCAACATATCCGCTTGTGACACGTTGCCATTACTTTGTAGCCAATCGAAAATGGCGGGAAATTGCCATAATTTCAAGTCAATTTGCGCGTTCAAATTATCGGGAATTACACGCGGTAAATTTTCCGTCAAACCACCACCTGTAATGTGTGCTAACGCATGAACATCAATTTGTTTCATCAACGAAAGTAATGATTTTACATAAATGCGCGTCGGAGCTAACAACGTTTCACCTAATGTTTTGCCATTAAACGGTTCATCTAACGATGCTTGATTACGTTCGATAATTTTACGAATTAACGAATAACCATTTGAATGTGCGCCCGAAGAAGCCAAACCAATCAATTTATCGCCCGCTTGAACCTTGCTGCCGTCGAGCATTTCTGATTTTTCAACGATACCAACGCAAAAACCAGCCAAATCGTAATCGCCATCGGCGTACATATTCGGCATTTCAGCGGTTTCACCACCGACTAATGCCGCGCCAGCTAATTCACAACCTTTGCCAATGCCTTCAATCACAGCCGCTGCGGTATTTACATCTAATTTTCCTGTTGCAAAATAATCCAAGAAAAATAGTGGTTCTGCACCTTGCACAATAATGTCATTCACACACATTGCGACTAAATCAATGCCAACGGTGTTGTGAATGCCTGAATCAATCGCTAATTTTAATTTTGTGCCAACGCCGTCCGTGCCTGAAACCAAAACAGGATTTTTATATTTGTCTAACGGTAATTCAAATAAAGAACCAAAACCCCCTAATCCTGCCATCACACCAGGAATGCGTGTTCGTGCGGCAATCGGTTTAATCCGTTCAACCAGCGCATTTCCCGCCGCAATATCCACACCCGCATCTTTGTAATTTAAACCGCTTTTGTTTTCTTCATTCACAATGTTTTCTCTCAAGTTTTTCAATTTTTAAATTTAGGCTTTGCCATGCAAACGAATCAACAATGCCGCTTCATCGTAACTTAATTCAGATTGTCGCATTAAATCTTCAACATTTGCACCGTCACGAATTTTGCGAATATCTACATTGTAAGCACTATTTATAAAATCGCTTTGTTCAAATTCACTTATTTTTTCAGCAAGATGCGTCAACTGTTGTTTTAAATCATGTAGTTGTTCGTGTGTTTTTGCCGTATTTTCATTGACCGTCAACGCCGCTGAACATAATCCATAAACATCATTTTTGTTACTGTCCACGATAGCAGCTAAATTGGCATAATCACGTTTTAATCGCCAAATTAAACGACTCAACCAAAATATAACAAGCAACATTACGATAAACGCAACGCTCACAATGCTAAAGCCGATTAACATGAAGTCATCAGACACGTTCGTCAATGTGTTGGCTAGGGGCGGATTCATCCAGTTTTTCCTCATGTTCTTCTAATTTTGAATTATTTCGATGCGGCTTGTCAGGCTGGCGATATTCGTCTTTATGAATTTTTTTCGCTTTAGAGACAGGATACGTTGGGGAAACGGCTTGAATTTCAAACATGATTTACTCCGCTTTTACACCCCATTTA
>JBASLW010000235.1:0-1866 GCA_049656545.1 Methylococcaceae bacterium
GTCCTGCACGTCGTCTTGCATTATCAATGCGTTGGTTAATTGATGCGTCTCGAAAAAGAAACGAGCGTACGATGGCAGCTAAGTTAGCAGGCGAATTATTGGATGCGTTTGAAAGTCGCGGCTCTGCTGTGAAAAAACGCGAAGATACACATCGTATGGCTGAAGCAAATAAAGCATTCTCGCATTACCGTTGGTAAGAGGTTAATTAGTCGTTGTGGCACGCAAAACACCGATAGAAAAATATCGTAATATCGGCATCATGGCTCACATTGATGCAGGTAAAACTACAACGACTGAACGAATTTTATATTACACAGGTGTCTCTCATAAAATAGGAGAGGTTCATGATGGCGCAGCTGTTATGGATTGGATGGTGCAAGAGCAAGAGCGCGGCATAACGATTACGTCAGCTGCGACAACTTGTTTTTGGAGCGGGATGCATGGTCAATATGAACAGCATCGCATTAACATTATTGACACACCTGGTCACGTTGATTTCACGATTGAAGTTGAACGTTCGTTACGAATTTTAGATGGTGCTTGCGCGGTTTTATGTGCGGTTGGTGGTGTTGAGCCACAATCTGAAACAGTTTGGCGACAAGCTGATAAATATGAGGTTCCTCGATTAGCGTTTGTTAATAAGATGGATCGCGTTGGTGCTGATTTTTTCGGCACGGTTAAGCAGATAAAAACTCGTTTAGCAGCAAATCCTGTCTTATTGCAGTTGCCAATCGGCAAAGAAGATAGTTTTAAAGGAGTTGTTGATCTTGTTAGCATGAAAGCTGTTTATTGGCATGATGCAAATATGGGAACCGCTTTTGATGAGTTAGATATTCCAGCTGATTTAATTTCAGAAGCTGAAAAATGGCGTGAGGCTTTAACAGAGGCTGCTGCCGATGTCAGTGAAGAGCTAACAGATAAATATCTTGAAACGGGTGTTTTAGATAACGAAGAAATTAAATTTGCTATTCGTGTTTTAACGATTGCAAATAGAATTGTTCCTGTTTTTTGTGGGACAGCTTTTAAAAATAAAGGTGTTCAAGCTTTACTTGATGCAGTAATTGATTATTTACCAGCACCGACAGATATAAAGCCTGTTCAAGGCATTTTAGCAGATGGTGTTTCTGAATCTGTTAGAGTTGCTAGTGATGCGGAACCTTTTTCGGCATTAGCGTTCAAAATTGCAACTGATCCTTTTGTTGGTGTGTTAACATTTTTTAGGGTTTATTCTGGTATTTTGGCGACAGGCGACACCATTTTTAACGCTACGAAAATGAAGCGTGAACGTATTGGAAAAATCGTTCAATTACACGCTAACAGTCGTGAAGAAGTGAAAGAGGTTTTTGCAGGTGATATTGCGGCAATTATTGGTTTGAAAGATGTCACGACGGGTGACACGCTTTGCGATATGAAAGAACCGATTATTTTGGAAAAGATAATTTTTCCAGAACCTGTTATTTCAATTGCAATTGAGCCAAAAACTAAAGCAGATGAAGACAAAATGACTGCTGCGTTAGAACGTTTAGCACAAGAAGACCCTTCTTTTAAGACAAGTGTTGATCCCGATTCAGGGCAATTAGTTATTTCTGGAATGGGTGAATTGCATTTAGATATTATAGTGGATCGCATGAAGCGTGAATTTAATGTTGACGCTAGCGTTGGTTCACCACAAGTTGCTTATCGTGAGACAATTAGTTCAGTTTTTGAACAAGAAACGGAATTTTCTCGTCAGATGGGAGCAAAGTCGCAGTATGCTCATATTAAATTGCGATTAGAACCGCTAGAACGTGGTTTAGGTTATCAATTTGCAAGTGATGTTCAAAAGGGAGTTGTACCAGCTGAATATATTCAAGCGGTTGATAAGGG
>JBASLW010000236.1:0-8578 GCA_049656545.1 Methylococcaceae bacterium
GCATAGGTTTAGGTTTGGGTTATATTTCACCTGTATCGATGCTGATTAAATGGTTTCCAGACCGTCGCGGCATGGCAACAGGCATGGCAATCATGGGTTTTGGCGGTGGTGCGATGATTGGTT
Organism: Methylococcaceae bacterium; assembly: GCA_049656545.1. Taxonomy (GTDB): domain Bacteria; phylum Pseudomonadota; class Gammaproteobacteria; order Methylococcales; family Methylomonadaceae; genus UBA10906. The sequence goes on from JBASLW010000236.1 coordinate 124, forward strand.
CGCCGCTTGCAACGCTTTTAATGGGACATTTTGCAACTGAAACCAATGTTGGCGTAATGCAAACATTTGTTGCAATGGCAGGCATTTATTTTGTATTCATGATGGCAGGCGCGATGACTTACCGTTTACCTGTTTCAGGCTGGCAGCCCGAAGGTTGGACACCGCCTGTTTTGACTGAAAACAAAATGGTTACACCGCACCATGTTCACGTTAAAAATGTTTTTAATATAAAACAATTCTGGCTAGTTTGGATTGTGCTTTGCATGAACGTTAGCGCAGGAATTGGCGTAATTGGGATGTCGTCTCCAATGTTACAAGAAGTTTTCGGCGGACAGCTTATTGGTATTGCGAAAACTTACAGCGAACTCGATAAAACACAGCTTGCAACCATTGCAACAGTTGCAGCAGGTTTTACGGCATTACTGAGTTTATTCAATATTGGTGGGCGATTTTTTTGGGGCAGTTTGTCAGACAAATTAGGACGAAAAGCGACGTTTTTAGTATTTTTCATTGTCGGTAGCGCGTTGTATTTGAGCGTTTCAGCTAGCGCAATGGCAGGAAATAAAGTGTTATTTGTCGGCGCATTTTGCTTAATTTTGAGTATGTACGGCGGTGGTTTTGCAACTGTTCCTGCGTATTTAGCCGATTTATTTGGCACGCAAATGGTTGGTGCAATTCATGGGCGATTACTTACCGCATGGGCAACCGCAGGCGTTTTAGGACCTGTGATTGTGAATTATATGCGTGATTATCAACTTGGTTTAGGAATTCCGCGTGAACAAGTTTATAACCAAACGATGTTGATTTTAGCTGGATTGCTAATGATTGGTTTGGTTTGCAATTTGCTGATTCGACCTGTTGATGAAAAATGGTTTATGTCGGCTGAAGAACTCGCACAAGAAAAACATTTAGCTGAAGATAAAATTCACGCCGAAGAAATAAGCGCAGATGAAACAGATGATATGGTGACTTCAACGCCGCTGATTTTAGTTTATGCCGCGTGGACAGTTGTCGGCATTCCCCTTGCCTGGGGCGTTTATAAAACGCTAATGAATGCCAGCAAATTCTTTGCTTAAACGTGTTCCAATGTTTTAAACCAATGTGTTACGACCCGCAATTGATGTTCAAATACTTTTTCAACAATCACATCTTGAATATGCGGGGCGTGTGCATCGTTATCAATGGCTACTTTTGTTAAATCGGCAGCAATTTTAAGTAAATCAATTTTTATTTGGTCATTCATCATAACTTACCAATGCGTATCATCTCGTTCGTACTGGTTTTCGTAATAAGGTGTTTGTGGCATACGTTGTAATTCTTCACGACGTTGCCGCCAACGTCTATCTTCACGAGTTTCTTTATCTTCGGAATAAAATTGTTGTGAAGTGGGCGCAATGTAAATTTGAATCGGTGTTTGTTGATTATTCCTTTCACTCGATTTTTGTTTGTGCCAATTTCTATCATTATCGCTTGAGTATTCATGCGCCCAACGCTCATCTGCATTGACATTCAATGCCATAACACTTAACAAAATAATCATTAACGCTTTCATGATTCGCTCCGAAAATTAGCTAATTTTCAAATAATGATCTAATAACAACGCGGCAAAAATCACCGTGATATAAACAATTGAATACCAAAACGTTTTCATGGCGGTTTTGTTGTCTTTTGCCCGCATCATCATGATGACGTAATACAAAAACACGATATTCAAAATCAACGTTGCTACCAAATAAATCATGCCGCTCATACCTGTTAAATATGGCAACAACGTTATTAAAAATAACAAAATGGTATAAAGCAAAATTTGTAAGCGTGTGTAATCTGAGCCATGTGTGACAGGCAACATCGGGATATTCACTTTCGCATATTCGTCTTTTCTGGCAATTGCTAACGCCCAAAAATGTGGCGGTGTCCAAACAAAAATAATCAATGCAAGTAGCAAAGCGTAAGGATGAACTTCACCCGTCATCGCACACCAACCTAATAACGGTGGTGTTGAACCAAATAATCCACCAATCACAATGTTTTGCGGTGATGCGCGTTTTAAATAACAAGTGTAAAAAATCGCATAACCAAATAACGATAAAAACGTCAAAACTGCCGTTAGCATATTCACTTTTACAATTAACAAAAGCATTGCAACAACGCCTAAAATCGCCGCAAATGTTAAAACATTGGTTGTACTTAAATCACCTTGCGGTAACGGACGATTTTCAGTGCGCCGCATTTCGGCATCGGCTTTGCGGTCAATAAAATGGTTAATTGCAGCGGCTGATGCGGATGCAAAACCAATTCCGACCAAACTGTAAAATAATAAATCTAACGGCGGCAACGTCGGTGTTGCGAGCAACATTCCCACAATTGCCGTAAATAACATTTCGGCAACCACATTCGGTTTGCAAAGTGTGAGGTAACTTTTCCAACGTGGTAACACGGTATCTGTAGACATGGTGAAATTCTCAACTAATAAAAATACGATTATCGACGATTTTTGTGTCGTTTGTGACGTGCTTTTGTTTGATGTAAATGTTTAGTGACGTGTCGATGATTTTGATGATGTTCTTCGTGTTCATGATTCGTAGAGCCACTTGCACAATCTAATTGATGTGGTGGCAAACCTGCTGATTGCGTTGGCATTGTGCCAAGATTGGTAATGACATTGTAATCGCCTGCAAAACCATGATCCATTTGGTTAATCATTAAATTGTAACGCTCATTGCTGGAACGTCCGCCCAAAACCACGCCGATTAAACGTCGTCCATTTTGATACGCTGAACTCACTAAGTTATAACCCGAATTACAGGTAAAACCTGTTTTCATTCCTTCTGCACCTTCATACGTCGCGGTAAATCGGTTAATACCGTTTAATTCCCGTCCTTTGAAAATAAAATTGTGTGCGCCAAAATAATGATAATACTCAGGAAAATTGTGATACAGCTTTAACGCTAATAATGCCATGTCATGTGCAGTGGTGACTTGCCAATCATTCGGCAAGCCTGTCGCATTCATGAAATAAGTATTATACATTCCCATCGAATGCGCTTTTGCAGTCATACGAATCGCAAAATTATCTTCTGTGACGGCTAAATGTTCTGCCAAAACGACAGTTGCATCATTTGCCGAACGTGTAATTACCGCTAAAATTGCTTCTTCAACAGTGATACTTTGACCATTTCTCAAACCTAAGTGACTTTGCGGTTGACGTGACGCATGATGCGACACATACATTTTTTCCGCTAAATGAATTTCGCCATTATTTAGTGCTTCAAATGTCAAATAAAGTGTCATCATTTTTGTTAATGATGCGGGAAACCACGATTGAGCAGCTTCAACTTCGTGTAACACGTTTCCATTTTCAGCGTCGATTAAAATTGCTGCGTGACGTGCCTCAGTGGTTTGTGACACAAGTAATAAACAGGCGACATTCAGGGTAAATAAAAATTTTTTTCTCACGAGTATTTTTAATAGTTAAGTTTGAGTGAAAGGTGGCATTTGTAAGGCGGTGAACCGTCGCATAATCCCCAAAATCGTCCGAAATCGCCTTCTTCGTTCGGTTTCCAATTTTCTGAAAATGCCTCGAATGCTACCGCAGAAACTTTCTTTTCTGCTAATTTTTTGAAGGTACTTTGAATCACGAGTTGCTGATTTTTTCGGCTAGCAATACCGCATTCTTTTTGGGTTTTAAGATTGATTTGTCCTTTGCCTTCAGGGGCATAAACCCAACCAAATTCCGTTACGATAACTTCTTTTGTTGGATTTGCTTTTTTAACTTCTTGCCAACGCGCTAAATGAAAATCCGCCGCTTCATTTGCATTTACGCACGAAAATAAATCGGCATGACGATTTTCCCACCAAGGAAAAATGTTAATCCCAATCCAATCGACTTGTGCGCTGAATTGGTTTTGATGACAAGGTTGCGTGCGATTACACCATTCCCACCAAGTATCAATCACACCAATCGGTTGCGATACTTTCGCTTCTCGCAACGCATTTAAACAACGTTCCGTTTCGCCATCAAACGCAAAATTATTTCGCGTTCGCACTTCTGAACCACAACTTAAACGAATAATTGTTTCAGGATAGTCACGCGCCAACGCAATACCGTGAGCAATCGAATCGGTATTAACGCGCTTGTCTTTATCAATCCACAAAATCGAAATGACTTTAATATCCCGTTTTTTTGCAGTAGGAAAAATCGCTTCTAAACCGTTTAAAACACCGTAAGTCATAATGCAACGAAACGGCGTTTGTTTGATTAGCGTATCGAGCAATTTTTCAATTATTTCAGGATTCGGTTTCTCACCAAAATTCGGTGTTAATTGATTAACGTAAGGACTAAACGCGACACATTGCAATGGCTTGATTTCTTTGGCTTGTAACGTGAAACTAAAAATTAGAAAACTAACCAAAATAAAATGACGCAGTACGTTTGAATTCATTTAATAACCGCGCCATCAAATCCAACTTGTCGCCACGCTTCATACAATAAAATCGCTACTGTATTCGACAAATTCAAACTACGACTTTCAGGTTGCATCGGCAAATACAAACAATTTTCACCAATCATTTCCAACGTTTCTTTTGGTAAACCGCGCGTTTCACAACCAAATAAAAATGTGTCGCCGTCTTCAAACTTTGCATCGGAATAAATCGTGTTGCCTTTTGTTGTCAACGCGAAAAGTCGTTTTGGCTGAACACTAGAAAAAAAAGCGGGCAACGATTCATGACATTGAATTGCCGCCCATTCGTGATAATCCAGCCCCGCACGACGCAATTTTTTATCATCCAAATCAAACCCTAACGGTTTAATTAAGTGCAATTGCATTCCTGCATTTGCACTTAATCGAATGATATTGCCTGTATTCGCGGGAATTTCTGGCTCAAACAGAACAATATGAAACATAATTAAAAATTGTTGTCGATTTGCACAGGCGTTAATTTCCAAATATCGTCGTTGTAATCAGTGATTGTACGGTCAGTTGAAAATTTACCACTTGCCGCCGTGTTCAAAATACTCATTTTTGTCCAACAATCTTGGTCTTGATACGCAATTTCAACTTGGTGTTGTGCATCGAGGAAACTACGGAAATCAGCAAGCGTTTTCCATTGGTCATTACCACTTTTCACCGAATTGATAATATCGTCAAAAATGCCAGGTTCAAATTGGTTGAAATGTCCGCATTCCAATAAATTCATCGTGCGGCGTAAATCTTCGTCTGCATCGATATAGGATTGTGGATTATAATTACCTTCAAGTGCTTGAACTTCGGATTCGGTTAAACCAAATAAGAAGAAATTATCGTCACCGACTTCTTCACGAATTTCAATATTTGCACCGTCTAATGTGCCGATAGTCAACGCGCCATTCATCATGAATTTCATGTTGCCTGTGCCTGAGGCTTCTTTACCTGCGGTTGAAATTTGTTCAGACAAATCAGCCCCTGGACAAATTTTTTCCATTGCCGAAACACGGTAATTTGGCAAAAACACTAATTTCAATTTTCCGCCCACATCAGGGTCATTATTGATAACGTGACCAACATTGTTAATCAATTTGATGATGCGTTTCGCCATGTAATAACCTGGTGCAGCTTTACCGCCGATTAACACACAACGATCTACCCAATTTGTGGTGTCACCACGTTTGATACGGTCGTACAAATGAATAACGTGTAACACGTTTAACAACTGACGTTTGTATTCATGAATGCGTTTTACTTGCACGTCAAAAATTGCATTCACATTGAATTCAATGTCATGTTCTTGTTTTTTATATTCAATTAAACGTTGTTTTGCGTGTTGCTTTAATGTGTGCCATTTTGCACGGAATTTTGCATCTTCTGCATAAGGTGCGAGTAATTGCAATTGTGATAAATCTGTAATCCAACCGTCGCCAATCGTTTCCGTAATCAATTCTGCTAATTCAGGATTACAAGCCGCTAACCAACGACGTGGTGTTACGCCGTTTGTTTTGTTATTGAATTTTGCAGGTGAAAATTCGTAGAAATCACGGAATAAACCTTCTTGCAATAATTTTGAGTGCAATTCCGCTACGCCATTGACCGAATAACTACCCACAATTGCCAAATACGCCATTCGAACGTGTTGTCCATGTTCGCTTTCTTCAATAATTGACATTCGTGTTAAACGGTCTTTATCACCAGGCCAACGTGACGAGACTTGTGACAAAAAGTGCATATTGATTTCAAAAATGATTTCCAATAAACGTGGTAATAATTCACGAAATAAACCGACTGACCAACGTTCTAACGCTTCTGGCAATAAAGTGTGATTTGTGTAGGCCATCGTGCTGCTAGTAATTGCCCACGCTTCATTCCATGACAAACCATAATCATCAATCAATAAACGCATCAATTCTGCAACGGAAATACTAGGATGCGTATCGTTTAATTGAAAACAATTTTTAGCGGCAAATTCTTTGAAATTTGCGCCATGACGACCAACCCAGGTTGAAATCACATCTTGCAAACTCGCAGAGGCTAACAAATACTGTTGACGTAAACGCAAGGCTTTACCGTTTTCGTTTGAATCATTCGGATATAAAACCATCGTGATATTTTCAGCGGTATTTTTTTCAGCAACGGATTCAGCATAATCACCTGCGTTAAAACCTTGCAAATCAAATTCTTCCGTGGCTGTCGCTTTCCATAAACGCAACGTGTTCACTGTCCCATTTTGATAACCAGGAATCGGCGTATCAAAAGGCACAGCTAAAATGTCATGTGTATCAACCCAATGGACACGAGTTTTACCGTTTGAATCTGTGTGCGTTTCAGTACGTCCGCCAAATTTCACACGTTGCACATATTCAGCACGTTCAATTTCCCAAATGTTACCGTTTCGTAACCAATGATCAGGTTTTTCGATTTGTTCACCATTTACAATTGCTTGCGAAAACATGCCGTATTCATAACGCAAACCGTAACCTGTGACGGGCAATTGTAATGTCGCGCAACTGTCAATAAAACATGCGGCTAAACGTCCCAAACCACCATTTCCCAAACCTGCATCGGGTTCACTTTCAATCAATTCTTCTAAATCTAAACCCAATTCGTACATTGCTTCTTTGACGACTTCATCAAGATTTAAATTTAACATTGCATTGCTTAACGCTCTGCCCATTAAAAATTCCATTGATAAATACGAAGCACGACGTGCGTCTTGTTCTTTATAAGTGTTGTATGTGCGTTTCCAACGTTCAACTAAACGGTCACTAATCGCTAACGATAACGCTTCATAAGCATAATGCGGTGAACGGCAACTTTCATCGCGTCCTAAACGGTGACTGTAATAACGTTTAAAATCATTTTCGATGTGCTTTTCATCCATGCCTAAATCTGGCAATGTGGTAATACTGGCGCTGGGCTTACTGGTTTTAAAAACTCTGAATGGCATGATGAGTTACCTATAAATTTGTAATGGGAATTTAAGATTAGCCTAGTTTTAGTATTTTTAACAAAATTTTTCAGCAATTAACGTAAATAAAGGCTCAAAATTCCACGTTACGAGTGATATTTTTATAGTATTACAACTGTGCTATTCTATCGCCGATTTTTTATGAATTCCTTCCAATTAGAAGCCTACTAACATGACAGAAAAAACGATAATGCAGACCGTGCAGACACACATCGCCGATCTCAAAGATAAACCAGGCGCGTTACTTCCGATTTTGCACGCGGTGCAAAATTCTCTCGGTTACGTTCCACCTGAATCTGTGCCGACAATTGCATCCGCTTTGAATCTTTCTCGCGCCGAAGTACATGGTGTGATTAGTTTTTATCATTATTTTCGGGATACTGCGCCAGGCAAATATACTGTAAAAATTTGCCGCGCTGAATCGTGTTTAGCAATGGGTGGTAAAGATTTAGAAAACCATGCCAAAGCGAAACTCGGTATTGATTATCACGAAACAACGACAGACGGACAATTTTCACTTGAACCCATTTACTGTTTAGGAAATTGTGCGTGTTCACCTGCAATTCAAGTCGGTAATGATGTTTATGGCAGAGTTTTAAACGCTGACTTTGACGAAATTTTGAAGGAGAAATCAGCATGAGTATCACAGTTTATGTTCCATGCGATTCAAGTGCCGTTTCATTAGGTGCTGAACGAGTTGCTAACGCTATCGCACAAGAAGCGAAAAATCGTGGTGTTGAAATCAATTTAGTTCGTAATGGTTCACGCGGATTGTATTGGCTTGAACCAATGGTTGAAGTGGCAACTGACAAAGGTCGTGTTGCTTATGGCGCGGTGAAAACTTCCGATGTTGCAAGTTTGTTTGATGCTAATTTTTTAAATGGCGGCGAACACGCTTTAAATTTAGGTTTAACTGAAGAAATCGCCTATTTGAAAAAACAACAACGTTTAACCTTTGCTCGCGTTGGGATTACTGACCCTGTTAGCATTGAAGATTATGTTGCACATGATGGTT
>JBASLW010000237.1:0-7217 GCA_049656545.1 Methylococcaceae bacterium
AGCCACGACTTTCAAACGCATCTAATAGTTCACCAGCTAATTTAGCAGCCATCGTACGCTCATTTCTCTTACGAGACGCATCAATTAACCAACGCATTGACAATGCCAGACGACGTGCAGGACGAACTTCCACAGGCACTTGATACGTTGCACCACCGACGCGACGTGACTTCACTTCGACTCGTGGCTGAACATTTTCTAACGCTTTAGAAAGAATATCTAACGGTGCTTCATGACCTTTGCGCTCGATTGCATCTAACGCGCCATAAATAATACTTTCGGCAACTGACTTCTTGCCGCTTTCCATAATCATATTCATAAATTTGGTCAACATAACGCTGCCAAATCGTGGATCAGGAATGATTTCTCTTTTTGTAGCTACTCTTCTTCTTGACATTTACTTACCAATTAACCTTTAGGACGTTTAGTTCCATATTTAGAACGACCACATTTTCTGTTATTTACACCTGATGCGTCCAAACTACCGCGAACAACGTGATAACGAACACCTGGCAAATCCTTTACACGACCGCCACGAATTAAAACCACGGAATGTTCTTGTAAATTGTGACCTTCACCACCGATATAGCTACTAACTTCAGCACCATTTGTTAAACGAACACGAGCTACTTTTCTAAGAGCTGAGTTCGGTTTTTTAGGTGTTGTTGTATAAACACGAGTACAAACACCACGGCGTTGTGGACACGCTTCTAAAGCGGGAACGTTACTTTTTTCTATTTTTTTAGCTCGAGGCTTGCGAACCAATTGATTGATCGTTGCCATACATTTACTCCAAAATTATTTTAACTGCCCGTTCACAACCTGCTAAAACGGAGCTAATTGGCTTTAACCTAAAGCACAATAGCTGACTGTAGCAGATTATGATACTGACTATTTCACACTAGGTCAAGCCTAAATGCCTTAAATGTTTAATGCTTGTTTTAATTGTTCTTCAACATCATCTACATCAATTGCCGCGGAAGATTCAACTTCAATAATTTGTTCTGATTGCAGCGCTAAACGTTGACGACGACCTTCATGGTAAGCAAGCCCTGTTCCCGCCGGAATCAATCGACCAACGATGACGTTTTCTTTCAAACCCAACAAATTATCACTCAAACCACGAACCGCCGCATCCGTTAAAACGCGCGTCGTTTCTTGGAATGAAGCCGCTGAAATAAACGATTCTGTCGCCAACGATGCTTTGGTGATTCCCATCAAAATCGAATCATAACTTGCTGGAATTTTACCAGCAGCTTCAGCTTTATCATTTTCTTCACGCATCGCTGCACGTTCAACTTGCTCACCTTTCAAGAAACTTGTATCACCACCAGCAGTAATTTCAACTTTTCGTAACATCTGACGGATAATCGCTTCAATGTGTTTATCGTTAATTTTTACACCTTGCAAACGGTACACATCTTGAATTTCTTTGACCAAATAATTAGCCAATTCTTCAATTCCGCGCAAACGTAAAATGTCATGAGGAGTCAATTCACCTTCAGCAATCGTTTCACCTTTTTCGACTTGTTCGCCCTCGAAAACGGTAATGTGTCGCCATTTCGGAATCAAGGTTTCATAAACTTCACCCTGTGCATCGGTAATCGAAACACGTTGCTTACCTTTAGTTTCCTTACCAAACGCAATAGTACCAGTTGCTTCAGCCAAAATGGCAGGATCTTTAGTTTTACGCGCTTCAAATAAATCGGCAACTCGTGGCAAACCACCAGTAATATCACGAGTTTTACTTGATTCTTGCGGAATACGTGCTAAAACGTCACCGATTTTTACTTCGCCGCCATTTTTAATGCTCGCAATCGCGCCTGCTGGCAAGAAGTATTGCGCGGTAATTTCAGTACCAGGCAAATAAATCGTACCGCCGTTAGCATCAAGCAATCTCACCATCGGACGTAATTCACGACCCGCACTACCACGTTGTTTTGGATCAATCACAACTTCTGAACTTAAACCTGTCATTTCGTCAGATTGTTTTTGAACTGTAACGCCTTCAACGAAGTCTTTTAATTCGATGATACCGTCAACTTCTGTGATAACTGGATGCGTAAATGGATCCCACGTTGCAATGATTTCGCCCGTTTCAACGTGATCACCTTCTTTTTTAGAAAGTACCGCGCCGTAAGGAATTTTGTAACGTTCGCGTTCACGCCCGTATTCATCAACAACACCGACCTCACCCGAACGTGAAACTGCAACCAAATTTCCTTCACGATTCACAACGCTTTTTAAATTACTTAAACGTACTGAACCAGAAGATTTGACTTGAACGTTACTAATCGCCGCTGCACGAGAAGCCGCACCACCAATATGGAAAGTACGCATAGTAAGCTGTGTTCCAGGTTCACCAATTGATTGCGCTGCAATAACGCCAACCGCTTCGCCGATATTTACCAAATGCCCACGACCTAAATCACGACCGTAACACGCCGCGCAAACACCGTGACGATTTTCACAAGTGATAATCGAACGAACCACAACGTGATCGACACTGTTTTGTTCAAGAATGGCAACCCAATCCTCATCAAGCAACGTGCCACGAGGCGCGATAACGTTTTCGCCTGACTTGTCCAACACATCGATTGCCGCAACCCGACCCAAAACACGTTCTGACAACGGTTCAACAACGTCGCCGCCTTCAATAATTGGATTCATCGATAGACCGCTTGTTGTGCCGCAATCTTGTGAACTAATAACCAAATCTTGCGCTACATCAACTAAACGACGTGTCAAATAACCTGAGTTAGCGGTTTTTAACGCGGTATCAGCCAAACCTTTCCGCGCTCCATGAGTCGAAATAAAGTATTGTAAAACGTCCAAACCTTCACGAAAGTTCGCGGTAATTGGCGTTTCAATAATCGAACCATCTGGTTTTGCCATCAAACCACGCATCTCTGCAAGCTGACGAATCTGCGCTGCAGAACCCCTCGCACCTGATTCTGCCATCATAAACACAGAATTGAATGATTTTTGATCTTTAGTTTCGCCATTTTCGTCAATGTAAGATTCTTTACCTAAACCTTCCATCATCACTTTCGCAATTTGATCATTCGCGTGCGACCAAATATCGACAACTTTGTTATAGCGTTCACCGTCAGTAACTAAACCGTTTGCATATTGGGTTTGGATTTCATTCACTTCCGCGTTTGAAGAAGCCAAAATATCTTGCTTTTTCAATGGAATAACCATGTCTTCAATACCAAAAGAAATGCCTGAGCGCGTTGCATATTTGAAACCCAAATACATCAACTGATCAGCTAAAACAACAGTATCTTTGTTGCCCATGTAACGGTAACTGTAGTTAATCAAACGCGAGATATTCTTTTTTGTCATATCACAATTAACTAAATCAAACGGCATTCCTTCAGGAATCACTTCCCAAATTAACGCACGTCCCACAGTCGTTGTAACGCGATGCGTTTTATGCGTCACTTCACCTGCTTTGTCAGTCATCTTTTCCGTGATTCGCAATTGAATTCGCGTTTGCAATTCAACAGATTTTTCCATTAACGCTTTGTGAACTTCGCCAATGCTACCGAAAATGCTTGGATTTTTTTGCGAGTCATTACCCACTGCATTCATTTTTTCGCGGCTAATAAAATACAGCCCTAAAACCACGTCTTGCGATGGATTGATAACAGGCTCACCGTTTGCTGGCGACAAAATGTTATTTGTTGCCATCATCAACGTCCGCGCTTCTAATTGCGCTTCAATCGATAATGGAACGTGAACCGCCATTTGGTCGCCGTCAAAGTCAGCGTTGAACGCACTACAAACTAATGGATGCAACTGAATCGCTTTACCTTCAATCAAAGTCGGTTCAAACGCTTGGATACCCAAACGATGCAACGTTGGAGCACGGTTTAACATGATTGGATGTTCACGAATGACTTCTTCGAGAATATCCCAAACTTCCGTTCCTTCACGCTCCACCATTTTTTTCGCAGCTTTAATCGTTGTCGCATGACCACGCGATTGTAATTTACTGAAAATAAAAGGTTTGAATAATTCCAATGCCATTTTTTTCGGTAAACCGCATTGATGCAAACGTAACGAAGGACCTACAACAATTACTGAACGACCTGAATAATCAACCCGTTTTCCAAGTAAATTTTGACGGAAGCGACCTTGCTTACCTTTAATCATGTCGGCGAGTGATTTTAATGGACGACGATTTGTTCCTGTAATCGCACGACCACGACGACCATTATCAAGCAAAGCATCAACCGATTCTTGCAACATCCGTTTTTCGTTACGCACGATAATATCTGGCGCACTCAAATCTAATAAGCGATTCAAACGGTTATTACGGTTAATCACGCGACGATATAAATCGTTCAAATCCGACGTTGCAAAACGCCCACCATCAAGCGGCACTAGTGGACGCAATTCTGGTGGCAAAACTGGCAAGACATTCAAAATCATCCATTCAGGACGATTATTTGATGCGAGTAACGCACTCATTACTTTAAGACGTTTTGCGTATTTTTTAATTTTGGTTTCTGAACTCGTTGAATTTATTTCTTGCTTTAAAATTTCAACTTCTGCTTTTAAATCAATTGCTTTTAGCAAATCAAAAATGGCTTCTGCTCCCATTTTTGCCACAAACTCATCACCAAATTGTTCTTGATAATCCATGTATTCGTCATCAGTGAGCAAAGAGCCTTTAGTTAATGACGTGTCACCTGGTTCAAGTATCACAAATGATTCAAAATAAAGTACACGCTCAATTTCACGCAATGTCATATCAAGCAATAACGCGATGCGCGAAGGCAATGATTTTAAAAACCAAATATGTGCAACAGGACTTGCTAAATCAATGTGTCCCATGCGTTCACGACGCACTTTTGACAACGTGACTTCAACGCCGCATTTTTCGCAAATTACGCCGCGATGTTTTAAACGTTTGTATTTGCCACACAAACATTCGTAATCGCTAACAGGTCCAAAAATTTTCGCGCAAAATAAGCCGTCACGTTCTGGTTTGAAGGTACGGTAATTGATAGTTTCAGGTTTTTTCACTTCGCCGTAAGACCACGAACGAATCACTTCAGGTGAAGCCAAACCAATTTTAATTGCATCAAAATCTTCAGCACGATTTTGACGTTTTAAGAAATTCATTAAATCTTTCAAGAGCTTGTCCTCTTTAAAATACGTTTAAAAGGAAGGTGTACTAAAAAGCGACAATATCAAAATTTGCCGCTTTTTTGCCTCGTTTATTCTCGTTCTAATTCGATATTGACCGCTAATGAACGAATTTCTTTTAATAAAACATTAAACGATTCTGGCATTCCCGCTTCCATTTTGTGGTCGCCATCGACGATATTTTTGTACATGCGTGTTCTACCCGTTACGTCGTCGGATTTGACGGTGAGCATTTCTTGCAAGGTGTACGCCGCGCCGTAGGCTTGTAACGCCCAGACTTCCATCTCACCGAAACGTTGACCACCGAATTGCGCTTTACCGCCTAATGGTTGTTGCGTCACTAAGCTGTAAGGACCAGTCGAACGCGCGTGCATTTTGTCGTCAACCAAATGGTTCAATTTCAACATGTACATGTAACCAACAGTCACTTTACGTTCAAACGGTTCACCTGTTAGCCCATCATATAAAATGGTTTGACCATCTTCTGGTAAATCGGCTAATCGTAACATCGCACGAATATCTTCTTCGTCAGCACCGTCGAAAACAGGCGTTGCCATTGGCACACCGCTTACTAAGTTATGTGCCATTTCCAAAATTTCGGCATCACTAAACGATTTCAAATCTTCTTTGCGACCGCTGCAATTGTAAATTTGGTCGAGATATTCCCGAATCGCTTTCACTTTTGCTTTAGACTCGTCGTATTTAGCTTCGAGCATTTTGCCGATTTTTTTACCTAAACCTTTTGCAGCCCAGCCTAAATGCGTTTCCAAAACCTGCCCAACGTTCATCCGCGACGGTACGCCGAGTGGATTTAAAACGATGTCAACAGGATTACCGTCAGCAGTGTATGGCATATCTTCAATTGGGCGAATCATCGAGATAACACCTTTATTTCCGTGTCGTCCCGCCATTTTGTCACCTGGTTGAATTCGACGTTTTACCGCCAAATACACTTTCACCATTTTCAAAACGCCAGGTGGCAAATCGTCACCCATCGTAATTTTGCGTTTTTTGTCTTCAAATTTTGCGTCAAAATCTTTGCGTTGTTGCTCAATTTGTTTTTCAGTCGCTTTAAGTAAATCGTTCAATTCTGCATCTTTCATGCTGAGCTTGAACCAATCTGATGGTTTCAAATTTTTCAGATATTTTGCGGTCAACTCATCGCCAGCACTTAAATCTTTGCCAGCTTGCGCGATTTTGCCAACCAAATCTTTAGCAACGCGAGCAAAAATGTCGCCTTCCATGATTTTTAATTGGTCGTCCAAATCTTTGCGATAGCTTTTGATTTGTTCTTGTTCGATGTCCAAAGCGCGTTTGTCTTTTTTCACGCCGTCACGAGTGAAAACTTGTACGTCGATAACCGTACCTTCAATGCTACCAGGCACTCGCAAAGACGTATCTTTAACATCAGCCGCTTTTTCACCGAAAATCGCACGCAATAATTTTTCTTCTGGTGTGAGTTGTGTTTCACCTTTTGGTGTCACTTTTCCAACCAAAATATCGCCGCCTTTCACTTCCGCGCCGACATAAACAATGCCTGATTCGTCTAATTTCGATAAGGCTTCTTCGCTTACGTTTGGAATATCAGCGGTAATTTCTTCAGGGCTGTGTTTGGTATCACGAGCCACACACGTTTTTTCTTCGATATGAATCGTTGTAAAGCGGTCTTCTTTCACAACACGCTCTGAAACTAAAATCGAATCTTCGAAGTTGTAACCATTCCAAGGCATAAATGCCACAAGCATGTTTTGACCAAGAGCCAATTCGCCCATATCAGTCGAAGGACCATCCGCCATGATGTCGCCTGCCTTGACAACGTCGCCGACTTTTACGAGTGGTTTTTGGTTGATACAAGTATTTTGGTTCGAGCGGGTATATTTAATTAAATTGTAAATATCAACGCCCGATGTGCCATTTTCAGTTTCGGTATCATTCACACGAACAACGATTCTTGCTGCGTCAACTGATTCAATTTTACCGCCACGAGTTGCAACAACTGATACGCCCGAGTCTTTTGCCACGGTACGTTCCATCCCTGTTCCGACTAACGGCTTTTC
>JBASLW010000238.1:0-2358 GCA_049656545.1 Methylococcaceae bacterium
GAACAGGCTTACGCCGTTGGAAAAGCAGCAGTTGAATTTGCGTTAGCAGGTAAAAATGCGGTAATGCCAACGATTGTGCGAACGTCTGACGCGCCATATCAATGGGAAATCGGAAGTGTTGATTTAAAAGATGTCGCAAACGTTGAGAAAATGATGCCGCTTGAATTTATTAGTGAAGATGGTTTCGGTATTACAACGGCTTGTCGCGCTTATTTACAGCCGTTAATTGCTGGCGAAGATTATCCGCCGTATAAAAATGGATTGCCTGATTACGTTGTGTTGAAAAAACAATTAGTTGCTAAAAAATTACCTGAATTCAGTATTTAAATGATTGTTCACAACAGCGGGCTAATTTTATATTTTTTAATGGCATTCGGTTCAGGCTACGCGGTAGGAAATTTTCGGAAAATTGGTTTTTTGCATTCGTGGTTATTGTCGATTCTTTTTGTGCCGATTGCTTATGAATTGCTGAATCCAAATTTTTTGATGGTGATTACGGTTGTTGGTTTTTCATTAGGACTTTTTTTTGCAAAAAGCGTGTCATTTTTTGATGTTTTAGGTTATTTAAATCCATCACGCTTTTTGCAACGCCCCGAAAAATCAGCTTTTCAAGGTAATGCAAAAAATCACCAGCCGCACTATCAAAAACGTCAGAGCGATAATTTTGAAGATTTAGCCAAAGGTCGCAAACCTGAAGAAATTTTGGGTTTGCAACCTGATTTTACGCAAGCCGATTTAAAAGCCGCGTATCAAAAAGAATCCAATCGCACGCATCCTGATAAATGGGCAAATAAACCTGATTCAATTCGGCAAGTGATGGAATTTGAACAAAAACTTATCAACATGGCGTACAAAAAATTAAAACGCTGAAACGCTAAATCGTTTTAAATCATCGAGCCGCAACGCGGTTAATTCACGTCCCCAAACACAACCCGTATCAATCGCATAACAATTATGTGATTGATAAAAACCCAACGCTGACCAATGTCCAAAAATCAATTTCACGTCAGCGGTTTTACGTTGTGGCAATTCAAACCACGGTTTTAAATGTGAAGGTTGCGAACCTAATTCGCCACTATTTTCAAATTCTAATCGCCCATTTTCGTCACAAAAACGCATTCGCGTAAAACAGTTAATCACAAAACGAATTTGCTCAATTCCTGTTAATTCTGCCGACCAAATATCAGGCAAGTTGCCGTAAAGTTCGGTTAATAAATTTTTGTAATTTGGACTTCGCAACGCCTTTTCAGCCAAATGTGCCATTTTTTGGGTTTGTGTTAAATCCCATTGTGGTGGCAAACCTGCGTGTAATAAACCGACGTTATTTTCATAATGAAACAAAGGTTGAAAACGCAACCAATCCATCAATTCGTCACAATCTGGCGCGGCAAAAATCGCTTGAAGCGTATCTTTTCGCTTAATTCGTTCAGGAAAATTCGCTGTTACCAATAAATGAATATCGTGATTTCCTAAAACGGTGACAGCGGCTGAACCCAAATTTTTAATAAAGCGCAATGTTTCAAGCGATTTATCGCCGCGATTAACTAAATCCCCCACAAACCAAAGTTTGTCTGATTTTTCATCGAATTGAATTTTATCCAGCAAACGCATCAATTCATCAAAACAGCCTTGCACGTCACCAATTGCATAAATTGCCATAATTTTTAATGAAGTGTGCGCGGAATAGAAAGCGTAAAAGCAGGAATTTCAGCATTAAATAATTCGCCGTTATCACCTTGAAACGTGTAATAACCTTCCATAATTCCAACATCTGTTTCAAGTAACGCGCTACTGGTATAACGAAAACTTTCACCGCTTTTAATTCGGGGCTTCATACCAATGACACCGTCACCGTGAACTTCTTCAATTTTGCCGTTGGCATTTGTCAAAATCCAATGACGTTTTAATAATTGCGCCGCGCTTTTACCCGTATTAGCGATAGTGATAGTATAGGCAAAAATGTAGCGGTTCTGTTTCATGTCAGATTCTGTTTCAACAAAAGATGCCGTGGCGGTAACGCTAATAGTATTTTCGTTCATAAAAATAGCTGCAAAATTTCAAAATGATTTTGCATTTTATCCTAACAATTCCAAACACAGGCAACGATTCCGTATGAAGTATAAAAATTATTTAGTAATGTTATTACTCGCCGCCTCGCCTCAACTTTACGCCGAAGACGGTAAAGATTTATTTTTGGCGGCGATGAATGGCAAAGAAGAACGTGTGATTACGTTGCTCAATCAAGGCGTTGACGTAAATAGTAAAAATGCGGCGGGTCGCACGGCGTTAATGGCGGCGTGCATTAGCGGCAATCTTCACAGCATCAAAACTTTACTTGCTTATGGAGCGGATGTGAAT
>JBASLW010000239.1:0-2670 GCA_049656545.1 Methylococcaceae bacterium
ATTTTCTCGTTTATTATTATTTTTCTGAAACTGCGGGGCAAAGTTTAGCAGAAAATTTTTAGTTTAACTACGTTGACAGGTGACAAAAAAATCGTTACAGAAAATCTAAAAACTGACCTTGTTTTTACACATTCAAGCCGCATAATAACAGCGCGCGAAAGCGTTTTTTTTAAATTCATAATAATAAATTTGGAGCGTACAAAATGGCAGTATCACTTAGCAAAGGCGGCAATGTTAATTTAAGCAAAGAAGCACCAAACTTAAACAAAATCGTAGTGGGTTTAGGTTGGGCAGAACGTTCAACAGATGGTGCGGCATTCGATTTAGACGCAAATGCTTTTTTACTCAACACAGACGGCAAAGTTCGTAACGATGGCGATTTTTGTTTTTATAACAACAAACTTGTGGCAAACGGTGCGGTTGAACACGCAGGCGATAATAAAACAGGCGCAGGTGAAGGCGACGACGAAACATTAAAAATTGAATTATCAGCTGTTCCCGCAGATGTAGACAGAATAACGTTTTGCGTCACGATTCATGAAGGCGAAACCCGTAAACAAAATTTTGGACAAGTTAGAAATGCTTACATTCGCGTTATCAATGCAGACGGTAACGCAGAAATTGCCCGTTACGATTTGAGCGAAGACGCATCGACGGAAACAGCGATGATTTTTGGTGAATTGTATCGTAACGGCGGTGATTGGAAATTCCGCGCGGTTGGACAAGGTTTTGCAGGCGGACTTGCACCACTCGCAAAATCATTCGGCGTGAACGTCTAGGACATCAACATGGCAGTTAATCTCGAAAAAGGGCAAAAAATTTCGCTCGAAAAAGAAGCGGGCGGTGCATTAACCAAAGTCGTAATGGGTTTAGGTTGGGACGCAAAACAAGGCGAAGCGAAAAAAGGAATGTTAGGCGGATTATTCGGCGGCGGTTCGAGCGAAAAATCGATTGATTTAGACGCATCTTGCATTTTATTTGCAGGCGATAGAGCTATTGATGCAGTGTATTTTGGTCAACTCAAAAGCAAAGACGGTAGCATTCAACACAGCGGCGATAATCGCACAGGCAAAGGTGAAGGCGACGACGAGCAAATTGTGGTCGATTTAAGTCGCGTTCCTGAAAGCGTAACGGCGTTAGTTTTCACCGTAAATTCATTTACAGGACAAACGTTTGATGCTGTAGCAAATGCGTATTGCCGATTGCTCAATGGCGCGAATCAAAGCGAAATCGCACGTTACACGTTATCCTCGCAAGGCTCGCACACAGCGCAAATTATGGCGAAAGTCTATCGTCACAATGGCGAATGGAAAATGCACGCGATTGGTGAAAATGCCACAGGTCGCACGATTAACGATTTGTTCAAACCAATTGTGCCGTTTTTATGAAAGTTATCCTAAAAACATTAGCAACAGGATTGTTAGCAACCTTCGCATTTTCAGCAGTTGCTGAAGAAATAGGCAACGTTTCAACCACATTTAATTTGCTTAGTCCAAACAGCAAAATTGTGATTGAAGCGTTTGATGACCCAGATGTTGCTGGCGTGACGTGTCACGTTTCAAAAGCCCAAACAGGTGGATTAAAAGGTGCAGTCGGTTTAGCAGAAGACCCTTCGGAAGCGTCGATAGCGTGCCGTCAAATTGGAGCAATTGACGTGGCAAAATTGGCAAGTTTGAAAAATGGCGATACTGTTTTTAAAGAAAGTCGCTCTTTGATTTTCAAAAAACTGCAAGTGGTGCGTTTTTACGATAAAAAACGTAATGTGTTGGTTTATCTTGCTTACAGCGACAAATTGATTGACGGTTCGCCGAAAAATTCAATTTCGTCTGTGCCTGTAATGCGTTGGAATTAAAAATAGAAACGGCGCGTGAATATGCGTCGTTTTTTAAGCCAGCCAAACACGGTAATACTTTTCATCAATTAAACATTCAAACAAATTCTGCGGACTCAAGCCTTCTGTTTTTAATCGTTCCAAAATTGCCGTCAAATCAATTTCATTACGCTGTTCAAACTCTAAACGCACATTTTCAGGTATTAAATTTCTTAAATCTAATGCCGTTTCAGCAGGCAATTCGATAGCCACTAAAGGCTGATTATTTTGGGTGATTTTGACATATAATTTTTTGGCTTGAGCTGAAAAATCTAGCATTTTGTAGTTAGCTTGATTCAAATTTATCGATGGCAAATGTAAATTTTTTGCTTGCGCTAAGACATTTCCCCCAACACTTTTTTCAAGCAAATCCCACCAATTCAAATTGATTTGAAGTTGTTGTAATTGTTGCGTTAAACCTTGAAATGCTCGCATCAATAAAACTAAATCTGATGTGCCAGCAGAACGAAACCACCATTTTTTTTCACCTAACAAATCAGTAATTTTGTGTTCAAGTTGCCATTCTTCTAATCGAAAAGCATGATTAACCAAAAACGGATGAAATAAAAACTGACTCAATAACGGCAATGCCCCTTGAATATATGCAAGTTTTTCGGCTTCAAAACCTAACGCGACAAAACAATCAAATGGATTGACCGCGCTTTTTTCACGACATCCTAAAATCAATTTTAATAACGCTAAACGCCGAAATTCATTTAATGAAACCGTGCAACCAAAATCCAACAATGTGACCATCGAACCATGATATTCGTGATTGTAAAAGGTGTTGCCATTATGTG
>JBASLW010000240.1:0-27553 GCA_049656545.1 Methylococcaceae bacterium
AACCATATCTGCTTTGTTCAAGAACACAACGATATATGGAACACCAACTTGGCGTGACAACAAAATGTGTTCACGAGTTTGTGGCATTGGACCATCAGCAGCTGAACAAACCAAAATCGCGCCGTCCATTTGCGCTGCACCTGTAATCATGTTTTTTACATAATCGGCGTGACCTGGGCAGTCAACGTGAGCGTAATGACGCTGTGTTGACTCATATTCAACATGTGAAGTTGCAATGGTGATACCACGCGCTCTTTCTTCTGGTGCGTTATCAATTTGATCAAATGCTTTTACTGCACCACCGTGCAATTTAGCCATAACGGTTGTTAATGCCGCCGTCAAAGTTGTTTTACCGTGATCAACGTGACCGATTGTGCCGACGTTAACGTGTGGTTTGCTACGCGAAAATTTTTCTTTAGCCATCTTGATAACCTTATTCTTCAATTTGGAGCTCATAACCAGATTTGAACTGGTGACCTCTTCCTTACCAAGGAAGTGCTCTACCTACTGAGCTATATGAGCTTTACTTAATTTTTATCTTGGAGCGGGTGATGGGAATCGAACCCACGTGATCAGCTTGGAAGGCTGGAGTTCTACCATTGAACTACACCCGCTTGACATATATTTGGTGGAGGGGGGAGGATTCGAACCTCCGAAGGTAGAACCGGCAGATTTACAGTCTGATCCCTTTGGCCGCTCGGGAACCCCTCCTGAGCATCACAACATTATGTTTGACGAAAATAGCTTTGTCAACAAATAACTTTAATTCTTTGCATTTAATCCATTCATTGCTTTGGCAATATCGCCTACAACAATTTGTTCAAAGTAAGACGTTACGTCATTAAAGGCTTGGAACATATTTTCGGTTTCAAATTTATTCGGTGCAGATAATACATAATTCGCCACCTGTTGACTTGAACTTGGGCGATCGATGCCGATTCGCAATCGATAAAAATCGTTACTATTTAAATGCGCGATAATGTCACGCAAACCATTATGCCCTGCGTGACCACCGCCTTTTTTTAACTTCACTGCACCCGCTTTAAAATCTAATTCATCATGAACAACCAAAATTTCATCTGGATTGATTTTATAATAACGCGAGACATTGCCAACCGATTGACCACTACGATTCATAAAATTCATCGGTTTTAACAATCGAATTTGCTGACTTCCGAAGTTTAAAATCGCAGTTTGAACATTAAAACGCGGTTCATTTAGCCATGTGCCAGAATACAAATAATCTAAAAACAAAAACCCAGCATTATGCCGGGTTTTTTCGTATTCCTGCCCTGGATTTCCCAGACCAACAATTAACTTAATCACAACAAATTATTCTGCCGCAACTTTCGCAGCTTGCATTGAAACGACGGCTACGTCGTGATCAGCACCGTGTGTTAATTCAACGATTTGCACGTTTGCAGGCAATTTTAATTCTGACAAATGAATTGAGTGACCGATGTCCAAATTCGCCAAATCAACCGTAATAAATTCAGGCAAATAAGCAGGCAAACAGAAAACTTCAACATCAGTTCTTGTGTGTGTTGCAACGCCACCTTTTTTACCGCCAACGCCTGAATGTTCGTTGATGAAATGCAAAGGAACGTGAACTTTAATGCGGTCGTTTAAGTCAATACGCAAGAAATCCAAATGCAACACGCGAACTTTAGCAGGGTGACGTTGCACACCTTTCAAAATCACTTTTTCAGTTTTTCCATCAACGGTCAAATCTAAAATGTGCGAATAAACTTCTTCGTGCGCTAAATGTTTCACAACTTCATTGTGATTAAGCACAATCATTTGTGGTTCGCCGTGTCCATAAACTACGGCGGGAACATTACCACCGCGACGCGATGCTCTTGCAGCAGTTTTACCTGTGCTTGCGCGACTTTCTGCAACAAATTCAAATACATTAGACATTTTCAATTACCTTGTGCTTTTGCACGTTATGTTAGTTTTTAATCCACATACATCGAGCTGACGGACTCGCCAGACGAAATGCGCCTAATTGTTTCTGCGAGCATTTCAGCTACGCTTAATTGTCGAATTTTCCCTAATTCCACTGCTTCTTGACTGAGCGGAATCGTGTCTGTGACAACGAGTTCATCGAGTTCGGAGTGACGTAAATTTGTCATTGCTGCGCCCGATAAAACAGGATGCGTACAATAAGCGACAACTTTCAATGCGCCGTGCTTTTTCAATGCACTTGCCGCGTGACAAAGTGTGCCAGCGGTATCAACAATATCATCAACCAGAATGCAAGTTCGCCCTGCAACGTCGCCGATAATGTGCATGACTTCTGAAACATTCGCTTTTGGACGGCGTTTATCAATAATCGCTAAATCCGCGTCGCCTAAACGTTTTGCTAATGCTCTTGCGCGAACTACACCACCGACATCAGGTGAAACAACAATTAAATTTTCATACTGCTGCCGCCAAATATCGCCGAGTAAAAGAGGCGATGAATAAACATTATCAACGGGAATATCAAAAAAACCTTGAATTTGATCGGCGTGTAAATCAATTGTTAAAACGCTATTTGCACCCGACTGTTCAATCATTTTTGCAACCAATTTTGCACTGATTGAAACCCGTGCTGAACGTGAACGCCTGTCTTGCCGTGCGTAACCGTAATATGGCAATACCGCCGTGATTTTTGCAGCTGAAGCACGTTTAAGCGCGTCAACCATCACAAGCAATTCCATAAGATTTTCATTCGTCGGTGAACACGTTGGCTGAATAACAAAAATTTCTTTACCGCGAACATTTTCTTCGACTTCAAAGGCAATTTCGCCGTCGCTAAAACGACCTAGCGTTGCCATTCCAAGACGCATATTGAGTTTTTTTACTATGCCTTCTGATAAAGGTAAATTTGCATTTCCAGAAAACACCATAAGATTGGTGTCACTCATAAATACCTCATGAATGTTTTTAGCGTAGTAGAGTATTGGCTGGGTCGCAAGGATTCGAACCTTGGTATGCGGAGATCAAAACCCCGTGCCTTACCGCTTGGCGACGACCCAATTTTAGTTTTTGTAACTCTTGCGAGTTAAACAAATAAAGGTGATTTATTACAACTTTTGGTGAGATAGGTTTGCCACTTATCCTTAAGTGTAAGCTCTGCCTCAATAGCAAGTTCTTCAGATTCAAACTGTGCAAAAACACACGCGCCAGTTCCTGTTAATCTTGCCTCAGAAAAAGCATTCAAATCACATAATGCCTTTCCAATTGCTTCATAATGCTTACAAACCACGCTGAGACAATCATTTTTAACTTGCCCCGCGTTGAATCCGTCTATTGTTATCGATTTGCTATTTCGTGTCAAATCTTTAGCTGAAAAAATTTCTTTTGTATTCACATGACAATCTGGCTTTAAAATCAAAACCCATTGTTCTTTAACATCTATTTTTGTAATTTTTTCGCCAACGCCTTCTGCCCAAGCGGCATGACCAAAGACAAAAATCGGCACATCTGCCCCCAACGAAAGCCCTAATTCCATCAGTTTTTCACACGACAACTGCAAATTCCAAAGCGCATTTAAAACAACAAGCGTCGTTGCTGCGTCCGAACTTCCACCACCTAAACCGCCGCCCATCGGTAAATTTTTTTCTAACCGAATTCGCACACCACCCGAAAATCCCGTTTCAGCTTTCAACAAATTCGCCGCACGCACAATCAAATTATCCAAATTTTCAACCCCCGAAATTGCGTCTTCCAAAACGACTTCGCCTGAATCATTCCGCAAAAACGTCAACCAATCGCACAATTCCACAAATTGAAACACTGTTTGCAACAAGTGATAACCATCTTCACGTTGCCCGACAATTCGGAGCATCAAATTCAATTTTGCAGGCGCAGGATATTTTTCACCCCACTGAAAAACCTTATTTTCGTTTGTCATCTAACATCCATTGATCAATGAATAATTTTAATTTTACTGTTTCACTTGTAACCGTCATATTGCGTGGCAAAATGTAACTACTAACAGGTTGCATTGTTTTATATTGATTTTTCCAACCCACTTGCTCAAAACCGTTTGCAATAGTGCTTGCCGTTTGCGACTTATCAGGCAAACCAACTACCCAATAACGCAACGAATTCACAGGTACAGCTAAACCAACTTGTTGATTGATAAAGTTTTCAACATCGGTCGATGATTTCACATCGCCACCACCTTGATCAATCGTCACACCGCTGGCGTTCAATTGAATCAATGCCCCGCCCTGCCCTAATGGTCCCGATAATTTAATCAAATCTTCTGTTGGCGTATGTTCCCAATTGATATTAGCCGACCACGCATCATTTTTGCCTGTAATAGCAATTCGCCCTTCAAACGCCCAACGCTGCAAATCGTACAATTCGTTTTGTGCCGTTGTTGGTTGATACGCAATTTCGGGTGTTGTCGAAAGCGTCGAACACGCAGGTAACGCTAAAATTCCCGCAAGCAATAAAATTTTTCTCACGCGCCACTACTCCAAAAAACGCTTTTTAAAATTCAGCAAGTCAGCATCGTCAGGCGCATTTTTTATAGCTTCGTCAAAAAACTTTTGTGCGTCTTCTTTTTTATTCATTGTCCAAAGCACTTCGCATAAATGTGCCGCAATTTCACCGCTATTTAATTTTTCATAAGCAGCTTGTAGATATTTTGCCGCTTGCGTGTGATTGCCTAATTTAAATTGCAACCAACCAAAACTGTCCATAATCGCAGGTTCATTCGGCTGTAACTTAATCGCTTTTTGCAGATATTTTTCCGCTTCACGATAACGTTTTTCATCATTTAAAAGCGTATAACCCAACGCATTCAAGGCTTCAGCATTATTAGGTTCTTTTGCCAAAATCTTTTTTAAATCAGATTCCATCACATCAGTTTTGCCCAAATGCTCTGCAATCAAAGCACGGGTATAAAGCAAATCTTTTTCGTCAGGCATTTCAAGCAACGCTGAACTTAGCAATACAAATGCTTTTTCAGCTTGATTTTGCTGATTGTACAAACTCGCCTGCATTAACGTGATGCGTAATTTTTGCTCTGGAAATTTTTGCTGCAAAACGTCTAAACGTTTTTCGACTTCATCAAATTTACGCGCTTTGGCGAGCAAGTTAATCGTAGACATTCCTGCTTCAAGCGAAAAATTCGTATCATTTACTTTGTCAAACAACGCAATCGCGGCATCCGTGTTACCACGTTTTTCTTCGATTTTGCCTAAATAAAAACTCGCTTGAGAATTCCAATCAGCTTGTTCTGCAAGCGTTTTCAAAATTATCTCTGCATTCGCATCACGATTTAACTGTAAATTGATTAACGCGAGCGCAATGTAATTTTCGCCATCTTTGGGATTTTGGGTGATTAACGCTTGATATTGTTCCGCAGCGGCTTCGTAATCTGTGGTTTTAATAAGTGTTTGCGCGAACAACTTTTTAAATGCTGAATTATTTGGGTGTTTCAAAATCGCCGAATTTAAAAGTGTTTTCGCGCGATTCAAATCATTTGCCATAATCGCAAGTTGTGCTTGAATCAAGAGCGGATGTTCCCAATCTGATTGTAACGCTAGAGTTTGTTCAATTTTCTTTTCAGCTTGCACGTTATTTTTCATTTGCATTGCAAGCAACGATTGCACGAAATAAATAACAGGTTTATTGCTCGTCGTTTTTGCTGATAACGTCTCTAGCGTGTCATAAACGAATTTCTCTTTACCTTCTTTTTGTAAAATACTGCTCAATTCTAAAAGCGCGTTTTGAAAATTTTCGGGTTCAGCGGCAAGTAACGCATTTAATTCTTTCACAGCCGTTTTTTTATCTTTTCCTCTCAGCGCATTTAATGCCGCGACTTTTTTAACTGTGACATTTTTAGGTTCTTGAGTCATCCACGCCGAAATAGCATCTGTTGTTTTACGCGAATCTTTAATTTGCAACGCAAGTTTTGCGGCTTGTTCGGCAAACTTTGGATCTTTTACGCGCTTTGTCAATTCCATATATGCTTCATACGCCAAACCGTATTGTTGACGTTGCGTCGCCAATTCTGCTGCAAGCAATAAATACATCACATCAGGATCAATTGCTGTTTTAACTTCAAGCGGCGGTAAATCGGATTTTTCAATTTTCGCTTCAGGCACAACCATTTCTGTGGCGGCATGTTCTGGTGATTCTATTTTTTCGGATTCAACGGCACAACTGCCTAATAACATTAAGCTAAGAAAAGATAAAAGAGGGAGCTTTAACACGCTTGTTCCTAAGTTCGTAACGGAGTGAATTTGTTGAATAGCGTAGCAGAAAATCTACCTATTGCGCGACGCTTTGACAAATTTATAACAATATGACAATAACAACATGTTAATCATCATAAAAACGTATTTGATTTCGTCCAGCATCTTTGGCTTCATACATCGCTATATCTGCCCATTTCATAATGTCTTCTTGACTATTTTCATTGCCATTAAATAAAGCAACGCCAATACTTCCCGTACAAAAATGTTCAACTGTGTAGTCTGCTTCAGCATCATGATGAACAGTAAAATGATATACATCAGATAACGCAACTCGAATTTTTTCAGCTACAATCGCTGCTTGTGATTTTGAATTAGTTTTGTCACTGGTTAATGTAGCAAGCATCACAACAAATTCATCTCCACCTAAACGCGCAACAGTATCCATTTCTCGCACACAACGTTTCAATCTTTGCGCGGCTTCAACTAACAACATATCGCCAATTAAATGACCATGTGTATCATTGAGCGGTTTAAAATTGTCTAAATCAAGAAACATCAATGCGCCATAAATTTTATGACGTTGATTAGAAAGAACAGCTTGTTTTAAACGCTCATGCAGTAATCGACGATTAGGAAGGTGTGTCAATGGATCATAAAAAGCAAGTTGGCAAATTTCATCTTCCATTTGTTTGCGTGCCGTAATATCAAGTTTCACCGCTACATAATGGCTAACTTTGCCATTATTGTCTTGAACTGGTGAAATGTAGGCTTCTTCATAATAAATTTCGCCATTTTTACGTTTATTTACAAATTCCCCTTTCCAACGTTTATTTTGTGTAAGACTTTCCCACATTTCTTCATAAACATTTTGAGCGGTTAATCCTGATTGAAGAAAACGTGGATTTCTTCCTGAAACTTCAGCAAGCGTGTAGCCAGTAACCTGAGTGAAACGCGGATTAACATATTCAATTTCTGCATCAAGATTCGCAATTGCAACAGAAGTTGGACTTTGTTCTATAGCCGTAGATAGCATTCGTAGTTTTACTTCTACCGCCTTGCGTTCTGTAATATCAGTAATAAACCCGTGCCACAATGTTGAGCCATCTATTTCGGGTTCTGGAATAGCATTACCTAACAACCATTTCACAGTACCATCACTAAATTTCACTCTATACTCTTGATTCCATGGCGTTAAATTCTTTGCCGATGATTGAATCGAAGCTGACAAACTTTCTAAATCTTCAGAGTGAATAATCGTAAAAATTTGACTGGCATCATTTAACACATCTTCTGGGTTAACTTGATAAATTTCTCGAATGCCATCACTCGCAAAAGGAAAGCAACTACTGCCATCAGGACGAAGCCGATATTGATAAAGCATTCCTGGAACAGAATGCGTAATTTTTGTAAGCAAATCTAAAGCTGCTTGCCGTGCTGCCATCAACGCTGTGAGTTCATCTGCCATCGTATTAAAACCATTTCCGATGGTAGTAAGTTCATCATGGGTATCAAGATGCACACGCTCGCTCATATCGCCTCGTGCAAAATTTAATACTGAATTCGTTAAAATGCTAATACTACCAAGCGTTGTGCTACGCACTGCCCACATAAAATAAGCCGCTAAAAGCGATAACACGCTGGCAATCATAACAGTGATGTACAATTCATGTTGAACACGTTGAATGCGTGCTTGAATCAATTTTTCTGCGGTAGGTAACAAAGAATCGTACAACTGAATATAACTGTCGTTAATCGCATCTGTTGTAAAAAGAAAGTAATCCACTGCTGAAATAGAAAAACGTTCACTTAAAACACTTGCATAAACTTCTTGGATAACACTTTGTGACGCATTGTGAATGTTGTTGTAAGTTTGAGTCAGTTCTTGATGTAACGCGGGGTTATATCGAACCACTTTATCTATACCCGTTTTGAGCGGTTTTAAGGAGTATTGCAAAAGCGTGACCAGTGCGATGACATCGGTTTTTTTCTGTTCGTTGATGTCTTTTGAACCCAAAATTGCTGTCCCGTAAGCACGAATTTGTCCAAGATGTTCTATTGAAACTAAAAGTTCATTTCCAGTGGTATAAGTAAGGTAGAACGTATCAAGACTACCATCTATTGTTAATCCATAGTTATCTGCAATCAGTGATTCCAAAAACAACATTTCATCAATAAGCTGAGTATGGGCAATAAAATTTTCTGACTGTGACCACGTCATGCCATTTGATTGAATGGCTTGCCATTTCTGAGTGATATTTTTCCACGTTTCAAGTTCTTTAATGTTATCTGGCAAATAAGTGACTAATTTACTGAAAGCCTCTATGGCGAGGTTTTCTTTTTCTGTTCTTTTAGCACCCAATTCATGAACACCACTTAAAACACCGCTTGATAATCCACGATGTTGTTGTAAAAGTTGCACTGTTTTAATAAGTGGTTGTGTTAACGTCAATCCAGCTAATTCCTTTTGTGAACTATTGATAATCTTATGTGTGTACGAATAAAGACTAAATAATGCAACGCTTACGGAAATAAAAATAATCATGCTTAACAAAATAAATTTCTTGGAGAAAGATAATTTATTCATGAGCGTAATTGCGGGTAAAGAAATTGTGTGAGTCATATTTGAAGATGGAAAATTACAAAAAAGCGTGCTTACGCTGTACTTAAAACAAGTTTTAAGGTGATTTTAGAATATTTTGTCGGTTTAATTTAATTTATTAGCGAAATAGAAAACCTACCCCAAATTTGAATGCGAATTTTTTATCAGTTGGATAACACGCTCACATTTCTTAGAATAGCAATAATTATAAAGTCGTAAATCATCCAAATTTATTCAATGACACTTCTCGCTTTAGGCATCAATTATCAAACTGCGCCCGTTTCTATTCGGGAAAAATTAGCTTTTTCAACCGAAACATTATCAATTGCATTACAAGATTTGCTTTGTGTAAAAAGCGTTGAAGAAGCTGCCATTTTATCAACGTGCAATCGTACTGAATTTTATTGCACGACAGAATTTGATAACCAAAATGTCTTGATTGATTGGATTAGCCAGAATAAACAATTGAGCGCGAAAGAATTAACGCCTTTTTTATATTCACATACCGATAATCATGCAATTCGTCACATGTTTCGTGTGGCTTGCGGTTTAGATTCGATGATTTTGGGTGAACCGCAAATTTTGGGTCAAATGAAAACCGCTTATCAAACGGCGTGCGATGCAGGAACGATTGGCAAGTTACTGGGAAAGTTATTTCAACACACATTCACAGCGGCAAAAAAAGTACGTACTGACACCGCAATTGGTTCAAGTCCTGTTTCGGTCGCATTTGCCGCCGTTCAATTAGCACAACAAATTTTTGACAAACTCAGCGAACAAACAGCTCTTTTAATTGGTGCAGGAGAAACGATTGAATTAGCAGCACGACATTTAAATCAACAAGGTATTGGACGCATTATTATCGCCAATCGCACGTTTGAAAAAGCGCACACACTCGCAGCACAATTTAATGGTTACGCAATTAGCTTGGCAGAAATTCCAAATCATCTTGCTGAAGCGGATATTGTGATTGCATCAACAGGAAGTACATTACCCATTTTAGGCAAAGGTAGCGTTGAAAGTGCCTTACGAAAACGCAAACGCAAACCGATGTTTATGGTTGATTTAGCTGTGCCGCGCGATATTGAAGCTGAAGTTGAACAATTGGAAGATGTGTATTTGTACACTGTCGATGATTTACAGCACACGATTGAACAAAATATGCAATCACGTCGGCAAGCGGCGGAGCAAGCAGAAGAAATTATTGATACACAAGTCGATTATTTTTTAGCATGGTTACGCGCACAAAATGCTCAAAATCTCATTAAAAATTACCGTTCACAAGCTGAAGTTGTGCGTGATGACGCATTGCAAAAAGCGTTACTGTCTTTAAATAACGGCGTGCCTGCTGAAATTGCATTACAACGATTAGCACATACTTTAACCAATAAACTTATACATACACCATCGACACAAATTCGTGTTGCCGCTGAAAATGAACGGCATGATGTTCTTGCAGCGGCATTAGAAATTTTTCAACTTAATTAACCAATATCTAAAACACACAATGCGGTCATATTCACAATGCGGCGCACAGTTGAAGATTCGGTCAAAATATGAACAGGTTTTGTACAACCCAACAGAATTGGACCAATCGAAATGCCGTTGCCTGCTGTTACTTTGAGCAAATTGTAAGAGATATTTGCTGCATCGATATTCGGTAAAACCAACAAATTCGCGCTACCTTGCAACGGTGTATTTGGAATGGCTTGTTTTAACATATCGAAATCAAGCGCAATATCGCCGTGCATTTCGCCATCAATTTCTAAATTTGGGTCAATTTCTTGAATGATTTTTAACACCGAACGCATTTTTTTGGCTGATTCGCTGTCACTAATTCCAAAATTAGAATGTGAAAGCAGCGCAACTCTTGGAATCAAACCAAATTGACGGATTCTTTCAACCGCTAACAACGTAATTTCAGCAAGCTTTTCAGCGGTTGGATTTTCATTGATATGCGTATCAACAATTGCAATTTGGCGTTCTGGCAAAATCAGCAAATTCATCGACGCATAAACACTCACATTTTCACGTTTGCCCAAAACCGTGTCGATATACGACAAATTGGAATTTGTTGAACCCAATGTGCCACAAATCATACCGTCAGCATCACCATTATGAATCATCATTGCACCGATTAAAGTATGTTGACGACGCATTTCAATTTTCGCAAATTGTTCGCTGACACCTTTTCGCATCGTCATATCTAAATACGTTTGCCAATAATTTTCGTAATGTTCATTTATTTCTGGATTAACAACCTGAAAATCGACACCTGCTTTTAAGCGCAAACCAAATTTTCGAATGTTCTGCTCTAAAACTTCTAAACGCCCAATCAAAATGGGATTCGCAATGCCTTCATCAACAATAATTTGCAACGCTCGCAAAATCCGCTCGTCCTCGCCTTCGGCAAAAACAATCCGTTTTTTGATTGGTTGAACGTCCTTAGTAACTTGAAAAATCGGACGCATAAACGCGCCACTGTGATACGAAAATTCTTTCAAATGCCGCTTGTAAGCATCCATATCTGGAATGGGACGGCTTGCAATGCCTGAATCTTGGGCGGCTTTTGCAACAGCGGGCGCAATTTTCGTCATTAAACGCGGGTCAAAGGGAATTGGAATCAAATAATCGGCACCAAATGAAACGTGACTAATGCCATAATTTTTCGCTACTACGTCCGATTGTTCAGCTTGTGCTAAATCCGCAATTGCTTTAACAGCCGCGAGTTTCATTTCTAAGTTAATCGTACTCGCGCCACAATCCAACGCGCCCCGAAAAATATACGGGAAACACAGCACGTTATTTACTTGATTCGGATAATCCGAACGTCCCGTTGCAATAATCGCGTCATCACGAACTGCTTTGATTTCTTCGGGCATAATTTCTGGCGTTGGATTTGCCAGCGCGAAAATCAAAGGACGCGCAGCCATCGTTTTTACCATGTCAGGTTTTAAAACGCCTGCCGCTGACAAACCTAAAAATATATCTGCATCAACAATAATTTCTGCCAAGGTTCGCGCATCGGTATTTTGAGCAAAACGAATTTTGTCTTCGTCCATCAATTCAACGCGACCTTGATAAACTACGCCTGCAAGGTCGGTGACAAAAATGTTATGAATTGGAAAACCCATATCAACCAGCAAATTCAAACATGCTAAAGCCGCTGCACCTGCGCCAGAAACGACTAATTTGCACTGTTGTAAATCTTTTTTAACGATTTTTAACCCGTTTAATAATGCCGCCGCGACGATAATTGCTGTGCCGTGTTGGTCATCATGAAAAACGGGAATTTTCATGCGTTCGCTTAGTTTGCGCTCAATATAGAAACATTCAGGTGATTTAATATCTTCTAAATTGATACCGCCAAAAGTCGGTTCTAACGCCGCGATAATGTCGCACAATTTATCGGGATCAGATTCAGCAATTTCCAAATCGAAAACATCAATTCCCGCGAATTTTTTAAACAAAACCGCTTTGCCTTCCATCACAGGTTTTGCCGCAAGAGGTCCAATGTTTCCTAAACCTAAAACCGCTGTTCCGTTTGTAATCACCGCAACCAAATTACTTTTTATCGTGTATTTGTAGACGTTATTGGCATCTGCGACAATTTCATCACACGCTACCGCCACACCTGGTGAATAAGCGAGGGCTAAATCACGTTGGTTTGATAAATGTTTGCTTGGAATAACGCTGAGTTTGCCCGCGATAGGAAATTGATGATATTCGAGCGCGGCTTCACGAAAAGGTAAATGTTTGTTTGAGGTCATTATTTTTTAGAAAAGAGGGTTACAGTCTGGCGAGTAGTTCTGCTTTTTTAGTGCTGTACTCGTTTTCGGTTAATATCGCTTTATTTTTGAGAATCGCTAATTTTTCAATCGCACTAAAAATATCTATTTCTTGAACCGTTTGCGCTGGTAAATCAGCAATGATTTGAGGCGAATTTGCAGGTTGCATAGCCACATTATTGATTGAAATCACAGGCAACGATTTAATATCTATCAAACCATATTGACTGCTAAACGTAAGCGAAGCGTCGTTGCCTTGTTGCTGAGAAAAACCACCAATTTGATGGTCTAACGTATCGTAAAGCGTTATGTCGCCATTTAACTTAATCGCTAATCGGCGAATCCCTGCAAAATAGGCGTAACAAATGTTATTTTGCTTGCCCGTGCTGTTAGGAAATTGCAAACCGATAGCTGTCCACCAATTTTGTGAATCTGCGCCAGGTACAAACAAACTCACCGCGTTAGAAGAATTTGAATAATTTTGTTGTGAATTTGCACAATTCGCTTGTTCTTGATTGCCTTGATTTTGTGATTGAAAACTGCCTGTTTGAATCAAATTCGGTTCGTTCGCAATCAAATTCGCCAATTCTTGACACAAATTCCCAACGCTATTTTTTAAACCGTTGTTAAACATATCGCCCAACATAATCATTCCGCCGCGCATCCATTGCCCAGAGCCGCCAAATTCGGGGTGACTAAATTGCGCCATCGAGCCATTTCCGTTAATCACAGACAGTAACATACTGAAAACCGCGTCTGAGCTAAAGTTATAACGTTGCGCTATGTTGTTGATAATTTGTTGCCCTTCTAGGCTCAGTTGTTTCATAAAATTCCAGTGGATTGAACGTTAAACGTGACGTTCAGGCACGCCGCAATAAAGTTGGCGGGGTCTACCGATGCGTTGATTGGGGTCTGAAATCATTTCGTCCCATTGCGAAATCCAACCGATTGAACGCGCCATTGCAAAAATCGCAGTGAACATATTTGTTGGAATGCCCAACGCGCGAAGCAAAATTCCCGAATAAAAATCAATTTTCGGATACATTTCACGGCTAACAAAATACTCGTCTTCTAAAACAATACGCTCAATTTCTAAAGCTGTTTGAAATAATGGGTCATCTAATAAATTCAGTTCCCCCAACACTTCAAAACACAATTCGCGCATTACTTTCGCGCGAGGATCGTATTTTTTATAAACCTGATGCCCAACGCCTGCTAATTTAAATGAATCATTTTCATCTTTTGCTTTTTCGATGTAGCTTGAAATGTTGGAAGGTGAGCCGATTTTTTGGAACATATTTAAAACCGCTTCATTCGCACCACCGTGCGCTGACCCCCATAAACACGCAATACCCGCCGTAATGCACGCATACGGATTTGCGCCGCTTGAACCCGCTAAACGCACCGTTGACGTCGAGGCATTTTGTTCATGGTCGGCGTGTAAAATTAAAAATTTTTCTAACGCACGAACTAAAACAGGATTTGCGACAAATTCTTCACAAGGGGTTGCCAGCAACATTCGCATAAAGTTTTCAACATAACCCAATTTGCTTTGTGGCTGCATAAATGGCAAACCGACGCTGTATTTGTAACACATTGCGACAATTGTCGGCATTTTGGCAATTAAACGAATCGCATTTAATTCGCGGTCTTCGGCGGATTGAATATCCAGCGCATCATGATAAAACGCCGATAACGCGCCAACTACACCAACCAAAACCGCCATTGGGTGAGCATCACGACGAAAACCTTTGAAAAAATTGATAAGTTGGTCATGAACTAAGGTTTGCTTAGTCACTTTTTTTTCAAAAGCCTGTAACTCTTCTTGCGAAGGCAATTGACCACGAAGTAACAAGCAATTCACTTCTAAAAAACTGCAATGCTCAACTAAATCGCCAATCGAATACCCCCGATAAAACAACGCGCCTGCGTGGTCATCAACAAACGTAATGTTTGAGGTGCAACTGGCTGTTGAATTAAACCCCGCGTCATAAGCAAACATTCCCGTTTTCGCATACAAATTTTTAATGTCGAGTACATCAGCACCTGCTGTGCCTTGAAATACAGGAAATTCACACACAACAGTGTCATTTTCTCGCAAAGTGAATAATCGGTTTTCAGTCATAAAATTGTCCTAATTATGTGTGCAAAAAATTATGGATAAGGTTCTAATTTATTAACGGGTTGTTGCTTACGAATTTCATTAAGAATCAAATCTTGATTTAAGATAATGAGCATTCTCCCAGGTATATTACTATCTGGAATATGCGCTAATGATTTGACATATCCACCATCACCTGCAAATAAACCTTTAACTGATTGAATATGCTTTCGCTCAAAACTAACAATCGCGTCTAATTCGTCAACCAATAAACCAATAGGGCCATCTTGCGTTTTAACAATAATGACTGCACCTGTTTCGCTTTTGCTTAATGGCTGATTAGTTAAAATGCGTCCGTCAACAACCACAACAGGTGTTTTTTGGTTAGCTGCCTCAACGTTATCGGTATAAATTACACTGCCGATTATGTATGATTTAACACCAGGTAAGCTGTTAATAAGTGATATATCAACGGCTTCTAATACGTCTATCGCGTTAAACGCATAAATATCGTTACCAATATAAAAAGTCGCTAAATCAATCGTTTCACCACCAATCACTTCTTGTGGATAAATAATCGCATCACGTTTAACGTTTTCAGTTTCTTTCTTTTTGCCGAGTGGAATAAATACTAACGCGCAAACATCATTACTGTAATCGCCTGTTGTTTTAAATTCACGGTATCCGCGTGAAAAATGACAACCCACTGCGTAGTATTTTTTGTTCAGTAAAATAATTTTGGATTTTCCGCGTCCTTGTTGCAAGGCAAAAAACTCAGGATCCATGTAAAAAACATCGCCATTTTTGTACATTGAATCATCTGTTGATGACACAATGCGCCCGCTTGGTCGTTCAACAAACAGTCCAAATGCACCTTCTTTTTCGGGCAAACAATCTTTAAGCATATTTTGAAATTCAGGTGCAGAATCAAAAACAATTCCAATACCCCCGACAATTTTACTGGAATCAGTATCGTGACGAATTGCCGCGCTGTAAATATAAGTCGGATTACCATCGTATAACCAAGTGTCTTCAAAAATAGAAACCCGATATTCTTGAGGCGAATTTAAAGAAAAGGTTTCTTGCGCGTAAGATGTGTTGACAACTTTGTCGATAGTGGCAATTGAATCGTTGTGCAAATTAGATTCGGCAACAATTACCTTTTTAGTGTCATAAATAAAAAGTCGTGTGTAGACGGTATAAAGTTTGTTGATATAAATCAAAATCTCTTGAATTTTGTTTTTATCATCTGTTGTGAGCGTGGCTTGTGACAAAATGCGCCGAATTTCTGACGTTAATGCCCACCAGCGGCAATCGTTACTACGCTCATAAAGATTACGGTCCATAATATCAATCATGCGCCATGCAATGGATTCCGCATTTTGTAATTCAGACGTAATCATCGTGGTGTGCAAACTTTGACTAAAACCACCTAAAACTTGCGCGGTACGAACACCCATCGAGCGAATTTGGCGCAAAATTGCTTTCAACGAAATCAAATTACCGTGTTGATTAGTCGCCATCACTTGACCGTTCCAAATCACACGATGCAAAAATTTGTTAATGCCTTCGGCAGCATTCGTAATAATGACAGACGTTTCGGCAGACAAATCATTATGTCGAAAAATCTCCGCCGTAATTTCTTTATCTGACGTTGATGATGTGAAAGCAGATTGCAATGGAATCATTGCGTGACCATACCATTCTTGCCCCGCGTAACCTTGATAAGGACGACCACGATGTGTGACGGCTAAATACTCACGTCCGCCGAAATAAGTGACGCTGTATTCCACGTTATTTTCAACCATTTCAATGACCCGACCAAGCGGCACATGGTCATAATCACTGGTTGCAATAACGGTTGAATTTGCATCTAAAAGCAACATAACAGCGCGGTCGCCTTTTTTCTGCAAATTCCGAAAGATGCCCGCCATTTCATCATCAAAACGAAATGACAAACAAAGTACGCCAATCACTTTTTCATCAATCGAATCCACAATCCGTTTTGAATAAATCAACGGGCGTTCAATATCAGGTCGTAAAACTGTTTTACCAAACGTTTCAACATAATCATCAATAGAATTTAGCGTTTTTTCGATAATTGAATCCGTCGTTTTTTGATAAACGCCGCCTTTATCACGGTCAAACCTCGTTAAAATACAGCCTTGTGTGTCTAAGATAATGATGTCGTCATAAACGGTGTATTTCGACACATATTCTTCAAGTAATTGGTTAATGGAATTGACATCTGTGTTTTCGCCATTTGCCGAGGCTTTAACAAAATTGCAAATATCCACATCAGTTGCCAAAAAACCAATATCGGCGGTGCGTTCGTACAAATTACGCACCAAAATATCAATTGATACTTGGGCTTTTGAACGAAGTTCAAGGCACGTTTTCTGAATTTCTTGATAAACCAGTTGATTAGTCAGCTCAGATTCAAGGTCGTTGAATCCTTTTTTGGTTGTATCCATCGCGGGAAGAATAGACGCCGCTTCTTTAGGACAACTAATTTCAGCAATTGCCGAAATCAAATCCCACGTTCCATTTAATTCTCTTAGAATTTCCTTACATTTAGTCACACTACGAATGTAAGGTGAAAATGTATCAAATAATTCAGCGTCAGATAGCATACGTCTATTACTCCAGAGATGAATTAACCAAACGATTTTTGATAAAAATCAATAATTACTGTTACTAAAATTATCCGCCGAAACGCCTTCTTCTTGTCCTGCCGCAAATGTTAATGAAGCGACATTTTCTTTAGTGAAAAAGCCTTGGAAATCTCCAAAACGTTGCACATATTCAATGATCAACGATGAAAAGTCAGACGCTGATGAGAAAATTTGTTTTAAACCTTCTTCGCGTGAACCAACCGTTTCTAGCAAAAATCCTTTGCCTTGCGCGGCAATCGCATCAACTACCACGTCGATATTTTCTTTACCATTGATATTGCCATCTTTTACGTCAACCGCGATGTGATGCAAACGAGGTCCATAATTTCTCACAAACGTTTCGGTTGGACTTGGCAATTTATCCAAATGATTCACACAATATGGGTGATTATTTGCGGTAAATACTTTGGCGGGACTTTTTGATTCAGGGTCTAAACGTACATTTTTAGTCACATTTGTTGAAGAATTTTGGTCAGAAATATCGTAGCTGCCCCAATAGTAATAACTCGACAAAGCCAAGTATTCCAAAATTGCCGCTTCACGGTTTTGGCTGTAAATGCGCGTCGCAAGATGGTCAATTGGCAAAATCAAATCTTTGATTCCCAAACGTTCTTGCATTTCTTTACCACGGTCATTTGCCGCTTGCGCCGTGGGTAAAATCGAGCAATTACCATGCTGATAAACACGAATGCCATTTTCAGGGCGTTCCATGTAACCGACCACATTTTGCGTGTAAGGTGATGGCTTAGAAATACTGACATTAAGCGGCAAATCTAATTCAGCTAATTGCCCAATCGGGAAGAAACGGAATTCACGTTCTTGTTGCAATGCCACAACTTCATGACGATTCGTCGTTAATAAGATTTCACCTAAATAACGACTGTGTGAACGTCTTGCACCAACAGGATATAAATCATTTAAACTTCTAAAAATATCGTTATGGCTTGCCTGTTTCACTTCGCGCAACAAAATATCAGGCGAATTCATGTCAATTCGTAAAACGTGCGTGTAATGTTTTTCGCTGTCGAGCGTGACCAAGTATTCATACGGTGTCATCAACGCTAATTCGGTAATGTATTCGACTGAATTACCAGGTTCAACGCTAATCATCAGTGCTTCAATGCCGCCAATCATGTCGGTTAAACCGCTGCTGTCACGCTCCGTTAATAATCGAGTCACATATTCTTCAAAAAAATCTGAATTTTTTTTATCGCCAAAACGCGGCATATTTGTTGAGCAAATCATAAAATTTCCTAAAATTTAAATTTAAGATTTCCAACGCAAATCCAGAGTCATTGGAAAACGTGGATTAACTGTTTCGGGTTGAATCAACATTTCACCTGCGCTATGTCCGTGACTCCAAAAACGTGAACAACGACGCGCTTCGGCTTCATTCGCGTTAATCGGGAAGGTGTCGTAATTTCGCCCACCTGGGTGGTCAACGTGATAAGTACAACCGCCAATCGAACGCCCGTTCCAACTATCATAAATATCAAACACAACAGGCGCGTGTCTGCCGATAGTTGGGTGTAATGATGATGGTGGCGACCATGCTTTAAAACGTACTGCCGCAACAAATTCACCTGGAACGCCCGTTGGGTGCAATGGCACAAGACGACCGTTGCAAACCACTTGATGACGATTGCCAATCATTCCTGTGACTTTGACTTGCAAACGTTCAACAGACGAATCGACATAACGCGACATTCCAGAACCTGTGACTTCTTCGCCTAAAACGTGCCAAGGCTCAATCGCTTGACGTAATTCCAAATGCACACCGTCATAAACAACGCTGCCATAACGCGGGAATCGGAATTCCATAAACGGCGCAAACCATTCATCTTCAATCGCATAACCTGAATTCTGCAAATCGCGGCAAATATCGCGCATATCTTGTTCAATGAAATACGGCAACATAAAACGGTCATGCAATGCGGTATCCCAATAAACGAGTTTGCCTTGAAGTGGATTTTTCCAAAATTTCGCCACCAAAGCGCGTAACAACAACGATTGCAACAAATTCATTTGATAATGTGGC
Organism: Methylococcaceae bacterium; assembly: GCA_049656545.1. Classification (GTDB taxonomy): domain Bacteria; phylum Pseudomonadota; class Gammaproteobacteria; order Methylococcales; family Methylomonadaceae; genus UBA10906. Next base: position 19,405 of record JBASLW010000240.1, read on the forward strand.
GGCATTTCAAAGGCGCGTAATTCCAATAAACCTAAACGCCCCGTTGCCGAATCAGGTGAATACAATTTATCAATACAAAATTCAGCGCGATGCGTGTTGCCCGTAACGTCAATCAACAAATTCCGAAGTAATCTGTCCACAAGCCAAGGCTGATTGCTTTCAACACCTGCTTGCAGTTTTTCATCCATTTGTTTGAACGCAATTTCAAGTTCATACAAATTATCATCACGCGCTTCATCAACACGGGGAGCTTGGCTTGTTGGCCCGATAAATTGCCCTGAAAATAAATAAGACAAGGCAGGATGTTGTTGCCAATAGGTTATTAAACTTTTTAGTAAATCGGGACGACGTAAAAATGGACTATCTTCAGGCGTTGCACCACCTAACGTGATGTGATTTCCGCCACCTGTTCCTGTGTGACGACCATCAAGCATGAATTTTTCTGCACACAAACGGGTTGCACGCGCCATTTCATACAATTTTTGTGTGCGTTGTTCGAGAATTTCCCAACTTGAAGAAGGATGAATGTTCACTTCAATTACACCTGGGTCTGGCGTAACTGAGAATGACAACATTCTTGAATCGCGTGGTGGCGGATAACCTTCTAAACGAACAGGTTGATTAAGTTTTTGAGCGCAACTTTCAATCGCGGCGACTAATTCCAACCACGATTCTAAATACATCAGCGGTGGCATAAAGACATACAAAAAACCATCACGAACTTCTAACACCAACGCGGTGTGTATCACTTCTCTGGATTTTGGTTTTTTGTTGTAAGGTTTTGGCAATGGATATGCACTCGATTTGTGCAATGGAAAATCTGACAACGTCGAGCGTTTTTCAAATGGGTCACGCTCTGGCTCTCTTTCAACATCATCAGGCATTATCCAAGGCAAGCTATTAAGCGGTAAACGCAAGCCCGCTGGTGAATCACCTGACAATAAATACAAACGGTCATGTCTTAACGGCCACGCGCTCGATTCCCAACTCACATTTGTGCCACCAACCGCTTTTAACGGCAAAACATACGCCGTAACCGATGTCATTCCATCGCGTAATTGTTTCGCTAAATTGTTACGAATATCAGGACGTTTTAAATCGTGTTTGTGCGGGTCGATATTGCCAGGCAAACGACTTTCTTCGTTAATTGCAATCCAAGGGTCTTCGTAAGCGGGCATTCCGTAACTTGAATTTAAACCCAAACGCTGAACCAACTGCACCGAAAAACGTTGCATCATTGAGGCGGGAATTTCTGCTGGCGTGTTACCGATTAAATCTTTATCGCGCCAAATTGGCATTTTATCTACACGCCAAAAAACATTTAACGCCCAACGCGGCAACGGTTCACCTGGATACCATTTACCTTGACCAAAATGTGTGACTTCGCCTGACGTGAATTCGTCTTGCATTTTTTTCATTAAAACATTTGCAAGTTCCCATTTTTGTTGTCCCAATGCTTCGATATTCCATTCTGCACCGTCCATATTATCGACAGATACAAAAGTCGGTTCGCCACCTTGCGTTAAACGCACGTCACCTGCTTGTAATTCGGCATCAACATAAAAACCTAACGCGCGAATTTTGTCCCATTCTCTTTCGGTAAAAGGTTTTGTCACGCGCGGGTCTTCAAACATTCGCGTGACGTACATTTCAACATCAAGATTGGATTCACAAATGCTGGTCATGCCAGTGATTGGTGCAGCAGAAGTTGGCGTTGCTGAAACCGCAAGTGGAATATGTCCTTCACCTGTTAATAAACCAGACGTTGCGTCTAAACCCACCCAACCTGCACCAGGAATATAGGCTTCACACCAAGCGTGTAAATCGGTGAAATCGGCTGTTGGCCCTTCAGGACCATCAAGTGGTTTTTCATCGGCAGTTAATTGAATCAAATAACCCGACACAAAACGCGCCGCAATGCCTAAATGACGCAAAATTTGAACCAGCAACCACGCGCTATCACGACATGAACCTGATTTTTTAGCTAAGGTTTCTTCGCACGTTTGCACGCCAACTTCCATGCGAATTAAATACGACACTTGCAAATAGACTTTCTGATTCACATAAACCAAAAAATCGGTCATGTTGATGTCAGCAGGCAGATGTTTTTTAAAAAGATTTAACCAATCTTTTAATAAAATTCCCGCTGTTTCTGTTTCTAAAAATGGCGCAAGTCCAATTTTTAAATTATCAGGATAGGCAAATGGATAATGATTTGCCCAATCTTCAACAAAAAATTCAAACGGGTTAATCACCGTCATATCGGCAAGCAAATCAACCGAAATATCCATTTCGCGTGTGGGTTCTGTGAACGTCACTCGCGCAATGAAATTACCGTAAGAATCTTGTTGCCAATGAATGAAATGCTTTTCAGGTTTGACACTTAATGAATACGCTAAAATTGGCGTTCTACTGTGAGCCGCTGGACGCAAACGAATTTCATGCGGCGTAGCGACAACGGGGCGATCAAACACATAATGTGATTTATGATGCAATGCAACGCGAATAGTCATAATGTTCAACTCGTAAAAATTTTTATGTTGAAGAATGACGAAACTAGATTTTTAACTCAGCCACGTTGAATTGGGTAATGACGCAAACACATTGCGAAGTCCATCACACCAACGGTGGCTAATTTCTGAAAAATACGGATCGTCTTGGGTAATATGTTGAAAATCTAATTGCAAACTGTCGAATTTGTAACAAACCAAATCAATCGGAAAACCTACCGATAAATTGCTACGCATCGTTGAATCAAACGAAACCAGCGTACATTTCACTGCATCATTTAAAGCAGTTTCAGGTTTAATCACGCGGTCAATAATTGGTTTGCCATATTTCGTTTCGCCGATTTGAAAATACGGATTTTCTTCGCTGACTTCGATAAAGTTTCCTTCGGTATAAACCAAAAACAAACGCATTCGTTCACCTTTGATTTGTCCGCCAACAATGAAATTCACGCTTGAATCAATGTTACTTTGGGACAAATAAACCATATCGGTTTTACGCGCTTCTCTTAACGCATCGCCCAGTAATTGCGCCACATCAAACATCGAATCCACATTCCAAATGTTGGTCGTTTCTGGGTGACGCGAGCGTTGCTCAATTAAATTAACTGCATTTTGCGTTACAGAAAGATTGCCTGAACTTAAAATGACAATCGCGCGATCATTTTCATTGAAGAAATGGCGCATTTTTTTAAAACTGGAAATTTGGTCAAGTCCAGCGTTAGTTCTTGAGTCAGAAGCGAATACCATTCCTTCATTCAGCTTCAAAGCTACACAATAAGTCATAGTTATTTAGTTAATAATTTGTTGTTGCGATTGCCCCGCACTACGAATTGGAAAGGTTTCAAAGTGGTCACGACGTGATAAATACGCATCACGAATATGTTTTCCGAGTGAATAGGTTTGACCTAAAAAATGGGTGAGATATTCATGAAGACCTTCTTCAAAAACATCTTCAATAAGACCAAAATGCAATGCGGCATGAAGTTCGCCAGCACTTCGACGTGCTTCTTTGCCTGCTGAACCGTTAATATCAATTAAAGCGGCTTCAACTTCATTCATACAGGCGTGTAACGAACGAGGCATATCGTCCCTTAATATCAACAATTCAGCAACTCGCTTAGGCGAAATCACGTCACGGTAAATTTTGCGATAGGCTTCAAATGCACTAACCGATTTCAATACCGAACCCCATTGGTAATAATCAGCGGCACTACCTACATTTTCTGTATCTGTTAAAAGGATGTGATATTTCACATCGAGAATTCGCGCTGTGTTATCCGCGCGTTCTAAAAATGTGCCTAATTTAATAAAACTGAGTGAAACATCTTTAATAATCGTACCTAACGTCACGCCACGAAATAAATGTGAACGTCCTTTTACCCAATCAAAAAAATCTGAAAATTTGTCATATTCCGTTTCTTTAAGTTGTTCGGCTAAACGGTTTAATTCAAGCCACGTTGCGTTAATGATTTCCCACATTTCAGAGGTAATCGCGCTACGAACGGCACGCGCATTTTCACGCGCCATTTTTAAACAGTTGTAAATGCTTGACGGATTATCTTCATCTAATGCCATGTAATGCGTCACGGCATCAGCACGCGCTAAACCATATTTTTCTTCATAACCTGCCGCGCAACCTGTGATATTTAACGGCGCGTACCACAAATAGGCTTCTGCGCCTTCAATGTCTAAAGGTAATAATGATGTGCGATGCGCGACATCTAACACACGGGCGATATTTTCTGCGCGTTCAATATGACGCGCCATCCAAAATAAATTGTCTGCTGTACGAGATAGCATTTTTCTTAATCCTCCAAAACCCAAGTATCTTTTGTGCCACCGCCTTGCGATGAATTGACAACGAGCGAACCTTCACTTAACGCCACGCGCGTTAAACCACCTGGGACTAAACGAATTTCTTTGCCTGATAAAACGAATGGACGTAAATCAACATGGCGTGGTGCAACGCCTGATTCCACTAAAGTGGGGCAAGTTGATAACGCTAACGTCGGTTGCGCGATAAAGTTTGCAGGGTCTTTTAAAATACGTTCTTTGTAGGCTTCAATTTCAGCTTTTGAACTCGTAGGTCCTACAAGCATTCCATAACCGCCAGAGCCTTGAACTTCTTTAACGACTAATTCAGGCAAGTTAGCTAACGCATATTTCAAATCGTCTTTTTCACTCAATCGCCATGTCGGCACATTTGAAAGCAATGGCGTTTCACCTAAATAAAATTTAATCATGTCAGGAACGTAAAAATACGTTGATTTGTCGTCCGCAACACCCGTTCCTACGCCATTTGCTAACGCCACATTGCCCGCGCAATACGCCTCTAATAAACCTGGAACGCCAAGCGTTGAATCAGGACGAAATGCTAATGGGTCAAGAAAATCATCATCGACACGACGATAAATCACATGGACTTGTTGTGCGCCTTCGGTGGTGTGCATATAAACCTTTTGTTGATGCACAAATAAATCCTGTCCTTCAACGAGTTCAACGCCCATTTGGCTGGCTAAAAAGGCGTGTTCAAAATACGCGCTGTTGTATGAACCTGGTGTCATCACAACGATTGTTGGATTGCTAATGTGCGGCGGTGCTGATTCTCTCAAGGTGTCGAGTAACATTTGCGGATAATGTTCGACAGGTTCAACGGCGTGACTTGCAAATAATTCAGGAAATAAACGCATCATTGTGTTGCGATTTTCAAGCATATAAGACACGCCAGAAGGAGTTCGCAAATTATCTTCTAAAACATAAAAATCATTTTCAGCAACACGCACCAAATCAATGCCTGCAATATGTGCATAAACCTGATTAGGCAAATCAACACCAATCATTTCAGGGCGATACATCGCATTTCCTAAAATTTGCGATTCGTTAATGATGCCTGCTTTGATGATTTCTTTATCGTGATAAATGTCGTGCAAAAACGCATTCAACGCTTTTACACGTTGTTTGATGCCTAATTCCAATTTTCGCCATTCAGAACCACTAAAAATACGCGGCACAATATCGAATGGAATTAAACGTTCCGCACCTGACGATTGCCCATAAACCGCAAACGTAATGCCTAAACGTCTAAACAATAATTCGGCTTCCGCGCTTTTACGTTCTAGCGTGCCAGTTGATAATTGAGATTGCCAATGCTGATACTGTTGATAAATATCACGAATCTCACTGTCTTTTTCATACATTTCATTAAAGTGCTTTATTGCGTTTCTATTCATACGAAGTACCAATTTACATAGAGTGATAAGCAGTCTTCGCAATCTATGTGCCATTTCCTAACTAGCTGTAATTTAATGCTATTTTAAAAATGTGGATTTTTATTTTGGTGCAACATTGAATAGTAATTTATTTCTTGCACTATTTTGGGGCGTTTTTGATTGATGAATGAATGTTTGAAATCGCGTTAAAATTAAAAAAATTACTTTTAAAATGTTCTGTTTTACTTGAACATGAAAAGCTATCTATTTTTTAACTTTAAAATTTTTATTAAATGAAACCATCAATTGAACAAAAATTACAAAATCTGTGCGAACGTCACGACGAAATTTCAGCTCTACTTTCTGAACCTGAAACACAAGCAAATCAAAATAAATTCCGTTCGTTAAGCCAAGAATATGCCCAAATTAGTCCCCTTGTAGATTGTTATAAACGCTACGAATCGCTTTTAGAATCGCTTGCCGCCGCGAAAGACATGGCAAATGACAGCGACCCAGAAATGCGTGAACTCGCCAAAGAGGAAATTTCTGAAACACAAAATGACATCGAAAATTTAGAAACAGAATTGCAAGTTTTACTTTTACCAAAAGACCCAAACGACACGCGCAACATTTTCTTAGAGGTTCGCGCGGGAACAGGTGGCGACGAAGCGGCGATTTTTTCAGGAGATTTGGCACGAATGTATCAACGTTTTGCCGAGAAAAAAGGCTGGCAAACTGAAATTATCAACGAAAGCGAAGGCGAACATGGCGGTTATAAAGAAATTATTTTGCGTGTTTCAGGACGTGACGTGTATTCACAATTGAAATTTGAATCAGGCACACACCGCGTGCAACGTGTTCCCGAAACGGAATCACAAGGTCGAATTCATACGTCAGCGTGTACCGTTGCGATTATGCCCGAAGTCGAAGAAATTGATTCCATCGACATCAATCCAGCTGATTTAAAAGTCGATACATTTCGCGCATCGGGTGCAGGTGGTCAGCATATTAATAAAACAGAATCTGCCATCCGAATTACACATATTCCAACAGGCACAATCGTTGAATGCCAAGATGAACGCTCACAACATAAAAACAGAGCGCGGGCGATGTCGCTGTTAGCGTCGCGGATTCTTTCAGCAAAACAAGAAAAACAACATTCTGAGCAATCTTCATTGCGTAAGTTGCAAGTCGGTAGTGGCGACCGCAGCGAGCGTATTCGTACTTACAATTATCCGCAAGGGCGTTTAACCGACCACAGAATTAACTTAACGCTTTATAAACTCGATGACATTATGGGCGGTTCGTTAGAACAAGTCATTGAGCCGTTAATTAGCGAGCATCAAGCCGAATTATTAACACAATTAGGCGACGATTAAATGAGCGAAAATCGTTTGATGGAATTGGAAATCAAAGTGTCATATCAAGAAGATTTGTTGCAAATTTTGAATGACATTATCGCCAAACAACAGCAACAAATTGATTATCTTGAAATTGCGTTTAAAAATGTAAATGAGCGTGTAAAGAGTTTCGCGACAAAAATGCCAGACGATTCCACGCAACAACATGAAATTCCGCCACATTATTGAATGATAATTCGCATCGCGCTTTGGCTGTTTTTATTGTGTTTGCCGATTTTTTTACTGGCAAAAGCGTTGCTGATTTTTGCCTTTGTTTTAATTGCGTCTTTAGTGATGAAAGGCGCAATTTTTTTGATGTTTGCCGCCTTTGGATTATTGATTTTTTCAGGATTATTTTTTATTTTGAAACACATTTGGCAAACATTAAAAACGTATTTTTCAACACAAGAACGCGAAAATCGCCGCATTTTATTCACAGAAAATCAAACAAATCATCGACAACGTTTATTTCATTTTCAACGTTTGCAACTCCACTATTTTAAAGAGCAACAGCGAAAAAAAATTCTTGAGAAAAATAATCTCAAACAAATTCAACAACTTTCAGATTCGATTGAGCAGGAATTAAATCGGGCGAAATTAAAACTTTCTAAAACGGATTTTTCAAAATTTCAACGTGAAAATCGTCGTTTTCGTCTGCAAAAAAACGAGCTGGCTCTGTTAGAATTGCACCAAAAAATTGCAACCATTGTGGGCAAATAATTATGTTGAAAAATTGGCTGATAAATACCGTCACGACAATTCACGAATTAAGAACGAAAAATTTAACGTGGAAACGTGACAATCACGAAAAACAAGCAGAATTGAAACAAGCCCAAGTTTTAGCTGAAAAAGCGATGATTGCGGAATTAAAAAAACGGAGTCGGCAGTTAAAACATGAATTAACGATTTTGCAAACACAACACAATGCCGAATTGTTAATGTTTAAAACCAAGTGCAAACAAGACGTTAAAGATTACAAACAATACCTTGAATCGCTTGACCAACTTAAAGATTCCATTCACAGCAGTTA
>JBASLW010000241.1:0-7369 GCA_049656545.1 Methylococcaceae bacterium
GATTATTATTGACCAAGACCCGATTGGTAAAACGCCGCGCTCGAATCCCGCAACGTACACAAAATTATTCGATGACATCCGCGACCTTTTCGCCGCGACGCAAGAAGCAAAAATGCGTGGCTACGAAAAAGGACGTTTTTCGTTCAACGTGAAAGGCGGACGCTGTGAAACGTGTCAAGGCGATGGCGTGTTGAAAATCGAAATGAATTTTTTACCCGATGTGTATGTGGAATGTAGCGATTGTCACGGCAAACGCTATAACAAAGAAACCTTGAGCGTTTTATACAAAGGCAAAAATATCGCTGAAATTTTGAATATGGAAGTTTCAGAAGCCGCGCCATTTTTTGCCGCGATTCCGTCGATAAACAAAAAGCTGCAAACGCTTTTAGCGGTTGGTTTGGGTTATATCAAATTGGGACAAAGTTCGACGACGCTTTCAGGCGGCGAAAGTCAACGTATCAAAATCACCAAAGAACTCAGCAAAAGCAAACGCGGACACGTCGTTTATATGCTCGACGAACCGACGACAGGCTTGCATTTTGATGACACGAAACGGTTGATTTCGGTTTTGAACAGTTTGGTGGAAAAAGGCAATTCGGTGTTTGTGATTGAACATAATTTAGACGTGATTAAAAATTGCGATTACTTGATTGATTTAGGGCAAGAAGGTGGTCATGCGGGTGGTGAAATTATTGCCAAAGGCACGCCTGAACAAGTGGCGAAAAATAAAAAGTCTTATACAGGGGAGTTTTTGAAGAAAATTCTTTAACGCGAATCAGCGGAAAAAGCATAATTAAACTCTAAAAACACCGTTTTATTATCGCGCAAACTCCCGAAAATACTGTTGTCGTCACCCCAACACAACAGATGATTCATCATTGACTTGATAACGAATACGCGAGCACATTAAAAAACCTTGATTTTGCGCCAAACCTAAACCGCTAAATTCGAGTTCTAAATCATCATTGAAAAACTTTTTAAAGACGCGATAGAAAAGACCAAAATAATTTTCAGCAGGTTGTTTATGGATGATTTATTGAAAAACCGTTAATTACTATTGCTGCGGTTGTGACCAATAGCCAAAACCTTGCCACGAACATGCCTGATGATAAAAAGCACTATTTCCAACACCTTTAAGAGTGTGTAACAATGCAAATAAAACGATTTCTGATAGACACAGCGAAGATTGAAAATGTTTTTTCGTTTCTTTCATTTCATCGTCTACTCGTCAAAACAAATCAGTGATAAAGTCTATCGTGGTCATAACCAAGTCTCGTTATTTTGAATTCTGGGAAATTCCTCAGAATTTAAGACTCATTTATGACTATTTTCAACTAGCACCATTGGTTACTAGCGTTTGCAATGTCATCACTATTTCTGGATTCTTTAGTAAATCGTTCATTTTTTTCTCGTCAAAAATAACCGTTATTTTACAGTTTTGAAAATTTTTCGTTTGCACAAAATTATTTACAGTTTCTTACATCGCTAATTTACTAGATTTTTAGCCAAAATCCGAGTGTCATTTATATGACAGTTTATGTGACACGTTTATAGAATCACATGAATTCTGAAATCGGCTGGAAGTAATTAACTAAAATATTTAATTTCAAATAATTACCTTACTTAAGATTCCTTAACGTGGTTGATATTCCATTTCGCGCTTCGCCCCTGTAATAAAGTAAATTCACTTTTTGCTCGAGTAATTGCAGTGTAATAGAGTTCTTTTGTTAAAACTTTGACATCATCACTTGGTAAAACAAACAACGTATGCTCAAACTCCGAACCTTGTGATTTATGCACTGTCAATGCAAAAGCTGTTTGAAAATCAGAAATTCTTGACGTTGAAAACCAACTAATTTTTTTATCACTGTCATTATTGCTAAAAAAGGCGACTTGCAAATTGCCATCTTTTTTTAATGCAATCCCAACATCGCCATTCATCAAGCCGAGATTGTAGTCATTTTTGGTAATCATTACTGGTCGTCCTTCAAACCAAAAACTGCTTTTTGTATTCGGAAATAACCAGTCTTGAACTTTATCGTTTAACGCATTCGTGCCGAATTCGCTTTCGTGAACAGCACATAAAATTCTGAATTCGTCGAAAGCGTTTAAAACAGCTTTAGCCCACTTATCCTTATTATCAGTCGAGGGATTTTCAATTTCATTTTTATAATGTCCATAATTAGCTTTTGAAACAGTTCTTAATTCATCAAAGTTATTTATCTTATGCAAATCTTTTGGATGATTTGTAAAAATAGCATCGGTATCAAACATATTGTCTTTATAGGTTTCATTCACAAAATTGGCTAATTGCCCAATACCACTATCTTGATTGAAACGATAACTGTATTTGAGCATAACCGTTTGTTGATTTATTGCTGAAATATAGTCTGGCTTCGGTTCAATTTTTTCATCGGTATATTTTGAAATCCAATCAAGTGTTTCTTGATTGTAAGCATCTTTTTCAGCATCCAAACACAAATTCCCAAATACATAACCAGGTTCAACCGAAGAAAGCTGATCTTTATCACCAAGCAAAATAAGTTGGGTATTTTCTGGTAAGGCTTCAAATAAAGCCGCCATCATTTCCAAATCAATCATTGACGCTTCATCAACAATCACAATATCTGCAATCAACGGATTATGGCGATTATGTTTTTTCAATCGACTAGTTGCGCTGCTGCCAAGCAAACGGTGAATCGTGCTGGCTTTTTTAGGAATTAACGCTTTAATTTCTGGCGTAATCGTCTCTAATTTTTCTAATGCGTTATTGATAGATTCACTGACTCGATTTGCGGCTTTTCCTGTCGGTGCGGCAAGTAAAATTTTAGGCTTAAAATTTTTGTCTTTTTCTAATCGCATTAACGAAACCAACAAAATTAAAAGTTTTGTTAAGGTCGTCGTTTTACCAGTACCAGGTCCACCTGTGATAATCGAAAACTTAGAACGCAAAGCAACCGCACAAGCTATTTTTTGCCAATCGGGTGTTATGTTTGACGGTGGGAAAAGTTGATGTAATTGCGCTGTTATTTCAGCAGGTAATTCTGGTCTAATTGGCGCAAGACGTTCTGCAATCGCTTCATCGACTGTTTGTTGATAAGTCCAATAACGTCTTAAATACAAACGCTGGTTTTCTTTATCCCAAACTAATGGCGAATTTCCCTCACCAGAACTCATAATTTTTTTAGACTGTGAAAACGCGGCTTCCCAATTTTTGAAATACGGTTTTAAAGAACTTATATCAATGTCATTAAATTGTTCTTCTGTTTCAAAAAAAGCCTTTAAATCCAGATAAACTTCACCACGACTTAATTCATAACTCAAAAAAGCGGCGGCTAATAACACAACACAAGGTTCATCTTTACTTTGCTCATTTAAAAATCTTGCAAAGGCTTTGCATAAATAAGGGAGCTGTAATTCGTTTAACTCATCCATGATTTTCTCCTAAAAAAAGCGCGTCTAATTGTTCAATAAATTCGCGTGAAGGTTTATCGGAAATTTTGGCATTGGCACGCAAAAAGACATAAATCGCCCCGCCAATGTGTTTATCGTAATCATAAGATTCGCCTAAACGCAGTTTTAATAAGCGATGTAACGCGAGTAAATAAAGCGAGTATTGCAAATCGAAACGTTTATCGAGCATCGTTTTCTTGATTTTTGATTCACTATAATCGTCTTGCGTATTGCCAAGATAATCAGATTTATAATCGACAACGTAGTATTTGTTGTCGTGACAAAAGACTAAATCAATAAAACCTTTTAAATAACCATTAAGTTGATTTTCTGGCAGTGTTGGACGTGTTTCATTACTAAAGACAAATTGTTTAATCAATAAATCCAATGTGGCAACCTTGACAGAACCGACCCCAATTAAAAATTCTAATTCCGTTTGATATTGTGATTTCTCTAAATCAATAAAACGGGCATCTTGAACTAATGGCATTTCTAGCCATTTTGGCAAAGCGTGACAAATAACATCGCGTTTTTCATCCCACAAATTACCTGTAAAAATTTTGTCGATGGCATCTTTGCGCCATTTTTCATTTTTATGCGCGTGAGCAAAACCATCATTCCCACATTGTTCAAATAATGCGTGAAGTAACACACCTGGTTTTGCACCTTTTGGCAAGCCATAAAGGTCTGCATTATTCGATTCTTCAATTGAAAATTCGATATTGTTATCTTCGCTGCCCCAGACATATTCTTGAGCGGTTGCCGCTTCTGTTGATTCACCACGTTGTTTTTTATAATCGCGTTTTAACGCGCTATAACTTGCCGCCCACCAATTTTCTCGCGTATTAACCTTTGATTCGCGTACAGAACCTGTTGAATCATTTTCTGTTTGTGAAATAAATGAATCGTTTGTTGGTTCGGGTAACGTTACTATTTCAATAGAATTGCATTCCCCTTTGACCTTTTCCAAATTGGCGATATTTCCAATTAAGTGACCAATTGCTGATTGCGCTAACCGATTTGTGGATGCAATACCTAACCAACAAGCATATTTAGCACGAGTTAACGCGACATAAAGAATGCGTAAATCTTCTTGTAATTGTTCTTTAGTTTGATTCTCTTTGCCTTTGTCCGTTGTATCTAAATCAATGCACAAATCTTTATCTTCATCGTGATATTTAAAATAGTTTTCTTTTTTAGAAACCTCTCTTACATCACTGACAAAAGGTAAAAAGACTAAGGGATATTCCAAGCCTTTCGATTTATGAATGGTGATAATTTGAATCAAATTAGAATCACTTTCTAAACGAATAATGTTGTTTTTTGCAGAACGTTGATTTTTAGATTCAAGTAATTGAGCAAAATGGTGAATTAACGCTTCTTCGCCTTCAATTTTGCTCGAATGTTGTTGCAGTAATTCCGTCAAATGCAAAACATTCGTTAATTTACGCTCGCTTTCATTGTCATTTTTTGAATTTAAATGCAAACCGTAATCGTGAATCAATAGCCGAAGCGCAGGCAAAATACCGCTTTCTTGCCAACAAGTTTGATACGTTTGAAAACGCTCTAAATGTGTTTCCCATTGCACGTCATCTAATGTGAGATCAAAAAGTCTTTCTTTTGAAAAACCCAATGTTCCTGTACTGACAGCCGTTCTGACTTTTCCTTCATTACGCGGATTTGCCATTGCTTCTAGCCATATCAAAACATCGCCCGCTTCATCGGTGTCATAAATCGAATCTTGTTCTGACAAATAAACGCTTTTTAAATTTCGACGACTTAATTCACGACGAATAATTTTGGCTTCTTTTCCCGTTCTAACCAGAATTGCAATATCTTTTAATTCCAGTTTTTTAAAGCCTTCTTCGGATTGAAAACCTGCTGTTTCGTTGGCGAGTAATTTCACAATTTCACTCGCAGTGACTTTTGCTATTTGTTCACGGTAAAACTCTATCGAAATTTTATCTTCTTGCCACGTCCAAAACGTTAAAGCAGATGCAAGTTTATTATCGATATGCAAATTATCATCAAGTCCATTTGCTTTAACGGGTACATACGGTAAAGGATTATTTCCAGTATTCCCAAAAAGAAATGCACCACCTTGAGCATTCTTTTCTGCCTGATGGAAAAGCTGATTGAGTGCATCAATCAAAGCCTGTGTTGAACGAAAATTTGTTTTTAAAGTGTGATGATTTTGAGTTGCCTGATGCGCTTTTAAATAGGTGTAAATATCCGCGCCACGAAATGAATAAATCGCTTGTTTTGGATCGCCAATTAAAAAACAACTTGTTGAAGACTGATTTTGATAAATGGTTGAAAAAATACGATATTGAATTGGGTCAGTATCTTGAAATTCATCAATTAACGCAACGGGATATTGATTACGAATAATTTCAGCAAGACGCGAGGCATTTTTTCCTTGAAGTGCGTTATCCAAATTACTCAACATATCTTCAAACGTCACACGCGAAAGTTTCTTTTTTTCTTGTGCATAACGATTGCGAATCCATTTAATGGCGTGGAGTTTGATGTTTTTAACAATTTCGCCTGCTTGTTCGAGATCGCCATGATTAACAAAATCATCTATTGCTTGAAATGCTAAGAAATAAAATTGCACTGCTTTATCTTTATGAGCCTTAACCAAACTATCCGTTAATTTATCTAAACCAAATTTTGCAATCTCTTTTAAATCACAAGATTGATTTTTAATTGCCCAATTGTTTATTTCATTGCGTTTGTTATCAAAGGTATTTTTCTTATATTTATTCCCATTTAACCAACTGTTTAAATTGGCTTGATTTAACAAATCGTTAATCGCATTAAAATCATTTATCCAACTTTCTTTTGCAATGTTTTCGAAATCATCATTTTCTTTTTTCCATTTAGTCCAATTTACAAAAATATCAACAAACTGCATTTGAAAATTATCTAATTTCAACGCTTCGGTTTCTTTTAACAAATTTTGAATTTGCCCAGCAAAATCATCGGGCGACTTCGCTAAATGCTTAACAATAAATTCACATTGGTTTTTATCTAAACCGTAAAAATGAACACGCCAATAATCACGAATCACATTATTGATTAACTCGCTATCGTCAGTATTTACATCTTGTTTGAATGGACTGCCACTATCAAAAGCGTGTTGTTGCAACATTCTGTTACACCAACTATGAATCGTAAAAACCGCTGCTTCGTCCATGTAATTGGCGGCGACTTCTAAACGTTTAGCACACATATTTCGATTTAGATTTTTTGCATCACAACTTTTTCTTAAATCAATTAAAAAATCGTCCACATCTTTATTTTCAATTTGCCCACGAAAATACTGCGCGGATTTACTCAAACGACTTCTGATTCTGTCGCGCAATTCTTCTGTTGCCGCATCGGTAAAAGTCACCACTAAAATACTTTGCGGCATCAATGGCATTTCAATTTCATGTCCTAAAATCAAACGAACGTATAACGCGGCAATGGTAAAAGTTTTTCCTGTTCCCGCACTCGCTTCAATTAAATGCGTGCCTTGCAATGGAAGTGTTAAAGAATTTAAAGAAGTCATTTTTTACGCCTCGCTCGCATTTTGTTGAATTGGCAGATAAAGTTCATTTGCAAAGTGTTCAAATTCACCATTGGCATTTAACTCGTCAAAAGTAGGAAATAGACGTTTTAAATAAGCATCCGTATCTAGTTCGCCTTGATTAAATCCCCCTTCATATTTTGCTTTTGCCTTACCCAAATTTTGAGTGGACAAATACTCAAAAGCAGTTCCAATAGCGACGGGTAAAACAGCATTTCGATTTTGATACCAAGCAGAAACGATAGCTTTTAAATGATTTAATGCGTCCTCTTTTCCAATGTGTTCAATTACAAAATACGCATCTGAACCGAAAATATGAGATTTCTCAAAATTATCTAAGGT
>JBASLW010000242.1:0-4954 GCA_049656545.1 Methylococcaceae bacterium
ACCATGAACAACCCGATGACCGATTGCAGAAAGCGTTAAATGATTTTCAGAAAGCCAATTTTGCCACTGGGAATATAAAATCGTGAGCGTATTTTTTGCGTCGTGAATGGTTTTATCGTGATAAAAAAATGTTTCATTTTGAAAATTATTGCCACTAATTGATAGACCATCTGTCGCGCCATAATCCGCATTTAATGTCGCTTTCACCACTAAATTTTCATCAAATAATTGCGTTTTTACTGAAGTACTACCGACATTGACAATGAGCTTTGCCATAATTTCTATTCCGCACGTTTAAAACGGTGAATTAAATCACGATTTTTCTTATTCGGTTTATGTTCAGGTTTTTGAAAACCTAAAAATTGCCGTTCTTCACGTTTAACTTCAATCTGTTTTTGACGTTTTTCTAAACTGTCAGTATTTTCTTCGTAAAGCAAAGCGGCTTCTTTTGCGGAAACACGCTGCTTTGCAATCCCTGTGACAGTGACAAGCCATTCAAAACCATCTCTGTGAATTTCAAGTTTTGCGCCAATTTTAATTTCTTTACTTGGTTTGACACGTTGTTTATCAACGTGAATTTTACCGCCAGCAACCGCTTCAGTTGCCAGCGAGCGCGTCTTGAAAAAACGCGCTGTCCAAAGCCATTTATCAATTCGGATTGATTCTAGTGATGATGCTGATTGCATGATTTTGTTTTTAATTCGCGTGGTAAAGAAAAAACCACTTTTTCTTCAATTCCTTTGATTTCTGTTGTGACATCGCCGCCCCACGCTTGAAGTTGTCGAATCACATCTTGAACAAGAATTTCAGGTGCAGACGCGCCCGCTGTTACACCAACCGCTTTGACGTTTTGAAACCAATCTTGCTGCATGTCTTTTGCTGTATCGATTAAATACGCAATTTTGCCAAGTTGCTCGGCAATTTCACGCAAACGATTTGAGTTTGAACTATTTGGCGACCCAACGACCAAAATAATGTCCGCGATTTTTGCTAAATCATGTACGGCATCTTGTCGATTTTGAGTTGCGTAACAAATATCATCTTTTTTCTGTTCTTGAATCGATGTAAAACGCTGACGAAGTGCATCAACCATGATTTTTGTATCTGTCATAGATAGCGTTGTTTGTGTCACATACGCTAAATCTTCAGGGTGATTGACGACCAATTTTTCAACGTCCGCAGGGGTTTCAACCAAATAAATACCACCTGTATCGGTTTGTTTTTCATATTGCCCCATCGTACCTTCGACTTCAGGGTGTCCCGCATGACCAATTAAAATAACTTCACGATTCGATTTTGCGTGTTTTGAAACTTGAATGTGAACTTTTGTTACAAGTGGACACGTTGCGTCAAAAACAGTCAATTCACGGTCTTTTGCTTCTTGCTGAACTTGTTTGGATACGCCATGTGCGCTAAAAATTAGCGTTGACCCTTTTGGCACGTCTGTTAATTCTTCGATAAAAATGGCACCTTTGGCTTTCAAACCATCAACAACAGTGCGATTGTGAACGACTTCATGACGTACATAAATCGGTGCGCCAAAGGCTTCTAATGCGCGTTCAACGATTTCAATAGCACGGTCAACACCTGCACAAAAACCGCGTGGATTAGCTAAAACAATTTGCATTTATTTTCTCTTTTTGAGTAAGACTAAGGACATAAAATTCTGTGTGATTCAAACATATTCGACTTAAAACCGATGTAGCGAATTGTTGTTGAAGTTTAATGAGATGACGTAATGTTTTCAACCGCCTAAAGATTTATAAACCGCGACTAATTTTGTTGCTGTTTCGGTTTGACTTTGTGCGAATTGATTTTGGTCTTGTAATAAACGTGATTGACTATCCAATACTGTCAAAAAATCTGTCATACCTTCGTTAAAGCGTAATTGCGCCAAATCATAGGCTTTTAAGCTAGATTTAACAGCTGACGCTAAAAAATCTTGCTTTTCTTTTGTTTTGTTGTAACTGACTAGCGCATTTTCAGTTTCTTCTAAGGCGTTTAAAACAGTTTGTTGATACTTTTCTAAATCCGCATCGGCGTGTGCATCTGCCGCTTTAATTCGCGCATAAACGCGACCTAAATCAAACGCAGCCCAACTAATTCGAGGGCCAAGAGAATAAGCACCAGAACCTGCTGCGCCCATACTTGATAACGTGCTTGCTTCTAATGATAACGTGCCAACAAATGTGACTTTAGGAAATAAATCTGCGGTCGCAACGCCAATTCTAGCTGTCGATGCGGCTAAACGCCGTTCTACAACTTGAATATCGGGACGACGGCGCAATAAATCCGCAGGATTGCCAACAGCAATTGTTTCAGGCAAGGTTGGAATTGCAATCACTTTTGATAGATTTTCGGTAAGCGCGTTAGGTAATTGACCAGTCAAAACACTCACCCGATGAATCGCATGAGCAATCATTGTTTCTAATGTTGGAATAATTGCGCGGGTGTTATCAAGTTGCGCCGCAATTCTTGCTGTATCAAGTTCTGTTCCTCGTCCATTTTCAACGCGCACGCGCGTAATTTCTAAGGTTTGCTGTTGATTTTCGATATTTTGTTTAATCACTGATAACTGATTTTGCAAGCCACGAAGTTCAAAATAATTTCGCGCCACTTCAGCAATCAAACTGATTTTGACTTCTTTAAGACTCGCTTCCTGCATTTCAACTTCGTCATTGCTCGCTTCGACATTTCGTCGCACTCGCCCAAATAAATCTAATTCCCAAGTGGCATCAAAACCTGCGCTGTAAAGGCTTAACTCGCGCGGGACGAAAGCACGATTATTCATAGAACCCGTGCTGCGTAATTGTTCGGTGTAATTACTGTGCGTGGTGACGGTCGGAACTAAATTTAATCCCGCTTCCATATACAACGCACGCGCTTCGCGTAAATTCGCATGAGCCACTTTCAAATCATGATTATTCAGTATCGTTTGATTCACTAATGCGCTGAGTTGCCCATCTTTAAAAACCTCCCACCATTTTAATTCGATAGTTTTGTTAGAAAATTCAGGCTTTGCGGCTTCTATAAAATTGTCTGGCGTAGCGAAAAATGGCAACTGATAATCACGTCCAACGGTACACGCCGTTAATAAACTAGCCGTTACAAGCATCGTCATTTGACTTAAATTCATCATGATTTTTTCTCTACCGCTGATTTTGTTGGAAATAATTTTTGCACCGCGACATAAAAAACAGGTGTTAATAATAAGCCAAAAAATGTCACGCCAATCATGCCGCTAAATACTGCTGTGCCTAAAATACGTCGTGCTTCAGAGCCTGCACCTTGAGCGGTTACTAACGGAAATACGCCCAAAATAAACGCAAATGAAGTCATCAAAATCGGGCGTAATCGGACTTTTGCTGCATCGATAACCGCCTCAAATTTATCAAGCCCTTGTTCTTGTCGCTGTTTCGCAAACTCAACAATCAAAATCGCGTTTTTACTCGCCAAACCAACCAGAACAATAAAGCCAATTTGCGTAAAAATGTTGTTATCCATATCGCTCAACCAAACGCCCGCCATCGACGACAAAATACACATTGGCACAATCAAAATCACAGTGAACGGCAATGACCAGCTTTCGTATTGCGCGGCTAATACCAAAAACACAAACAACACGCTCAACGGAAATACCAAATACGCCACATTGCCCGCCAACACTTGTTGCAAGCTGACTTCCGTCCATTCAAAATCAAAACCCGCTGGCAATTCGTTGTTTAATAATTTGCTCATCGACTCGATGGCTTGCCCAGAACTCACGCCAGGCAACGTGCTACCGTTGATTTCGGCGGCGGGATACATATTGTAACGAGTGATTTTGTCGGGTCCTGTGATGTTTTGAATGTTGACCAACGAACCGAGCGGCACAATATCGCCATTCGTTGAACGTGTTTTTAATTTGGCAATGTCTTCGGGTTGCATTCTAAATTCTGCATCGGCTTGGGCTATGACCTGATAAATTCGACCAAAATTGTTGAAATCATTGACATAAAGCGAACCCAAATAAATTTGCAACGTATCAAAAATTTCATTTAATGGTACCCCCATCGTTTTACTGCGCGTGCGGTCAACATCAACAAAAAGTTGCGGCACGTCGGCGCGAAAGGTACTAAATAAACCGACTAAACCCGCTTGCTGATTACCTTTTCCAACAAATTCCGTATTCACACGTTGTAATTCACTAATTCCCGCATTAGAACGGTCTTGAATTTGCAATTTAAATCCACCGACTGAACTCATGCCACGCACAGGCGGTGGCGCAAATACTTTGATAAATCCATTCGGAATTTGCGCCATTTTTTGCCCCAATGTTTTAACCAGCGCGTCGGCAGACATTTCGGGATGACCTTTTCGCGCTTCAAAATCTTTTAAGCGCACAAAAATTGTAGCAACATTCGATTGCGTCGAACCCGTCAACACTGACCAACCAGCGTAAGCAACGATATTTTTTACACCTTCTGTTTTTTGCAAAATTTCAGTAGCTTGCTTAACAACTTCTGTGGTGCGACCCACTGACGCGGCATCAGGAAGTTGGGCGTATAAAATTAAATAGCCTTGGTCTTGTTGCGGAATAAAACCGACGGGAACTTTTTCAAATGCTAACCAATTAAGGCTATTCAAACCGACATATAAAACTAATACGACGACCGTCATGCGAATTAAACGCCCAACTAATCGCGAGTAACCGTGACTGAATGAATCGAAAAAACGGTTGAATCCCCGAAAAAACCAACCGAATAATTTTTCCAATACACGAGTGAATAAATCTTGGTGATGATGCGCTCTATCGAGTAATAACGCGCAAAGGGCGGGGCTTAACGTCAACGAATTGAACGCTGAAATTAACGTAGAAACGGCAATGGTTAAAGCGAATTGTTTATAAAATGCACCCGAAACACCTGTAATAAAAGCAGTCGGTACGAATACTGCGGCTAATACTAAAGATGTG
>JBASLW010000243.1:0-15221 GCA_049656545.1 Methylococcaceae bacterium
ATATTGTTCATATTCGCATCGAAGTTATTGATACAGGTATTGGTGTTTCATCTGAAACGAAAGAGCGTTTGTTTCAACCTTTTTCACAAGCAGATAGTTCAACAACTCGAAAATATGGCGGTACAGGTTTGGGTTTATCGATTTCAAAACGTTTAGTCGAATTGATGAAGGGCAAAATTGATTTAAATAGTGTGCCAGGTGAGGGTTCAACGTTTTCAGTTGAATTACCATTCAAAATTGGCAATGAAAAACACCATTTTTCAATTGAAAAATCTCGCGGAAAACGAGTGTTAGTCGTTGGTAAAGAAACAGGACATCACGATATTTATTTAGCGTATTTATCAGCATGGGGAATTTTGGTTAATACCACAGATAACATTGAAGAAATGTTGTACATTCTTGAAGAAGCGCAATCGTTGAATCAGCATTATGATGCTGTTTTACTTGCTGAATTAAGCGTTGATGAAATTTTCAACATGATTGAGAAAATTCAGGCAAAAACGAATTTGAACAACTTGCCAATTATTGCGTGTCAAGATGCGATTGATACAAATTTAAAACGTGAATTGATTGAAAGTGGCATTGCGAGCGTTTTGGTAAAACCCGTTAAACAATCGGCATTATTTGATGCTATCGTGGCAATTCTGCATCCCGAAGAATTGAAACAAATCGAAAACTCGACACATTCTCTTACCGTCAATGAATCTTATAAAGCAATGCAAAGCGAACAATTGATTTTGCTGGTTGAAGATAACTTAGTAAATCAACAAGTCGCCAAACGTATTTTACAAAAATTAGGTTACAGCATTCATATTGTGAATAATGGTCAAGAAGCGGTTGATTCATTGGAAACATTGCCTTACGCGCTTGTGTTAATGGATTGTCAAATGCCTGTCATGGATGGATTTGAAGCGACTTATCTTATTCGTAAGCGCGAACAACAAGGTGAAAAAAGAAAACACACACCCATTATTGCAATGACAGCAAATGCGATTGAAGGTGATAGAGAACATTGTTTAGCGGCTGGAATGGATGATTATGTTTCTAAACCGATTAACGTTCAGTTTTTAGCTAGTGTCTTAAAAAAATGGCTACCTGAAGCGAAAGAAATAGCATCAAAAACAAATGAAAATACTGAAAATAGCATTGAAAATTGTCCGATTGAAATGAGTCGATTGATAGATTTGTTTGAAGATGACGAAGATGTTATCGACGAATTATTACAGTTATTTTGCGATTCTCTTTCGTCGTTAAAATCAAAACTTACCACGTCAGTTGAAGAGAAAAATGGAAACTTAAAAGCCGTTGCACATGAAATAAAAGGGTCAGCTCATAATGTGGGCGCAGTGATTTTAGCAACGTTAGCACAACAACTTGAACAAGCATCCGTTGCACAAAATTGGACAGAAATTGAGTATTTAGCCGAAAAAATTCAATTAGAATTAACTCGCGCTGAAAATTTTATTAAAAACAGAAAATAGGATTTTTTATGGCTTGTGTACTAATTGTGGATGACAACCTCACAAATTTAACGTTGTTCCGTCATTTATTAAAAAAATTTGATAATGTGGAATCGGTTAGTTTTGACGAGCCATTAAAAGCCCTTGAGTGGTGTACAACAAACGAACCTGATTTGGTGCTGCTCGATTACATGATGCCTGAAATGGATGGTTTAGAATTCATTCAACATTTTAAAGAAATTGAAGAATATAAAGATGTGCCAATTATTGTCATTACGGCGGATACTGAAAACGAAGTGCGTCATAAAGCGTTAAATTTAGGCGCACAAGATTTTTTAAATAAACCAATTGATAAGGTTGAATTTTTGGCACGAATCAAAAATTTACTGACATTGCGCGAAAGCCAACAAGCCTTGGCGAATCGTGCTGATTGGCTCGACAAAGAAGTAAAAAAAGCAACTGCCGAATTGCATTCACGCGAAAAAGAAATGGTGTTGCGTTTATCAAAAGCTGCTGAACATCGTGACCCCGAAACAGGACAACATTTAATTCGGATGTCAAATTACGCCCGTTTAATTGCCCGCGAATTAGGATTATCTGAAGAGCAACAAGAATTGATTTTAGAAGCTGCGCCGATGCACGATATTGGCAAAGTGGCGACACCTGATGCCATTTTATTAAAACAAGGCAAATTAACCGACGATGAATTTAGCGTGATGAAGCAACATGCTGCAAATGGTTATAACATTCTTGCAGAAAGTGATTCTCTATT
Organism: Methylococcaceae bacterium; assembly: GCA_049656545.1. Classification (GTDB taxonomy): domain Bacteria; phylum Pseudomonadota; class Gammaproteobacteria; order Methylococcales; family Methylomonadaceae; genus UBA10906. Next base: position 2,233 of record JBASLW010000243.1, read on the forward strand.
GATTCAAACAGCGGCAATTATGGCATTAACGCATCATGAAAAATTTGATGGTAACGGTTATCCGCGTGGATTGAAAGGTGAATCGATTCCAATTTATGGACGAATTGTTGCGGTTGCAGATGTATTTGATGCTTTAACGTCATCACGTCCCTACAAAAAAGCATGGTCATTAGAAGATGCCACTAAATTTTTAAAAGATAATTCTGGAATACATTTTGACCCACAATGCGTTGAAGCCTTTTTTAAGGCATGGGCGGAAGTATTAGTTATTTATGAACGTTATCAAGAAGATGACAGCATTCAAGTTGATCAACTTTAAACATTATGTTTTCTAACTCGTCAGTCAAAATTTGTTTTAGCGCGGGTGAAAGTTCAGGTGATTCGCACGCGGCAAATTTGTATTTACAACTGAAAAAACAATTACCGAAATTAAACGCAGTCGGAATGGGTGGCGCGAAAATGTCACAAGCGGGCATTTCACTTTGTTACGATTCGAGTCAAATCGCTGTGATTGGTGCGGTAGAAGTGATTAAGCATTATTTTGAAATTCGTCACGCACTCAAAAAAATGCAAGAATTATTGTTAAATGAAAAACCCGATTTACTCATTTGCGTTGATTACAAAGAATTTAATTTTCAGCTCGCTAAATTTGCAAAAGAAAATGATATAAAAGTGTTGTTTTACGTTAGTCCGCAAGTTTGGGCATGGCGTAAAAATCGTGTCAAAAAATACGGTGCGGTAATTGACATGATGGCAGTAATTTTTCCGTTTGAAACCGCCTATTATGACGCTGAAAATGTTTCCGTTCGTTACGTTGGTCATCCCTCTGTCGATAAAGTAATTCCCAAATTTACCAAAATCGAAGCGATAAAAAACTTTGCTTTAAATCCTGATGCGCCAATTATTGGTTTAGTGGCTGGCAGTCGTATAAATGAAATTAAACGTTTGTTACCTGTTATGTTGGAAGCTGCGAAACGGTTAAAAATCGATTTTCCCACCGCACAATTTATTTTGCCGCAAGCAGATTCACTTTCAGATAATTTGATTCAACTGTATTTACAACGTGCCAATGTTGAGGTGACTGTAATTAAAAATCATCCTTACGATGTGATGCAATGTTGTAATGCAATTATGACGTGTTCAGGAACAGCGACACTTGAAATTGCGTTGCTTGGCATTCCAATGGTGATTTGTTATCGCTTAAATTCGCTAACGTATCGAATTGGAAAATGGTTAGTCAAAACACGGTTTATTGGTTTGCCAAATATCATTTTTGGTGAGCAAATCGTCCGCGAGTTAATTCAAGACGATGCAACAGCAGAAAATTTAGCGACTGAGATTAAGCGTTTATTAACAGATTCCGAAACCACCCAAAATTTTCGCGCCGATTTAGACATCCTGAGCGAAAAATTAGGAAAAGGTGGCGGCATTCAAAATATGGCAGCGTTAGTTTTAGAGATGTTGCAACGCTAATTTTAACGCATTTAAAAATGCTTGGTTTTCATCAGGCGTTCCAACCGTTACACGCAAACAGTCTGTTAATAATCCACCTTGTGGATGGACATTTTTAATTAAAACGCCCTGCCCTTTTATAGATTCAAAAATGTTGGTTGCTTGATTTTGTGGCGTTTTGAATAAGATGAAATTCGCCGCGCTGCCATAAGCTGTAATGCCATTTAATGAATTTAACGTATTCAACATCAATGCTCTTTCGTCACAAATTGCGCGAGTTTGTTCATCAAAAACAGTTTTATTTTCAAGCGCAAATTGCACACTAATTTGCGTTAATACATTGATATTATAAGGCAATCGAATTTTGTGTAATTCGTTAATAATTTCACGTTCACCCACGATATAACCTAAACGCAAACCCGCTAAACCTAATTTTGAAACTGTCCGCATGACTAAAACGTTGTTTTCAACACGATTCATAAAACTGGCTTGATTTGCAAACGGTTCGTAGGCTTCATCAATAATGACTAAACCTTTTGCCGCGTCGATAATTTGATTTATCGCATTTTCGTCAAATAGATTTCCCGTTGGATTATTTGGATACGCAATAAAAATGATTGCTGGATTATATTGTTCAATTGCTGAAAGTATCGCAGGCAAATCTAATTCAAAATTATCTGTCAACGAAATACCGTGATAATTTAAACCTAATGAATCACTGATTTGTTTGTACATCACAAAACTAGGTGTGACGCTTAAAACGTGTGAATTTGTTGGTAATGCCATTAACAATAATTGAATAATTTCGTCAGAACCATTGCCAAGCAACAAATCTAAATTATCTGGCACGTTGTTTAACGTTTTTAACGTAGCAGTTAATTCACTAGCTTGCGGGTCAGGATAACGATTTATCGCGCTATTTTTTAAACGCGCGAGCCACAAATGTTTAAGTTCTTCTGACCAAGTGTAAGGATTTTCCATCGCGTCGAGTTTGATGAAACCTTGCGCGTTAGCGACGTGATAAGCAGATAACGCTAAAACTTCAGGACGAAAAAGCGTTTGAATTGTAAATTTTGACATTGAATTTTAAAAAAGTGAGAAAAGAATGAGTGACATTTTAACAGACGAAAGCTGGATGCGTTATGCGATTCGATTAGCGCAACGTGCCGAAGATTTTGGTGAAGTACCCGTCGGGGCGGTGCTGGTTAAAAATGAAAAAGTGATTGGTGAAGGTTGGAATCAGGTAATTGAATTACATGATTCGACTGCTCACGCTGAAATTATTGCCATTCGTCAAGCGGGGAAAAAAGTTGAAAATTACCGTTTAATTAACACCACACTTTATGTGACGCTTGAACCGTGCGTGATGTGCATGGGCGCAATCGCACACGCAAGAATTCAACGTTTAGTGTTTGGCGCATTTGATGAAAAACGCGGTTGTGTTTGTAATGCGTTAAGTTTAACAAACGCGCCATTTCTAAATCATCACGTTGAATGGCAAGGCGGAATTTTAGAAGAAACGTGTTCGCAATTATTGAAGAATTTTTTTGCAGCGCGACGAAAACAGGCTAAACAAAAAACTAGTTTTTTGCTTTAAGTTTTTCAACAACGTCCAATAACGCAATCGGGCTAAATGGTTTAGTTAAATACATATCTGCCCCAGTTTCTAAACCAAATTCAATATCGGCTTTTTGTCCTTTTGCCGATAATAAAACGACAAAAGTCGCTTGATATTCTGAGGATTTAATCCATTTACAAACCCCTAAACCATCAATGTCACCAGGCATCATAATATCTAAAAAGACAATATCAGGTTTTTCATTCTGCAAAATTTCTAAGGCTTCTGCGCCGTTTTGGGCTTGTAATAATTGATATTCAGGATGCGTTGAAAATGTAATGCGTAACAAATTCCGCATTTGCAAATTATCATCAACAATTAAAATTTTCATTTTTTCTCCATTTCATTTTGAGTATTTTCTATTTGATGAATAGGAAACCATAAGCCAATTGTTGTACCCTCACCTGATATGCTTTGTACATCAATTTGTGCGTTATGCAAATCCATAATTTCTTTAACTAATGCCATACCTAAACCTGTACCAATCACATCTCGAACATTATCTGCTCGCCAAAAACGTTCAAATAACCGTTCAATTTGTTCAGGTTTCATGCCAATTCCTTTGTCTTCAACCGTTACACCACATTCTTCTTGTCCGTTTTGATTCAAACGCGATTTCATTTCTAGTATCACAATTCGTGCATTAGGCGAATACTTAAACGCATTACTTAATACATTCAGCAATGCGCGTTTAATTTGGTCATTATCACCGTAAATCATGACGTTCTCATCAATAAAATAATGTACTTCAATTTTATGAAAATCACCGTGCATTTTTAACGCATTTAAGGCTTCTTTTACAATTGAAACGAGCGATTGTGGCTCAAAATGAAAAAATTGCTTACTACCCGTTTCAATGCGTGCTAAATCAAGCAAATCATTGATCATTTCAACCACATTTGAACATTGAGAATAAACGGCTTGCAAAATATCGCGTTTCGTTAATTCATCAAATTCACGATTAAGCAATAATTCACAATACCCGTACATACTCGAAATAGGCATACGTAATTCGTGCGCGGCGACCGACAAAAACTCACTTTTCATGCGATCCATTTCCGTTTCAAGTGTAACATCACGGAAATACATAATTGTTGGCGTAATTGCGTTTTTTAACGTGTATTTTGTTAAACGTATGGTGCGGTAAATCGGTTTGTGACTACCAAAATTAAATTTTAGCGGAATGTCTAACAATTCTTGAGGCACGTTTTCAATCACATTTGATTTTAAAATTTGCATTAACAGCGGTTTTTCATGCTCAATTTCAATTTGATAAGATTCATTTGGATTACTAATTGCCAACATTTTTTGGTCAAATTCATGACGTGAAATTGTCAGTAATTCTTGCTCTAAAAACCCTGTCATATTTAAAAAAGCAGGATTGACTGAACTGACAAAATCTTCATTTGTAAAAGTGACAATGCCATCGGGGCTAACTGTAACCACGTTATTTAATTCACGCTCACGTTGCAAAAGTGTTTCTTCAGTGGTTCGCAAACGTGTCATGTCAGTATGAGAGCCAAAAACGCGCAACGGTTTATTATCGGAATTGCGAACTGCAATTCCTCTGTCCAAAATCCAAACCCAACTGCCATTTTTGTGTTTTAAACGGTGAATGCTTTCGTAAAAAGTTTCGTTACTTTCGAGAAATTGATTAACAGCAGCAAGGGTTTTCTCAAAATCATCTGGATGTAATAACCCTGACCAAGTTTCAAATTTATTAACCAATTCATCGCGTTCATAACCCAGCATTTCTTTCCAACGCGGTGAAAAATAAACACTGTTTGTTGAAATATCCCAATCCCAAATACCATCATTAAAGGAACTTGCAACTAATTCATACCGTTCTTCACTTGCGGTTAAAGCCTGTTCCGCTCTAACTCTATCTGTGACATCAATTAAACCGCCTGTAATTGCCGCAATTTCTTTATTCGCTGTTAAAGTAACTTTTGCACTTAACCCAACCCATCGAATTTGGCGATTTGCGCCAACAATTCTAAATTCAATTTGGCGTTCTATTTTTGAAATATCGGCATCTAAAACGACCGCAAGCATTCTTTTTGTGTCGTCGTAATACAAATAATTTGCAAGCGGTTTGCATACACTTTCTGCGACGTTGAAACCTGTCAATCTTTCCCATGCAGGATTTAAAAACGTGAAATCCCCTTGTGCGTTTAACGAAAAAATCACTTCACTTAATTGATTAACACATAATTCCGCCGCTTGTAAGGCGTTATTCAGCCTTTTATTTTCAAGTAATAATGCTTCATTACTGGGCAAAAGAGATTTTGACATTTTAGATTGTATTCACAAGGTAAATTTAATTTAAAAAAATAATGCTATGATTCTAACAGAAAATTTTTTAGTTCATATCGCGCGATTTTATTATGACAAACGAACTCAATCATCAAAAAGTCACTCTATTTCAATGGATTTGGCGTTCTTATTTAAAAACATCACTCATTCCATTGTTAGTTGTCGAAATAGCGTTAATTGCGACTTATTTTTTAAGTAATCAATTTGCTAATAAAGAAAACATTAAAACAATTGTTCAAGTTGCTGAAAATGAATTGCTTCATTTAGCTGACCGTGAATCAAATGGCATTAACCATCAACTTGATGCAATTGTAAATGCAACCACCTATTTGCAAACGTATTCAACCGTTGTTATGAGTGGTAAGAATTTATTAAAACGTGATGACCCAAAACGGTTTGCTTTTAGTAAAGATGGCGCGTACTACACAACCCGCGATATGGAAGGTGAAATTGGTGGAAGTGCGGTTTTTTATAGCGGATTTGTGCCAATTGGCGAAAAAGAAAAAGAAAAAGCGTTGCGAACTGCCGCATTAGACCCCGCATTAAAGTCTGTGAAACAAACTTTTCCACTTATCGCGCAAACTTACATGAATACGTTTGATTCATTGAATCGAATTTATCCCTATTTTGATGTGATTTCACAATATCCTGCAAAAATGGATATTCCTTCTTACAATTTTTACTATGAAGCTGATGCAAAACATAATCCCAGTCGCGGGATAGTTTGGACAGATGCGTATATTGATCCTGCTGGTCAAGGTTGGATGACAACGTGTAGTGCGCCTGTTTATAACGGTGATTTTTTAGAAGGCGTGGTCGGCGTAGACATTACGATTAAAACCATTGTTGACGAAGTAAAAGCAATGCAAATTCCGTGGGGCGGTTACGGCGTTTTGATTGATAAAAGCGGTACGATTTTAGCGTTGCCATCAGTGGGCGAAAACGATTGGAACATCAAAAATATGACCGAATCAGATTATTCTGATGCGATTAAACACGACACATTTAGAACAGAAGATTACAACTTGTATCTAAAAAAACCTGAGATTGCTGCGAAACTTAAAGAAAAAGATAACGGTGTTGAATATACGACGCTTTCTGAAGAAACGATTTTAGCGTGGGCAACCGTGCCTTCAACACGTTGGAAATTGTTAGTTGTTGTGCCGACGGAAACTATTTTTGAGCCTAGTAATTCGCTTTCAGCGCGATTAAATAACATTGCGTGGTTAATGATTTCGGGTATGTTGGTGTTTTACAGCATCTTTTTTACGATGCTTTATCGTCAATCCAAAAAAATGAGCGTGTCATTATCTGAGCCACTGGAAGAAATGGACGTAATTGTTTCGGATATTGCTCAAGGTCGTCATGTTTCATTAAATCACGAATTTTTTGTGAAAGAATTACATTCCACCGCTTCTGGCATTTTAAACATGGGCAATCAGCTTGAACGTGCCAAAAAAGCGCGTGAAATTGCCGCTGCCGAACTCAATAAGCGTACTGAGCAATTACAAATCGTATTTGACGTAAGTCCAAGTGGTTATATTTTAGTCAATCATCAACATGAAATTCTGCTTGTAAATAAAGTTGTTAGCTCGATGATAGGTTTGACGGTTATCGAATTACTTGAAATGCCTGAGCAAAAATTCTGGGAACGTTTATCAAGTCAAGCAAAAGAACCGATTAGCGAATTTGAAAACGCGCAGGAATTACAACGAATTGATTTGATTAGACCACGTCATGTAAGTTTGCTTTGTGGGGCGCGTGATATTTATTTACCTAATGGCGATTTGCTAGGCAAATTGTATTTCTTGCACGATATTACTAAAGAAGAAGAAGCTAACCGCATTAAATCTGAATTCTTAATGAGCGCGACGCATGAATTACGCACGCCATTAGCAACAATTCACGGTTACTCCGAATTGTTAAATGGCGGCATGATTCCATCTGAAATGCAGCCTGAAATTATTGAAATGATTTACACGCAATCGTCTTGGTTAATTAACATGATTAACGAATTGTTAGATTTAAGCCGAATTGAAGAACGTGCTGGCGCAGATTTTGTGATTGAAGCGCATAAACTAGGTGATTTAGTTCAAGAATCTATTACAGATTTTGATATTCCCGAAGGACGAGAAGCAATCATTTACACACCGTTTGAATCGGCATTGAGTTTGAATGTAGATAAAAACAAATTCAAACAAGCCTTAATTAACATTATCGATAACGCTTACAAATACTCACCAAATGGAGGCAATGTTTGGATAAATGTTAATCACGATGCGGCTCAAAATTTTGTTGAAGTTGAAGTGCGCGATGTCGGTTTAGGTTTAACAGAAGATGACATTTCGCATGTTTTTGATAAATTCTTCCGTGTTGATAAAACAGGAAATGTCGCGGGTGTTGGATTGGGATTATCGCTGTCAAAAGAAATTTTCAATTTGTTTAACAGCGATATTTACATCAAAAGCGTGCCAAATGAAGGCAGTTCGGTATTTATTCGATTCAAACTTGATTAAAATTTAAAACCTGTCCGCAAAATGGCGTAATCGTAAGGCACATGATTATTGACATCATATTCATGTAGCCATTTTGCGGAAAACATCACATCTCTATCGCCTAATTTGACGGTATACGTCACAACAGGACCAATACTGCTGTATTCCCCTTCAATTGCCCCCATTGGAACACCTATTCCTGAATCAGGTGTGACTTGTCGATAATACGAACCTGTTACACCAATACCTAACGAAGGCAAAATGTAATAACCCGCTGAATAATCCACATGAACTTCATCGCCTGTTCTGTAATTAGTGGCATGATTTTCGGTATTCACCATGTAACCAAACGTTAACGATAAATCATATTTGCCATTGTCAGGCGACCATGTCATAGATAAATTATTATCAAATGTCCAACTGTTACGCCCCGCATTTAATAAACGATTTTTATCGTAAGCTCCTGTCGGCACAACAATTCCTTCAAAAGCGTAAAAAGAAAGTTCACCCCATTGCCACGATAAAGCAAGCGGAACAGCGTACATATCTCCCGCGCCACCCCGTTCCATTTCTTGTTTAATACCATTATTTTTTTGGGTATAAGTTGTGCGTAAAACGTATGGAAAAAAACCCGCCGAATACGTTGCGCCTAAAATTTTAGTTTCACTAACGTGCATTACACCTGGTAATTCAAACAATAAACTACTTTCTGATGTAGCATCTTCATTCCAACTGTAACCGAAAAAATTACTCAAATACGTTCCTGGTTCTCCCGCCATTCCCATACCGAAATCACCATAAAAACCTGGTAAATACTGACTACTTCCCCCTTCGGCAGCATAAGAAAAGTTTGAAAAGATAAGGCTTGTAATAAGCGTTGTTTTTAATACGTTTTTTGTGAAATTTTTCATAAATCAAATTTAGTTCAGTTGTTATGTGAAATAAAAAGCCACTGTTGTTTTTAGTTTATTTACCTTTTTTGGCTTTTTTTGCAGGTTTTGCATTTTTAGCATTTGATGCTGCAACCGTCTTTTCAGGCTCTTTTTTTTCTTCGGCGGCGACTCTCGATTCTAAGTATTCACTTTTGCTAATTTTTTTAGGTTCAGGAGGTTTAGGTTGGCGATAGGCTTTTGCAAATTGACTTGAAAACATATTGTCCACAGTCAATATAGGAATTAACAGAACCACTAATACGGCAATGGCAACAAATGCAGGATTCATAATGGTTGAAAGCCAAAATGCCATCGCGCCCCCGATTAACAATCGCGTCATACTCGGCATTTTAACCAACATGAATTTTTGTTCTTTTGGTTTACTCATTCTTTTCTCCCCATTAACGCAACGAAACAGGCTGTAAAAAACTGCTCAAGGCTTGACCAAATGACGCACCTAAACGTCCTGCAATTCTATCCATTAAATGTTCTTCCGGTGTGAAATTAACTTCTTCTTCCGCGCCAATAATGTTTTTCGCAACTTCTTTTTGCGTCGCAAAATCATCAACCAAACCAATTTTAACGGCTTCTTCACCTGACCAAACTAAACCCGAAAACATATCAGGCGATTCCTTCAAACGTGTGCCGCGTCCGATTTTAACCGCCGAAATGAATTGTTGATGTACTTGATTTAACAAATTTTGCATATAAATCGTTTCATTGTCTTTACGCGGCGTAAATGGGTCGAGCATCGCTTTATGAGAACCTGCTGTCAGCAAACGGCGTTCAACACCTAATTTTTGCATTCCATCTACAAAACCAAATCCGTCCATCAACACACCAATCGAACCAACTAAACTCGATGGATTCACAAAAATTTTATCGCTTGCGGCTGCGATAAAATAACAACCTGACGCGCACATATCACTAACAACTGTAAAAATCGGCAAATTGGGATGTTCTTTTTTGATACGGCGAATTTCGTCAAAAACATACGCGGATTGCACAGGACTTCCGCCTGGTGAATTCGCATGCAAAATGATGCCTTTCGTGTGTTTATCTTCGACAGCATTTCGCAAACCTTCAATAATCGCATCCGCATTCGCGTCTTTGTCTTCCCCAATTTGCCCCATCAAATCAATAATGGCGGTATGGTCATCACCTTTTGACGCATGATGATTGCCATCTAATTTTGGATAAACTGCAACACCAAAAATAGCGAATAAATACACAAACATCAGGCTTTTAAATGCAATTCCCCAACGACGGGCGCGAGTTTGTTCAGTAATAGCAGCAAGCGCGACTTTTTCGAGTAATTCGCGTTCCCAATTTTGATTTTCCATTTTGTTTTAACCGTTTAATTTTTAAAGTAAATGTTGTAATAGTTCCGTTGGCTGCAAAAAACAATGCAACGGCTGATAATTTTGTAATTGATTTGAATCATGTGCGCCACTTGCAACAGCAATTGACGCAATTTTTGCATTTAACGCCATTTGCAAATCGTGCGTAGAATCGCCAATCATCAACGTGCGGTCGGGTGAAATGTTAGTAAATGCCATAATTTCTTCAAGCATTAACGGATGCGGTTTTGATTTCGTTTCGTCAGCACAACGGGTGATACAAAATAAATGTTCAGTTTTTGTTGCGCTTAATGCTTCATCTAAGCCTTCGCGCGTTTTTCCCGTCGCAATAGCGAGTTTGTAACCATTTTGACTTAGCGTTTCAAGCATTTCAAAAACCCCTGAAAATAAATCGTCGCGGCTTATTTTTTTAGAAAAATAAGCGGTTTCGTAACGGCTGACTAAATCTAACACTTCGACAGAATTTGCCGATGGATACAACGCTTCAATTGCGCGTTCGATACTTAAACCAATCACGTCTTTTGCCGCTTGATAATCAGGAATGTCATGGCGCGTATCGTTTGCAGCATTTTGTAAGCAACGCGCAATCCAATCAATTGAATCAATTAGCGTGCCATCCCAATCAAAAATAAGTAAATCAAAGCGGTTTTTCATAATAGTTTTGTGAATTGTTTGAATTGAATGAAAATGTGATTATCTGAAAACTATTAAATCAAGAACTGCACTAACTAGCAATTATTGGCGATTGGCGCGAAATCTTACTTATTCGAGGAAATTTTTTTGATGAACGTCACAAATTATTGGATTAAAACGGCGGGCGGATTAGTTTTAATTACGTTGTTGTCGATATTTGCTTTTTTTGATACTTGGCAATCGATGGTTGAGATTTGGTACAACTCCAGTTCTTACAACCAATGTTTTTTGATTGCGCCAATTAGTGTGTGGTTGTGTTGGACGCAACGCAGTCGATATTTAAAACTCTGTCCTGAAATTAGCTGGTTAGCTTTGATTGCGCTGATGCTGAACGGTTTTTTGTGGTTACTTGCCGATTTAATTAGCGTTCAACTCGTTAAGCAATTAGCGGTCGTGGGAATGTTGATTAGCGGTTTTTGGATGATTTTAGGAAATCGCGTGACGTTAAAAATCGTATTTCCGTTGAGTTATTTATTTTTTATGGTGCCTGTTGGTGGTGATTTCATTGCGCCGTTGATGGAATTCACAGCAGATTTTTCTGTCTTTTTAATTCGTCTTTCAGGCATTCCTGTATTTAAAGAAGGCATGAATCTCACGTTAACATCAGGAAATTGGACAGTTGCCGAAGCCTGTAGTGGTATAAATTATTTGATTGCGTCGGTGTCACTGGGTTTTGTTTATGCTTACATTACATTTTCAACGTATTGGAAACGCGCGTTATTTTTGGTGTTAGCAGTCATTATTCCCATTTTGGCAAACGGTGTGCGTGCTTATCTAATTGTGATGTTAGGACATTTTAGCAATATGACGCTCGCGGTTGGTGTTGACCACATTATTTACGGCGCATTATTTTTTGGCTTGATTATGATGTTGTTGTTTTATATCAGTTCACATTTTGCGGATGCGCCGATTTATTTAAATCAAAATTTATCGCATTCACCACAGGACGATGCGGCATTTTCAAATCAACCATTTGTCATGTCGTTAATGTTAATTGGTATTTTAAGTTTTGTTTATCCACTAAGTTCAACATGGTTGGCGAATCAAAAACAAACGCCTGTTAGTAGCGAAAATTTAGAAACCACATTGAAACAAAAAAGCTGGCAGATTGTTGAAAATCCAAATTGGCAATGGTCGCCACAATTTAAAGGTGTTGAAAAAGATGCAATGCTTTATTTTTCAAATGGTCAAGCAACATTTGGCATTTATGAAGCGAGTTTTGGACAAGAATCGCAAAATGGCGGCGAGTTGGTGAATTCTCAAAATTTGATTGTCACAAAAGAACAAAGTTTGGAGTGGAAAACGGTTAAATCTGACACGATGCCATTAACAAATTTAGCAGTGGGTGAAACAGTCTTGAGTAATTCCGAACGGCATTTAGTGATTTTACGTTGGTACAAAATTGGTTCACATAACACCAACAATCCTTATCGCGCCAAACTCTTTCAATTATTGAAACGATTGACAAATGATTCAGCAGTAGAATCACAAGTTATTTTATTAACCGATGCGCCAAAATTGGATTATGAACAAGCGGAATCCGCGTTGAAAAATGTGGCTGAAATTTGGTTGCAATAATTACAAGTCAAAATGCTTGCTCATGTAGTGAAAAATTGGTAAAAGTGTAATCAAAATCAACAAGTCACAAATTTATGCGTTATTGCGAGGGCATTATGAATACCGAAAAAAATCAGATTGAAATTGAAGAAAATCAACCCGTCGATAAATCTCGTCGTAGAGCAATCGGAGCGGGAATTGCGGCACCTATTATTATGACTTTGGCTAGTAAGCCTGTGTTTGCAATACAATCGATGTCAAATGTCGGTTCAATGGTTGGTTCAAAAGCAGAAAGAGGTAATTGTTTTAATGGTGGCTACAGTCATGGGCGTTGGAAAACACTTAATCATCCTGAGGAATGGGTAAAAGCAACAGGTTCTGAACCACAAAAGATAATAACACCAAAAACGGTAGATGTAGTTGTTCCTAAATACTATGATAAAAAAACAAAAAAATGGGTACCTGAAACAACTACACAAAAAACGGTCGATGAGATTTCCTATACTGGTATGACAGTTGGACAGGCATTTGGTTCACATACGATTCCCGGTGACACAACTAAAGA
>JBASLW010000244.1:0-5399 GCA_049656545.1 Methylococcaceae bacterium
GTGCAATCATCACACGCCGTTTCATACCGCCCGATAAACGCCTTGAAATCGTGTCGCGTTTATCCCATAAATCGACTTGTTTCAAACACGTTTCCATTCGTTGTAATGCCAATTTTCGCGGAATACCGTAATAACCTGCTTGATTTAAAACAATACTTTTTGCCGTATCGAATTGATTAAAGTTAATTTCTTGTGGCACTAACCCTAAACAGCTTTTAGCTAAATCGCGTTGTGTTTTTAAATCATAACCAAAAATTTTGACACTGCCGCTGGTAGCATTCACAAGCGAACTAATAATACCGATAGCAGTCGATTTTCCTGCGCCATTTGCACCAAGTAATGCAAAGAAATCGCCTTGTTTAACGTCTAAATCAATGCCTTTGAGAGCTTCAAAACCATTTTGATAGGTTTTGCGGAGATTTTGAATTGAGAGAGCATTCATGTTTTAAATTTAACCGTTTTCACCGTAAAAATTGACGAAAAAAAACCGTGCTAAACTAGCACGGCTTCTTCTCTTCAATTCACAAAACGGAGAGTTTTGAATGGAATTATTTGCTTTGGATGTAGGCGAACAATGCGTCAACTGCTTGGTCTTCGCCGTAACCCGCTTTTTTAACTGGACCAACTTCCATAATCGCGGCGATTGCTTTCGGCATTCCACCTTTGCCGTCTTTCAATGTTTGTTCAAAGCTAGCACGGGTTAATTTGCCTGATTTTACTAAATCAAATAATTGTGGGTTTGATGCGATGTCGTGGCAAGTGCCACAACCACGACCAAAAGCGCGTTCGTAAATTTTTGCGCCAATTTCTGTTTTTTCGTCAGCAAAAGCTGAACCACTTAAACCGATAACTGCAACTGTTGCTAAAGCTAAAATTGATTTTTTCATAATATCCTCAATGGTAATAAAAGCTGTTTTTCTTGTTATTCAATGAACTTGAACAGGGCAAAGGATAAGGATTTTAAGGCTAAAGTTCAACGATTTTATTCAAATTTATCCATCAATTTACCTTATTTAACACATTAAACAAATGAAAAATTGTAAGTTTAGTATTTTCTTTGATAAATAAATTTAGGAAATAGTGTTAATTGTCATAGTTATATTTTTTGTTTTTTTATGGCACACTTGCAAAATTTTACAAGGTTTATTCTCTAAATCATTTATTGAAAATAAGGTGACTTATGCAACGAATACGAAATATAGCAGTTATTTCAGTGTTATTTATACTGGTTGGTTGCGTTGAAATTCCTGAAAATATAAAACCTGTATCAAATTTCAAACTCGATAAATATCTCGGGCAATGGTATGAAATAGCAAGATTAGATCATTCATTTGAACGTGGATTAACAAAGGTTAATGCCCAGTATAGTTTGCGTGATGACGGCGGCGTAAAAGTCATTAACCGTGGTTATTCGATTGAAAATAAAGAATGGAAAGAAGCGGAAGGAAAGGCTTACTTTGTCGATTCATCAGATATAGCTCATTTGAAAGTGTCTTTTTTCGAGCCATTTTACAGTTCTTACATTGTATTTGAGTTAGATGAAAATTATCGTTATTCACTGGTATCAGGTTATGACAAATCTTATTTCTGGATTTTAGCAAAAGACAAAAAAATTGATGACGCGTTAAAAAATTCATTGATAAAAAAAGCGCAGAATTTAGGATTTGATACCTCTAAATTGATTTTTGTTAATCAAGAAGATAATGAAAAAAAGATTGTGGATTAAAAACAGCTTCCATAATCCAGTAATAGTTCGTTACATTCAAAAAATACTCTTGGATAATCTATGCGAATTAGTAGCTTTAAGCCATATTCAAAAAATACACACAGTGTTAAAAACCGTCCACAAGCAGCTCCAATATTTGATTTAGTATTTTTTGAGCATCGCCAAATAGATATTGACCACCAAACTGCAGGTAAAAATAAAATTAAATGAATGTCATCCCAAGCAGATACAGTGAATATACCCAATTTAGCTGATGTATCGACAGCATATAAGCCGATATTGAGAATCATGAAAAAAGGATAAAACACCCATTTCAAATCGACTTCTCCCAACCACGCTGAAAGTAGATAGTTATCTAAATATTTTTTCTGCTTATCTTTTTCTGAAAAAAAAGATAAGCAAAACAAAATAATTAGCAACCCAATGGCGATGAGTAATAACTCTAATTCTGTCACACCACCAATGCTGGTGAAAAGTAACGGCAGCGAATAAATAAACATTTCAATCTTTTTTTGTTTTGCGAGAACGTAACCACAAAAACACACCTGCGCCTATTGTAGCCATAACAAAAGCTCCCATTAGAATCGGTTGCTCATAAAACATATCAAAAAAAGCACCTGTACCTTGTGATGTATTACGATAATAAGGACCCATAATTACCTCTTGTTGTTAAAATTAGCGATACGATTAAAATTCATTAACGGCATATTTTTTGGTTTTGTGATTATAACTTCTTAATTTTTATATGGAAATCAGGTTAGTTAAATCTAAATTTTCACGCACCATATTTGTGAATATGTTAATCGTGTCTTCTCGATAAACATCATAACTGAAGCCATTGTAAGCAGAATTTAATTTTTTAAAATATGCAGTGCGGAATTCGTTGTTATCAAAAATACCGTGAACGTGCGTACCTGAAATTTTTTCAGATTCATAAAACAGTCGATAACGCGCTAATTGTCCGCAATGAATTTCGTAACCATTTACATCAAAACCAAAAATAGAATAAATCCCGCGTTTTAAAATTTTCGGTTGCTGATACGTTACGGTGTCAGCAATGAAGCCCAAACCTGTTTCAAAACTTGGTGTATCACTTTCCAATCCTGCCGAATCATTTAATGTTTCACACAACATTTGATAACCGCCGCAAATGCCAAAAATCGCTTTTTCAAACTTTTGAATTTCACAAAATAAGCCTTGTTCTTTTAACCAACGTAAATCCGAAATCACGCTTTTACTACCAGCGAGTAAAATTAAATCAAAATTGGCAAGCGTTTGAAAACTATGAATTAACGTCACATCTAATTCATCATCCGCCATTAAAACATCTAAATCGTTGTAATTACTCAAACGCGGCGTAGCAATTACTGCCACTTTAATTTTTATAATATTTCGGCGTTGGGCGTAATTTTGCAACGATTGCGAATCTTCCATATCGATATTAAGCGGTAAAAATGGCAATACGCCTAAAACTGGCACACCGAATTGTTCACGAATAATTTTTTCACCTTCGTCAAAAAATCGTCTATCGCCACGAAATTTATTGATAATTACGCCAACGATATTTTGACGAATTTCAGGCGCGAGCAACTCTAACGTGCCATAAATTGAGGCAAATACGCCGCCGCGTTCAATATCTGCCACCAAAATAATGCGCGGTTTAAATGTCTCGGCAATAAATGTGTTCGATAAATCCTTGTGTAGCAAATTCAATTCAACAGGTGAACCTGCTCCTTCAGCAATGACTAATTCATAATCATTTAAAAGTTGCGAAAACGCATTTTTAACATGAATTTTTAATGTGTCGATTTCGTTGTAATACGCTGCGACACCTTGATTTTTATGGACTAAACCATTAACGATAACTTGAACGCCACCGCTTCCGTGTGATTTTAATAAAATAGGATTGAATAAATAACTCGGTTCAACACGCGCGGCTTCGGCTTGAAAACATTGAGCGCGTGAAATTTCTCGTCCCTCAATCGTAACACTAGAATTATTGGATACATTTTGCGCTTTGAACGGTGCAACACGAACGCCTAAATCTGCAAAAATTCGGCACAATGCCATCACAATGCTGGTTTTTCCAGCATCAGAACTTGTGCCGAAAACTAAAATCGGTTTCATGCTGCAAAAATAGGTGGTTGTTTTTCACCTAAAATTTTGACTTCCATGCCCTGCCCTATTTTTAAATTGCCAACTGAATTGTGTAGCGCGTTTTGTCCGAAATAAATTTTATTTTGCCATTTTCTTAATCGACTTAATGTTGTTAATGGCTCTTTTGTGACTTCCGCAGTTTGTGGGTTTATCGCAGGAACGGAGCAACGTGAACATGGTTTTGGCAATCTAAAATTAATTTCACCAATTTTAATTTCACGCCAAAAATCTTCGGCGTAAGCGTCACAACCTGAAATCACCAAATTTGGACGAAAACGTGCCATTTCAATAGAATTTTCAAGTTCCGCATTCAACGTATTCAAAGAATTTTCAGACACAATTAAAAATGGAAAACCGTCTGAAAATGCCACTCGGTCATTCTCGATTGCATAATTCAAATCCACACCACGTTTGGTTTCAATCGGCAAATAAACAAGTTGACACGGTATTTCTAAAACTGTGCTAAACCACTCATCTGCGGCATTTGAAACGTGCGTTGCATCACAACAATCTTTCCAAACCGTACTTTGAATAATTGCGCCACCTTTTGATTCCAACGGCAAATGAAAATCTGCAAAATTTGGCGCAGATAAAATCAATTCTGAATCGGTTAATCTCGTTTGAATCAATGCCATTTTCGGCAAACGGCGTTGACTTAAAAATTGTCCATTTTCGTCAATTAACATCCACTGACGGTCGTATTTCAATCCTGTTTCAACGACTTCCCAATTTTCAACACGAATGCCTGCAAGCGATTTAACGGGATAAATAAAAATGTCACTCAACGTAAATGTATTCATAAAATTTATTGATAAGTTTTAAGAGTGACTATCAATTGACGATAGTCGTTGATATTTGGAAGAAGCGCGTCTTTGAAAATCAATCGATAAAATTTTTTATTTTCAGTTTGATAATGTAGAAAAATAAACATCGTTGAAATGACGGTTGATGGCAAGATTTTAATCGTTCGAGTTGTGCTGTCTTCTAAAATTTGCCAACCATTTTCATTATCAAAATCGAGTTGCCACGATTCATGTGTTGTATTTTTGAAGGTCTGCCAAGCGTTTAAAAAAATGCCAATGACTAAAATGATTTTAATCCACCACGACAACGCATTCATAAAACAGGCAAGTAAACTCAAAAAATAAACGACTAATAAAAGCCATATTAACCATTTTGATTTACTAATTTGCCATGAATAACTCATTACAAACCACAAGCACGCATTTGTTGTTGAAATTGATTTGCCCGTTGCGCGACTTTATTTGAAACCGTTAAAAGCCAAGGTTTTTGATTGTACGTTTGTTTTTTAAATCCGCCGTGTCCTTCGTGATAAGCAAGATACAAATCGCGGGCATTATTTTTTTGAATGCCTAATTTTTTAAAACTAATTTGTGAATACCACCCAATAAAATCACACGCATCAGCAAAATTATCGCGGCTTGCAAACATATTCCCACTTTTACTTTGATAATCACTCCACGTTTCATTTTTAGCTTGGGCATAACCGTAAGCA
>JBASLW010000245.1:0-12598 GCA_049656545.1 Methylococcaceae bacterium
AAAATCACCCAGTTCAGCATCAATAACGAAGATTTAGCCACACAGACTCAGCAAATTTTGCTTGATGACGCGAGCGGCAAATTAACCGTTGCTAAAATTGAGAAAAAGCAACGCAAAAGCAATCCAGCCCCACCGTTTATTACATCAACGTTGCAACAAGAAGCCGCGCGAAAATTAGGGTTTACCACTAAACGCACCATGACTGTTGCCCAACAACTTTATGAAGGCATTGAAATTGGTGGCGAAACTGCAGGTTTAATCACCTACATGCGTACCGATTCAGTGAATTTATCGGTTGATGCGGTTGCCGATATTCGCGCTTTAATTGCCGAAACATACGGCGCAGAAAATGTTCCCAAAGACCCCGTTGTTTATAAAACGAAATCTAAAAATGCCCAAGAAGCGCATGAGGCAATTCGTCCCACTTCGGCGTGTCATATTCCGAGTCAAATTCAATCGTTTTTAACTGCTGAACAATTCAAACTTTATGAACTCATTTGGAAACGCACGATTGCTTGCCAAATGATTCACGCGACGTTAAACAGCGTAGCAATTGATTTAAGTTGTGCAAATAGCAAACACGTTTTTCGCGCCACAGGTTCGTCGGTTGCAAATCCTGGTTTTATGGCGGTTTATCTCGAAGGTAAAGATGATTCAAAAGAAGGCGATGACAAAGAAAACTTTTTGCCAGCTTTAAAAGAAGGCGACAGCGTTCAACTCAACGACGTTTTAATCGCGCAACATTTCACTGAACCACCACCGCGTTACGGCGAAGCGAGTTTAGTAAAAGCTCTTGAAGAATTTGGCATTGGCAGACCATCAACGTATGCGTCAATCATTTCAACGCTGCAAAACCGCGAATATGTCACGCTTGAAACAAAACGCTTTCATCCGACTGATGTCGGTCGAATTGTGAACAAGTTTTTAACCGAACATTTCACCAAATATGTGGATTACAGCTTCACTGCGAATTTAGAAGATGATTTAGACGCAGTTGCACGCGGCGAAAAAGCATGGATTCCTTTGATGGAAAGTTTTTGGAAACCTTTTGGCGAACTCGTTATCGAAAAAGAAGGTAGTGTTCAACGTAAGGATGTCACGCAAGAAGCCATCGACGAACTGTGTCCACAATGCGGCAAAGCGTTGTCGATTCGTTTGGGGCGCAACGGACGTTTTATTGGTTGCACCGATTATCCGACCTGCAATTACACGCGCAATTTAACCGATTCGGCAACGGTCGAACCTGAATTTGTCGAAGGACGTGAATGCCCCGAATGTAAATCGCCATTGGTTTATAAAAGCAGCAAATACGGGAAATTTATTGGTTGCACGGGCTATCCAACTTGTCGTTATATTGAACCGATTGAAAAACCCAGCGATACAGGTGTTCAATGTCCGCAATGTCAAAAAGGGCAAATTTTTAAACGCAAATCTCGCAACGGAAAGGTGTTTTATTCCTGCGAAAATTACCCGACTTGCGATTACGCGCTTTGGAATGCACCGCTAAATGAACCTTGTCCAAAATGTAACTGGGCGGTTTTGACGCTTAAAGAAAGCAAAAAACACGGTATGCAAAAAGTGTGTCCGCAAAAAGGGTGTGGTTTTGTAGAAGCAGTTGAAAATGAAGAAATAGAAGAATAACAAAATGTCCCACAATCACGGCATTGCGCCGTGATTGCGTTAAATTTACATTAACCTGCTTTAAGTTTTGCAATAAGCTGGCTGATTAAATTATCAGGTTTGAATGGTTTAACAATGTAGGACGTAATGCCAACTGAAATGGCTTCTTTTACTTTTTCGCCTTCTGAAGATGAAGTCAACATAATCCAAGGTGGCGTTGCCAATTTATCGTCTTCTTTTACCGCTTGATACAATTCAATACCGCTCATACCAGGCATATTCCAATCGCAAATTACAACGTTAAATTTGACTTTTGCCATCATCATCAATGCTTCACGTCCACCTGGAACGTCCATAACATGAGCAAAACCTGCTTCACGCAAAATTGCTTTTGTTAAAGTACGCATTGATGCCGCGTCATCAACAATAAGAATCTTTTTTTGTAACATTTCTGGTGATATATCCATTTTATTTTCCTAAAAGCTATATGGTTGATTGAATTTCACTGTGCGTCGCGCTACGACTTGGTTCGCATTTTACAATATACACAACAAACCGACAAACGGATTGTTTTAAATGTAAATTTATCAGAGCCGCGAATTATCTAATGCTGTCATAATTCATGAACAGTGACATGATAAAATTCTTCTAAAACTTTCTTACTTAAATTTAAATTTATGACTCATTTTACAAGTGAAAAATCCGCTCAAACTTACGCTATCAACTCTTGGGGAGACGGTTATTTTTCAATCAATTCAAAAGGAAATGTTTGCGTTAAACCATGTGCAGACAAAAATCTCGAAATCGATTTATTTGAAGTCGCGCAATCACTTAATGATAAAAATTTATCGTTGCCCGTTTTAGTACGTTTTATTGATATTTTAAAAGACCGCGCAACACGCCTAGATTTAGCATTTCAAAAAGCCCGTGAAACGTTTAGTTATCAAGGTTCTTACACGCCTGTTTATCCAATTAAAGTAAATCAACAACGCAAAGTTGTTGAAGGGATTTTAGCGGCGGAAAATATCGGTTTAGAAGCAGGTAGCAAACCCGAATTGCTGGCTATTATGGCGTTGTCAAAATCGAAAAACGGCGTAATCGTCTGCAACGGATATAAAGACCGCGCTTATATTCGATTGGCGTTAATCGGTTTGAAAATGGGATTAAACGTTTATTTAGTCATTGAAAAACCGCTTGAACTGGAATTGATAATTGACGAAGCAGCGAAGTTAAACGTAATGCCACAAGTTGGCGTGCGGGTGCGTTTATCAAGTATCAGCGCAGGAAAATGGCAAAACAGCGGCGGCGAAAAATCGAAATTCGGTTTGCACGCGCATGAATTACTACAACTGATTGAACGACTTAAACAAGCGAATCTGCTTGAAGCGTTAAAATTGATGCACTTTCACATGGGGTCACAAATCGCCAACATTCACGATATTAAAATTGCCCTCAAAGAAGCAGGGCAGTTTTATGTCGAATTTCACCGTTTAGGAGCGAAAATTCAAATTGTTGATGCAGGCGGCGGTTTAGGTGTTGATTATGACGGCAGTAAATCACGTCGGGAATCGTCAATAAATTACAGTTTGAATGAATACGCACTCAATATCGTGCGGGGCTTTGCCGAAGTGTGCGCCGAAAAAAATGTACCGCAACCTGATATTTTTACCGAATCGGGCAGGGCAATGACGGCGCATCATGCAGTTTTAATTAGTGATGTAACGGATATTGAATCGATTTATCGTAACGAAACAGAATTGCAAAACTTGCCTGACATTCAAAACCCTGTCGAAGCCTATCACGACGCGCATTTTAATTTGTCGCAAGCGCGTGAAAAATTCTCTCAAGACCAATGTTCACTCACCGATTTAGCAAAAGCTGAAAACGAATACGCGCTACTTTGTCAAAAAATTCAAACCCAACTCAACCCCCAAAATCAAAGTGAAGAAGCGATTTTAGACGAGCTGAACGAAAAACTTGCGGACAAAATTTTCTGTAATTTTTCATTATTTCAATCATTGCCAGACGTTTGGGGAATTGACCAAATTTTTCCAATTATGCCGATTCATCGTTTAAACGAAACGCCAACGCGCCGCGCGGTGATTCAAGATTTAACGTGTGATTCGGATGGGCGAATTGATTGTTATATTGATGGGCAAAATTTAGAAAATACCTTGCCGATTCACGAAATCGACCCAGAAAAACCGTATTTGATTGGCTTTTTTATGCTTGGCGCATATCAAGAAATTTTGGGCGATATGCACAATTTATTCGGCGATACACATTCGATAAATATCAAACTCGACGAAAATGGCTACCATTTTGAAGATTTACAAGAAGGTGAAGATGTGTCGGAATTGCTTGATTATGTTCACATTAGCAGTGATGAATTGATGCAAGCGTACCGAGAAAAACTCGCCGCCAGCACGTTAAGCAATTTAGAAAAGCAAACGTATGAAACGGAGTTATTAGCTGGTTTGAATTCTTATACTTATTTGGCAAAATAACGACAAAGAATTTTTATTAAAAGCCGCATTTTAAAAAAAATGCGGTGTTCAATTTATACATACTTTTCTCAACAAGAAGCACTTGATAACCATGATGGGATATTTGCACCATTTCGTGCGCCACCACCTTCAAATTCCCATTGTTTTTTGATATTAACAATATCCGATAAAATTTTTTCAAATTTATCAACCAATTGTGGGTCAAAATGACTGCCAGCCCCTTTCTTAATTTCGGCAATAGAATCTTCAATAGACCATGCTTTTTTGTATGATCTCTCCATCGTCAGTGCATCAAAAACATCCGCTATTGCCACAATTCGTGCAGATTCTGGAATGTTTTTACCGCTAAGACTGTGAGGATAACCACTGCCGTCCCATTTTTCATGATGATAAAGTGCAATTTCTGCTGCCATTTTAAATACAGAAGCATTGCCTCGATTCAAAATGTCGTAACCCATTGTGGGATGTGTTCGCATTATAACCCATTCATCTGCTGTTAATTTGTCAGGCTTTCGTAATATCGCATCAGGAATACCAATTTTTCCTGTATCGTGCATGGGGGCTGCTAATTCAAGTAATTTCGTTTGTTCAAATCCCCAGCCACATTCGTCAGCAAGTCGCACAGCATAAGCTGCCATTCGCCAAATATGAACATCGGTATCATTGTCATTATAATGACCCGCTGCACCTAACATGTGAATCGCTTCACAATAGCTTTCTTCTAATTTTGCGGCTTTCACCAACGATAAATGAAGGCGCATACGAGCTAGAATAATTGCAGGTGAAAAAGGTTTTGTAATGTAATCGACTGCGCCCATTTCTAAACCAATTTCTTCATTTAATTCACTTCCCATTGCCGTCACAAAAATAATGGGAATGTGTTCAGTATTGGGATTTTTCTTTAATTGGCTACAAATTTGATAACCATCAAAATCAGGAAGTTGAATATCTAACAAAATCAATGATGGCTTATGTTTTTCAGCCGCAATTAACGCACTTGCCCCATCTTTTGCATAAACCAATTTATATTCACCGCTCAGTATTTCACGCATCACAGCTAAATTACTTGGTTCATCATCTACAACCAGAATAAGTGCTTCTGTGTTAAACATTTTAAACTCCTAAAGAAAGATTAAATTCATCGGCTAATTTGATTACCTCTGACTTTGCAAGCGGGAAATCAAAGAAATCAAGGGCTAATTTGAGTGATTCAATATGCTTGTCTGTTAAATAGGTACTTAATTCATCAATTGTTGTTGCTAATCCATCTGGACTGTCTTTTTCAACGCTATGTAGAACCCGTTTTAACAAATTTGTAACGATGACACCATCAAACGCTTTTATTTCTGATTCGAGATGTTGCTCTGACATTGTTGTATATTCATAAATAAGCGTTTTTGCTGTGATAATGATGTTTTTTAAACGTTCAACGGCTTGTGTTATATCTTGATTATCGTTTAGCAACTCATCAATTTCGTAAGCAATGTTTCCTAACTCAATCAAGCCCAGCATTTTTGCTGCACCTTTAGTTTTATGTATTAAACGGGAAAATTCTTCGATATTTTCATTTGTGATTGCATTTAAAAGTAGCTCACATTCTGTTGAAAATTTAATTAAATAACGTTTATAGATTTCAACATCTTTCCAAATTTTCAAAGCAGCTTTTATATCAATCCCTGAAAATGGCTCAGTCAAAATGTTTGACGGCATATCAAAAGAAAGTCGAGTTTGTGCGGTTTGAATCGTCAATGATTGTTTTGTTAATTTTGCAATCAAATTAACGGCGGCGTTCACATCAAACGGTTTTGCAATAAAATCGTTAATCCCTGCCGATTTTGCAAGTTCAATTTGCGATTTAAAAACGCCTGCACTTAATGCCACAACAGGTAAATTGACTAGCGAAGGGATTTGTCGAATTAACCGTGTTGCGTCGTAACCATCCATAATAGGCATTTGAATATCCATCAAGACAAGGTCAATCGCATTCACATTATTTTTTAACCATTCGACCGCTTGTTGACCATTATCAATCGTTGTAACGAATGCGCCTTCCGCTGTAAATATCCGATTAGCCACTTCAAGATTGATTTCATTATCATCGACAATTAAAAGGCGACAACCGTCAAGACGTTTGAATTGCGTTGAATTTGAAATGTGTTTTTGTGGTTCATCTTGTTGATTTGCCCGCATAGCTCTTGAAATTGCATCGTAAAGTGATGATGCAGTAACAGGTTTGCTTAAAACAGCATCAAAAATCGTAGCTTCTGGGTGTTCATCTAAAAATCTTTTGTCATACGACGTTACCATAATCACAATGGGTTTTTGTTTAGAAAACTTCATTTTTTTGTGAATTGCTTTTGCTGTTAGCAAGCCATCCATTTGAGGCATTTGCCAATCTAAAACAATCACTTCTTGTTTGATGTCATTATTTTTGTACGTTGAAACATAGTCTAATGCCGCTTTCCCTGAATCTACTGCTATCGCAGACCATCCCAGTATTTGAGTAATTGACAGCAACGCATTTCGCGCAATTTCATTATCATCAACAATTAAAATATCAAGAGCTTTGCTGTCGGGATACGTTGTGTCATCTGAATCAACATAATCAAAATGAAGATTAAAGGAAAAATCACTGCCTTTTCCAATGTCACTTGTGAGCGAAATTTCTCCGCCCATCAATGAAACTAATTGCCGTGAAATTGCTAAACCCAAACCTGTTCCACCATAACGGCGGGTGATGGAATTATCGGCTTGAGAAAATGAGGTAAAAATCGTTTCTTGCACGTTTTTAGCAATCCCTGTTCCTGTATCCGAAACTGAAAAATGCAAATAAACGTTATTTTCATTACATTCAAGCACTGAAATACTGACATGAACATAACCGTGATGCGTGAATTTAATCGCGTTGCCGATTAAATTCACTAAAACCTGTTGTAAGCGTAATGAATCACCTTTTAAACGATTGACTGGCACGGCAATTGGCGGATGAATAATCAAATCAATGTTTCTTTCACTCGCGCTAAACGTCATGATGGTCGCTAAGTTATCTAAAATATCGTGCAAATTAAAAACCGAAATTTCCAGTTCAAATTTGCCTGCTTCAATTTTTGACATATCTAACACGTTATTGATAATGCCTAATAACGATTGTCCTGCTACATGAATTTTGTTTAACAACAATTTGTCTTCCTCGGATAAATTGCTTTTTTTAAGAATAAAAACAAGTCCTAAAATGGCATTCATTGGCGTTCGTAATTCATGGCTCATATTTGACAAAAATACACTTTTTGAATTATTTGCAAATTCTGCAACAATTTTTGCTTTTTCTAATTCTGAGGTACGTTTTGCAACGAGGTCTTCTAATCCGTCTTGATAATTTTTTAACGCTTGCTCAATTTTTATACGTTCGGCAATTTCTTCTTGTAGTTGTTTATTGGTTGTAGCAAGTTCCAAATACGGATTTTTAACCGATACCGCAAATAATCCGAGATAAATTAAGTGAAACGCAACAATTTTATAAATATGTCCTAAAACGTTATAAGTATCGAAAACACTTTTGTAGCCTGTAAAAGCGGCTTCACCAAAAATACACACCACAAATGCAGACAAAAAATAAATTAAATGTCGCTCATTCGTTTTTAGTATTCGTTGCCAATAAATAACAAGACTAATAAATAACAAGATGATAATGAGATATTCTGTGTTTTTTTTGAATGGGGTTAGTCCGACACCTTCAATAATCGTCACGGGCATTTGTTCAGGAAAAAAAGTAATGCCAATAAAAGCTAATGCAGGAAAAACAAAACATCCCGTCATTAACACAATTTTTGATAGCCAAAAACGCTTTGTGTTCGGGTAAATAAAAGCACTTCCCAGAAACGTTAATCCCATAAATAGCCGCGCGGCTATCCAGTATTGACTTGATTTAGCTGGATTGTTGGGTGTGACGAAATCGGGCATTCCAAAATAACCCAGCGCGTGAAAGAAATCTAACCAACCAATTACAAAAAACGAGGTACTTAGAAATAAGATGTGGCGATTATTAGTTTGTTCGTAGGCATACCAACCTACGCCAAAAATTGAAAAGGAAACAACGACGCTAAAAAATTCCGCGATATTATGAAAAATCAAATAACTGGAGATATTCATGACAGTGTAAAGCTGTGCATGAAAAAGTAACGTTAATAAAAATGGAAATAGCGAACAGACAAAAATTAAAAAAATCCATTTTTTTAAATATGCGCTACTAATCATACGCTACGCCAATTTATTAAAATTAAATTGAATCATGACCTGTTCCTAAAGAAAGATTATATTCAGCAGCTAATTTCATGACTTCAGATTTTGCTAGGGGGAAATCAAAAGCATCAAGAGCTTGTTTTAGTGGTTCAATACGTTTTTTTGTTACATAACGACTCAATTCATCGATTGTTATCGTTAATCCATCTGGACTATCTTGTTCAATTCTGTGTAAAACCACTTTTAATAAAGCGGTTACTTTTACATCATCAAACAATTCTGTTTCTAATTCTAACGTTTGTTCAGACGTTGCATATTCCTGAATGAAATTTTGTGTTGTGCTAATTGCATATTTTAAACGTTCAATCGCTTGAGTTATATCCTGATTTTCTTTTAGTAATTCATCCATTTCGTGAGTGATACTATCAATTTCAATCAGCCCCAACATTTTTGCCGCACCTTTAGTTTTGTGTATTAAACGGGCAAATTCTTCCGCATTTTCATTTGTAATTGCATTTAAAAGTAACTCACATTCTGTAGAAAATTTAAGCAGATAACGTTTATAAATTTCAATGTCGCCCCAAATTTTCAACGCGGCTTCAAGGTCTACGCTATTTGAATTAGAGGGAATTTCATCAATACAAATCGTGTCTAAATTTATATGTCCAGTCAGTTTAGCAATCAAATTCACCGCTGCATTTATATCAAATGGTTTTGCAATAAAATCATCAATGCCAACCGATTTTGCCAATTCAATTTGTGATTTAAAAACCCCTGCACTTAATGCAACGACAGGCAAATTAGTTAGCTCAGGAATTTCTCGAATTAAACGGGTTGCTTCATAACCATTCATAATGGGCATTTGAATATCCATCAATATAATGTCAATTGCCTTTGGATTACTTTTCAACCATTCTACTGCATTGTAACCATTATCCATTTTTGCAACGACTGCTCCTTCAGCTTCAAATATCAAACTTGCCACTTCAAGATTGATTTCATTATCATCAACAACCAAAAGTCGGCGACCTTCAAGACGTTTACCGCGAACGGGCGTTGAAATTTGTTTTTGAAGTTCTAACTGTTTGTTCCCGCGCATGGCTTTTGAAATGGCATCATAAAGCGAAGACGCGGTAACAGGTTTGCTTAAAACCGCATCAAAAATATCTGCATCGGGATATTCATCCAAAAATCTTTTTTCATACGCTGTGACCATAATCACAATCGGTTTTTTCTTCGCATTTGCCATTTTTTCATGAATAGCTTTGGCAGTAATCAATCCGTCCATGTTTGGCATTTGCCAATCTAAAAGAATGACTTCTTGTTTAATATCATGATTTTTGTGTGTTGAAACATAATGTAATGCGGCTTCACCTGAATCAACTGCCACCGCAGACCAACCGAGTATTTTTGTAATTGACAGCAACGCATTTCGCACAATTTCATTGTCATCTGCAATCAAAATATCAATACTTTTGTTATCTGGATAAATCGTATCGTTCGCATCGATATAATCAAATCGAAGATTAAAGGAAAAATCACTGCCTTTTGCTTCCTCACTGGTTAATGTTATTTCACCGCCCATTAACTCAACTAATTGGCGTGAAATGGTCAAACCCAAACCTGTTCCGCCATAACGGCGCGTGATGGAATTGTCTGCTTGAGAAAATGACGTAAAAATGGTTTCTTGTACGTCTTTTGGAATGCCGTCACCTGTATCTGAAACAGAAAAATGCAAATAAACGCTATTTTCATTGCATTCTAAAACCGTAATTGTCACATCAATATGACCTTGATGTGTGAATTTAATTGCGTTGCCAATTAAATTCACTAAAACCTGTTGTAAGCGTAACGAATCACCTTTCAAACGATTGACATGAACACCAATCGGCGGGTGAATAATTAAATCGATATTTTTTTCAGACGCATTAAAGGTCATGATGGTGGCTAAATTATCTAAAATATCGTGCAAATTAAAAACTGAAATCTCGAGGTCAAATTTACCTGCTTCAATTTTTGAGATGTCCAACACATTATTGATAATGCCTAATAATGATTTTCCTGCGGTATGAATTTTCCCTAATAATGCTTTGTCATCTTGAGATAAATTGCTTTTTTCAAGGATAAAAGTTAGTCCCAAAATTGCATTCATCGGTGTGCGAATTTCATGACTCATATTCGATAAAAAGTTTGCTTTCGCTAAACTTGCCGCTTCAGCAGATTGTGTGCGTTCAATTAACGAATGCGTTAATTTTTCGATTTGATAACGTGATTTTGCTATCCATATTGAAATCCAAAGTGACAACATCGTCATGAACAAAACAGGTAAAATTAACTCGCCCATAAATTCATCTAATTCTTTTTGAATTTCTTCTCTGTCTGTATAAATAATGCAAATCCAACGTTCTTTATTTTCGACAGGCGAATTAAAATCGGCGAGATGTTTATTGATTTCAGCATGTGGATAAACCGATTCCCATGTCCAAACATCACCACGAAATCGAATCCTGTTGTTTGAAGAAGCGTGAATATCTTGCCACATTTCAGGGTCTGTATAAGCAAACGTGTTCATCGGTTTGTTCAACGCAAAACCCCATTTTTCAGATTCATCGGAAGAATGCAAAAAATAGCCCTGACTGTTTAACAATAAAAATTTATCAGCGCGATTTCCAACAGAAGAAATCACATCCGAAAGAAAATTTTCACCACAAAAATTTAAAATCAAAATCCCTTGCCGTTGATGTTTTGAATTAAATAAAGCCACTGCAATACGAAACGTAGGTTGATAAGGAATAATTACTTTTCCATTTTCGATATTTAAATCTAATGGCGAAATATAAATTTCATTGTCAGATAAATTTTGCGTTTCTTTGAAATAATATCTATCTGATTTATCTAGTAACTTTTCATCTGAAATAATGATTCCTTTATTGTTTTGCATATCGACACGCACTTTTTCTTTGCCCGAATTATCAATCCAACGAACTTGTAAAAGGTTGTGGCTGTTTTCAGCAAAATTCACAAACCGATTTTGTAAAATGTTTAAATTTTCTGACGTGGGAGAATCAATTGTTTTGATTAAAATGGTCGCATTTTTTAAGACATTGATTTCAAAAGCCGCCGATTTTAAATGATTTTTTAAAATCAAAATCGCTGCATTAACGGCTTCATGGTCTCTGTTTTTAAAATCCGATTCAATGTGGTTTTTTTCGATTTGACAAATCACATAAGCAGAAAGACTAATCGTGATTAAAAAAGGTAAAAGCGTGATTAAAAAAATTTTAATCGGAACTTTAATACTTATTTTTTCAGGTAATTTTAATGGTTGGTCACTTTTTTCTTTATAACGGTGCATCGCTTCAATTGAAGCGGAAACCACTGCGCCGTCAAAAAGAAAAAATAAATTGCCGCCTAAACTTCTCTGAAAAACATCTAGTGAAAATGAATAAAATGGTGGTGTAAAAACGTATGTGGCGAGTGCAATACCGAGTAACGTTGCAAATAAACCTGCTCTGTATCCACCAAAAATGGCACACAGTGTCACCGCTGGAAAAAATGTGATGTATGTTAATCCTCCACCGAGCGGAAAAAGACTTAAACGAAGCAAAAATGCAACGCCAATTATCAGTAACGTAATAAGATAAATCGAAAAGCCTTGTCGTTTTTTTTCAAATAAACTGTGAATGAAATGTGTCAATTTTGTACTGCCATTTTGGGACATTTAAAATTCTTCCCATTCATCATTTGGGTTTGATATTTTTGGCATCGATTTGGTTGTTCTAGTGACAGATTTTGCTGTCGAATAATTTTGTTTAAATGACACTGTGTTGGTTTTGAAATGCGAAACAGAAACCGATAAATTACGCGCTTGGTCTTCTAATGCTTCAGCTGCTGCTGCGGATTGTTCAACTAACGCGGCGTTTTGTTGCGTTACTTCGTCCATTTGTCCAACGGCTAAATTCACTTGTTCAATGCCATGACTTTGTTCAGCAGATGCGTTGGTAATTTCTGACATCATCGATGTCACGCCACGAATAGACGTTACAATTTCCCCCATCGTTTCACCCGCGTGTGTGACTAATTTTGTGCCACCAACCACTTTGTTCACAGAATCACTAATTAACCCTTTAATCTCATTTGCAGCGGTGGCGGCACGTTGCGCTAAATTTCGCACTTCAATTGCCACAACGGCAAAACCT
This sequence comes from Methylococcaceae bacterium, assembly GCA_049656545.1. Lineage (GTDB taxonomy): Bacteria > Pseudomonadota > Gammaproteobacteria > Methylococcales > Methylomonadaceae > UBA10906. Next base: position 12,566 of record JBASLW010000245.1, read on the forward strand.
TTTCCTTGTTCACCCGCTCTTGCCGCTTCAACT
>JBASLW010000246.1:0-9222 GCA_049656545.1 Methylococcaceae bacterium
GAAGTGTGCAAATCAACCAACGTTTTTTCAAATTGCTGGCGCGTGGATTCAGAATCTAAATCGCCTAAATGTTGACTTAAAATAGCTTGATTGTTGTGACTAATTGCCAGTGTGTTTTTCATTTGTCCGCCAACCGCAAGCGTATTTGGCATCGCGTTTTTGAATTTAATTGGCAATGGTGCAAAACCTCTTGCGCGTCGTAAAACGGTTATTTTTCCATTGATTTCACGCACAATGGAATCGTCGAGCGGGCGCAAAATAGCGCGATTATGCACCAAAAAATAATCTGCAATTTCCGCTAATTTTTCAAATGCTTGAGCATCATCAATACAAATCGGTTCATTTTGATGATTTCCACTAGTTGCAACCATTGGTAAATTCAAATCATGTAACAACAAATGATGTAACGGCGAACAGGCGAGCATCACGCCAAGCGAGGATTGTTGAGGTGCGACCGCTTGAGCAATTTTGGGTTTTTGACGACGTTTCAATAACACAATCGGCGCAACTGGTGAAAGTAAAGCCGCTTTTTCATGCTCCGAAATAACGCACAAAATTTGCGCGGCGTCTAAATTTTGAACCATCAACGCAAAGGGTTTTATCGGACGTTTTTTGCGAGCGCGTAATGTTTCAACGGCGTGTTGATTTGTGGCATCGACCAGTAATTGATAACCACCAATCCCTTTCAAGGCAATGATTTGTCCTGCTTTTAATTTCGCTACCGCCAGCTTTAGCGCAGCATCTTTTTCAGCTAAAACGTTGCCTGATTTATCGCAAAAAAAAAGTTGAACGCCACACTTTTCACAAGCCAGCGTTTGAGCATGAAAGCGGCGATTATCAATATCTTGATATTCTTGTTCGCATTCAGCACAAAGTTTAAATTCTGCCATGCTGGTATTTTCACGGTCATACGGTTGCACCGTTGAAATGCTATAACGTGCGCCACAATGGCAACAACTGGTAAAGGGATAACGAAAATAGCGACTTTCAGGGTTGAAAATCTCTTCGACACATTGCGTACAACTTGCTATATCGGGTAATGAAAATGCAACGTGTTGAGAATCGGCACTACTAGGAAAAATTTCAAATTGGGTAAAATTTTCCAAACTTTTGGAACGAATTTTTAGTTGATGAATTTCAGCAAATGGCGGTAATTCGTTTTCAAGTGCGTGCAAAAATTGTTGCTGTTGAATTTCTGAGCCTTCAATTGACATCAACACGCCAGAACAGGTGTTTTTAATCCAACCATGTTGTGAGAAGTGTGTTGCTAAACGCACAATAAACGGACGAAAACCTACGCCTTGAACAATACCGTGAATTTCGATTTGAGAATGAACAGGCATTTCATTTATCTGTCTGAATTGAAACAGATGAATGTTACGAATAAATTTTTTTGGGTTAGCGATTTCATTGAATTATTTAACGGTACATTCGTATATTAAAATTTCCTCAATATAGCGCAAAAAATAATTCAATGGTAAAAGACTTTTTAAAACTCAATCTAATTTTTTGCCCCGTTGGTTACTTAATTCCGTGCGTTCATTGAATCGCTCAACAACCGCTTTATAACATTTCTCAAAGGATTCAATCACCTTATCATCAGTGACATCGATATTTTTGTCGTGATATTTGTTAATTGTAGCAATCGTCAATTCAAGCGAAATCTTCAATAATTCGATTCGTGTTTTTTTATGTTTCATTTGATGCACTACCAAATTGATTTAAAAATCTGATTTTAAGTAGTTAGTGTGTAAATTATGTGACGATGATTGCCACTGATTTATAATCACTCGGAAAATTTTGAGAGGTTTAAATTATGTTTCGTCTTGTTTATTTTAGTTCTGCAACACAATTATTTAGCAAAGAAGATTTAATTGATTTGTTAGTTAAATCGAAAGATAAAAATTCTCACCTTGGTATCACGGGAATTTTGTTATACAAAGATGGTAATTTTATGCAAATACTTGAAGGCAAAGGGGCGGCTGTTTTAAAACTGTATGAAATTATTTGTAAAGATATTCGCCATAAAAACCCAATCGTAGTAATTAAAACACCAACAGATGAACGCCTGTTTTCTGATTGGTCGATGGGTTTTAAAAATCTCAATGACGAAGATGTACATCAAATAGAAGGTTATCATCCATTCATGAACAAACCGTTGACTTTTGGAGGATTGGGCTATAGCGAAGATATATGTTTAGATTTATTGAACACATTTAAAGGCTTTTAATAGTTGGATTTTTATCACGCGCACCATAAAAAGCCGCCTTCTCTCTAATCTAAATCCTCATTCAATTTCCGTGCTAATGTATTTCGACCATAACCTAACAACAACGCGGCTTCTTGACGTTTATTTCCCGTAAAAATCAACGCTCTTTCTATCAATAAATGCTCAACATGCGTAATGACTTTTCTAGCAACATCTGTTTTTTCAACCTGTAAGTATTTGTCAATTTCTGCGCCTAATAAAATTTTCCAATCGTTATTCGTAGAAATCTCAGGATTTGCTGGCGACAATTCGGGCGGTAAATCATGTAAATGAATTTCCCGCCCCGAAGCCATCACCGTCAACCAACGACAAGTATTTTCAAGTTGCCTGACATTTCCTTCCCAATCCAAAGCACTTAAAAATTCTTCAGCTTCGGCTTTTAACGTTTTCACTTCCATTTCTAATTCTTGCGCGGCTTGTTGCAAAAAATGGCGCAACAACAACGGAATGTCTTGTCTACGTTCACGCAAGGCGGGAATGTGAATCCGAATTACATTCAAACGGTGAAATAAATCCGCACGAAAGCGTTTTTTTCTCACCAAACTTTCCAAATCTTGATGCGTTGCGGCAATAATTCGTACATCCACTTTTTTCGGTGCGTAAGAGCCGACAGGATAAAATTCACCGTCTGCCAAAACGCGCAAAAGTCGAGTTTGTAACGTGGCAGGCATATCGCCAATTTCGTCTAAAAATAATGTCCCGCCATCTGCTTGTTCAAAGCGTCCAATGCGTCTTTGCACAGCTCCTGTAAATGCACCTTTTTCATGTCCAAATAATTCGGATTCCATTAAATCTTTTGGAATTGCCGCCATATTTAAAGCAACAAACGGTTTTCCATTGCGCGGACTATGACGATGCAACGCTTTTGCCACCAATTCTTTTCCCGTCCCCGATTCTCCGTTAATTAAAACGGTAATGTGAGAACGTGCTAAACGTCCAATTGCACGAAAAACCTCTTGCATGGCTGGTGCTTCACCAATGATGTCAGAAACGGTTGTTTGTTTTAAATTTGTTGGCGTGATTTTTTCTTCACGTTGCTGTTGTGAATGAACACAAGCGCGTTGCGTTAAATCAATTAAATCTTCAATATCAAATGGTTTTGCTAAATAATCAAATGCACCACCGTGAAACGCCGCCACCGCGCTATCTAAATCAGAATGCGCGGTCATCACAATCACAGGCAACTGCGGATAATCCAATTTAATTTTGTCGAGTAATTCCAACCCATTCATATTCGGCATACGAATATCGGTAATCAATACATCGGGTGTTTCTTGTTCTAATGCGACAAATAATTCTTTTGGCGATTGAAAACTGCGTGTTGGAATTTTTATTTTTTGCAGGGCTTTTTCGATTACCCAACGAATCGATTTATCGTCATCGACAATCCAAACCATTTCTGACGTTTTCATGAGATTAACAACGCTTTGATTTCAGGGATGCAAGAACCGCAATTTGTGCCAGCTTTCAAACAGTTGCCGATTTCTTGATGTGTTTTCAAACCTTGTTCTTTAATGGCTTTTTGAATGGTTTTTTCACCGATATTAAAACAAGCGCACACAATCGTTCCAACATCTTCACCGCCAATTGGTGGAATGCCTGTTAAAACCGCTAAACGTTCTGCTTTGGTTAATTCGTTTTTTGCAAACAAACTGATTAACCAATTGCGCGATGGCAATTCATGTTTAGCCGTAATGAAAAACACACTTTCCAAACGTCCTTCCACAAATCGCGCCGCGCGATAATTGCCTTGCGCGAAGTCGCTATATTCTTGCCATTGCGGTGCGATATTTTCATTTTTACACAAACAACTTCGAGCAAAATCCGCTAAATTTTCAAGTGATTTTTCACCCGCTAATTCATAACGATAAAAGCCATCACCTTTATTTTTAACCCAGTATTCGGATTTAGAAATCGTTAATTCGCGGCGCGATAAAATAAAACCTTGCCACGCAGTTTGATAAGGTGAAATTTTTACGGGCGTATGTTTGCTTTCAGGTTGTTTTGAAATGGGGTCAACGATGGGATTTACCAATGCGCCCATTCTGCCATTTGAAGATTGTTGCGCTGTCCAGTGCATCGGCACAAAAATTTCGCCTTCGCGTTGTGCATCGGTAATTTGCACACGCGCCAACATCGAACCAAATTCACTTTCAATTTTTGCTAACTGATTTGTTTTAAGTTCAAAACGCGCCGCATCTTCAGAATGAATTTCAACAAATGGTTCAGGTTTATGTTGATTTAATTTCGCCGCAATGCCTGTGCGTGTCATCGTGTGCCATTGGTCACGAATTCGCCCTGTGTTTAAAATCAACGGATAAGTTTCATTTGGCGCGTTAATTGGCAATCGGGGAATAACAGAAATTAACTGCGCTTTGCCTGATTTTGTAAAAAATTTCCCATCGGCAAAAAAACGTATGCCGCCCCACTGCATCGGCTCAAAATTATCATAATCGTGCTGACTAATTTTAGCTAAAGCCGAAATGTTAAACGCGCGTTCACCGTGATTTTCAAAACCTGATAACGCGGCGTGTTCACGGAAAATTTCAACTGGACTTTGATAATGAAATTCTTGCTCAAAACCTAAACGCCGTGCGACTTGCGTTAAAATCCACCAATCAGGTTTTGCGCTGCCTGCGGGAGAAATTAAGGCGCGTTGACGTGAAATGCACCGCTCGGAATTTGTCACCGTTCCGTCTTTTTCACTCCAACCTTGCGCGGGTAATAAAACGTGTGCAAAAGCGGTTGTATCGGTTTTTTCGATGCAATCGGAAACGACCACAAATTCACAACGTTTTAAGGCTTCTTTGACTTTATCTGCGTTTGGCAAACTGACGACAGGATTTGTTCCCATAATCCAAACCGCTTTAATTTTCCCGTCATAAATCGCATCGAATAAATCAATGGCAGGCAATCCGCCTTTTTGCGCGATATTTGGCGCATTCCAAAAACGTGACACTAAATCTATTTCGTCAGGATTTGAAAAGTCCATGTGCGCGGCGAGTTGATGCGCTAATCCTCCGACTTCACGTCCGCCCATTGCATTCGGTTGACCTGTTAGTGAAAACGCACCACAACCCACTTTTCCAATTCGCCCAGTTGCTAAATGGCAATTCAAAATGGCATTCACTTTATCTGTGCCAGACGAAGATTGATTGATGCCTTGACTATATAAACTTAATGATTTTTCAGTATTTTCAAACCAGCTAAAAAATTTTTTTACGTCTTGAATGCTCAAATTACAACGACTTGCCACATTTTCAACGCTGTAATTTTCTAATGTGAAATTTTCTAAAACAGCTTCAAAACCTTCCGTGTGATTTTCGACAAAATCTAAATCTAACTTATTTTGCTGATGTAAAAATTGAAATAATCCATTAAATAAAATCGCATCTGTTCCACTCGCAAGCGGCAAATGCAAATCGGCAATATCGCAACTGGCTGTTTTTCGTGGGTCAATAACCACGATTTTTAAATTTGGATTTTTTTCTTTAGCCGCACGGATGCGTTGAAAACTGACGGGATGACACCACGCCGTATTTGAACCAATCAAAATAATTAAATCTGCGTATTCAAAATCTTCGTAGCAATTCGGCACAACGTCAGCACCAAACGCGCGTTTATGCCCTGCAACCGACGATGACATACACAAACGGCTGTTTGTATCCATGTTTGCGCTACCGATAAAGCCTTTCATCAGTTTATTGGCAACGTAATAATCTTCAGTCAGTAATTGCCCAGAACCATAAAATGCGACGGCATCTGCACCATGTTTATCAATCACGCTTTTGAATGAATCGGCGACTAAATCTAAGGCTTCTGACCATGACGATTCGCGTCCGTAAATCTTTGGTTGAAGTAAACGTCCTTTGAATTCAATGGTTTCGCCTAATGCTGAACCTTTTGAACATAAACGCCCAAAATTCGCGGGATGTGATTTATCGCCGCTGATTTTGATTTGACGGTTTGCATCATCAATTCTTGCGTTGATGCCGCATCCGACACCGCAGTAAGGACAAGTGGTTTGAATGGTTTTGGTCATAATGTGTAAGCCCTCCCAAAGATTAACTTATCACGAATTTCAAACACACTGGTTTTCTTTTCAAGCAATTCTTGATACCAACTGCCATCTACCGTATCACCATATAAAACCGCGCCAATAAGCTGATTTGCTTTCAATACTAATTTTTTATAAATCCCCAAAGCTGGGTCAGAAAAAATAATGTTTTCACTTTCAGCATCGCCGATAAAATCGCCAACTGAAAATAATTGAATCCCTGTCACTTTTAATTTCGTCGCCGTTGGTAACGTGACATATTCGGCAACACCGTGTGAACTCAGATGATTGGCACACACTTTCGCTTGTTCAAACAATGGCGCAACTAAACCAAATGTTCCACCACGATGTTGAATACATTCACCCACTGCGTAAATACTAGGGTCATAACTTTGCAACGTATCGTTCACCACAATTCCACGCTCACAATACAAACCCGCTTCTTTTGCAATGGCGATATTCGGTTCAATCCCAATTGCCGCAATCAATAAATCACATTCTAATTCGCTGCCGTCTTGAAATTGGGCGGCGATAATGTGTTTATCTTCGTTGCCGATTAACTTTTGTAATTTGGTTGCCATTTTGAATTGAATACCGCGTTGTTCGAGTTCAGATTGCAACAATTTGGCGGCAGTTTTATCAAGTTGACGATTGAGTAATACCTCATTTCGATGAATAACTGTCACGTCCATGCCTCGCAACGCCAAACCATTTGCCGCTTCTAAACCCAATAATCCGCCACCTAACACAATCGCTTTTTTATATTTTCGGCTGTAATCAAGCATTTTATTTACGTCTACAATGTCACGAAAACTAATCACACCATCTAAATCATTACCTTCCACTTTTGGAAATATCGCTTTTGAACCTGTCGCAATCAGCAAACGGTCATAACTCGCGGTTGTGCCATCAACCGCAATCACTTTTTTAAAACCGCGTTCGATTCGCGCCACCGCTTTTTTTTCACCTGCATGAAGTTTGATTTTGTTCTCAACGTACCATTCACGCGAATTGATAACGATGTCTTCAACTGTTTTATCACCCGCTAAAACCGCTGATAACATAATGCGATTGTAATTGCCGTAAGGTTCTGCGCCGAAAACGGTAATGTCATATTGCTCAGGTGATGCGCTCAATAATTCTTCAATCGTTCGCATTCCTGCCATGCCGTTGCCGATGACTACTAATCGTTGTTTAGGTTTCATAAATCAGGAATGTACATTGTGCCTTCTGCAACCATCACGGCATTGCCACCGACACGAATTGTTAATAAATCGTCGCCTTTGTGATCCATTTCTAAATTTAAAACACTTCGGCGCGTTTTTTCATCGCCACGATCGACGGCGAAGGTGTAAGTGCCTTTTTGCATAAATTCAAACGAACATAAATACGAGACAAATGCAGGCATCGCGCTTCCAACAGGTGGGTCATCGTGAATCCCAATGCGTGAACCAAATAAACGTACGTTAAAATCAGCATCTGCAAAAGGTGTTTTAGGCGAAAACAACAACACTTCTTGCGCTGAAGTTTGCGGCGCACTGGATTGATTCCATGCAGCATAATTAAATTTTGCATTTCGCACGCTTTCATATTTCCAAACAGGAATAATCAAATACGGAATATCTGAGAAAACTAACCGTGGTGCGTATTTTTTGTGGTCAAGTTCGGAAACTTGCAACGACAGAAAACTGGTCAATTCCTCGTCGGAAGGCGTGAAACGGTCAATTGACGATTTAACTTTTCGGGTAAATTGCACAAATGTGGGTTGTCCATTTTCTGCGCTGATATTGATTTCAACTGCGCCCGTATTTTGCTCGAAAACAAGCGGTGTAATTTTTTCAGTTAGCGTTATTTCGCCGCAACTCGCCAATACAAACGCGGTTGCAATAATGGGATGTCCTGCAAAATTGATTTCATGTGTTGGCGAGAAAATTCGCATGACGCGCGTTGAACTTTCTTTATTGGAATGAAACACAAACACGGTTTCAGTTAAATTTAATTCTCGCGCCACGAGTTGCATTTGCCCCGCATTCAAGCCTTCTGCATTAGGGAAAACCGCGATTTGTGCGCCATTAAAAATTTGTTTGGTGAAAACGTCGGCAATGTAATAGTTATATTTCATGAAGTTACTCCGATTTGAACCGTGCCGTTTTCAACGCGGCTCGCATAAACAGGCAAAATCACGTTTTCATCTTCCAAACACACGCCCGTTTCTAAATTGAAATGTTGTTTATAAAGCGGCGATGCGACCACTATTTGCCCTTTTAAATCACCGATTACGCCACGCGATAACACGTTGGCATTGCCAAACGGGTCAAAATTACTGAGCGCATAAACCGTATCTTGTACATAAAAAATTGCTACTTGCTCACCATTCACCAACGCACAAATGCCAGAATTTGCTTGTAAATCCGAAACGTTACAAACGTCTAACCAATTCATTACGCCACCTCCGTCAATTTAAAATGTTTGCGCTCGCCTTCATTGGCTGGGCGAATTTGTCCACGTTCTTCAACGAAAATGACATTTTCGTCGCGCTTATCGCTGTTAATGAAATGGCGGAAACGTTTCAGTTTTGTTTCGTCTTCGATGGTGGTTTTCCATTCGCATTGATAAGTGTCGATGACGTATTGCATTTGCGTTTCGAGTTGGTCACACAAGCCTAATTTATCTTCGATAATGACCGATTTTAAATAATCCAAACCGCCTTCCATGTTTTCCATCCAAACCGAAGTCCGTTGCAAACGGTCTGCGGTACGAACGTAAAAGCTCAAAAATCTATCAATGTATTGAATAAGCGTTTCTTTGTCCAAACCTGTGGCGAATAAATCGGCGTGACGGGGTTTCATACCGCCGTTGCCGCAAACATATAAATTCCAACCGTTTTCTGTGGCAA
>JBASLW010000247.1:0-5933 GCA_049656545.1 Methylococcaceae bacterium
CACGTTTTAACCGTTTCCATTTTACTTTTGTCAGGTTGTAGCTCAAATTTTCAGCCGCCAAAAATAATTGATACCGCCCATCCTTGGGTTGGTGTGCATTATGAATCGGACAGCTCGTGTCCCGTTCATGAAGAAACACCTCATATCAATCCGTACACTTACAACCCAATGTGTGAACAGAAAGACGGCATCGCTGTAGGCGACTGTAAATCATATTATTCCGTTGCAATGGGATTAAACGGCGCAAATAGCACCAGTTTAAAAAGCGAATTTATAAGGATGTCCAAACCAGCAACTCGCCATGTGTCAGAAATTTATGAACGAAATTTAAATAGAAACGCGCTGGTTGAAGCACTTTTAACCACAGCACGAGAAGCCACCGCCACGCATCAAGCGACTTTGCAAGCGGGGCAATCCGCCGTTAATACCATGTTTGGATTATTTTTTGCGGGAACAAGTGCAACTGCACCTATCGCGGGTGGCGCAGCAGCGACGGCGTTAAGTGCGGCAACAACAGGGATAGGATTGGCAAAAGGCACTGTTTCAAAAGAAATTTATCAAGAACAAGTTGCAGGTCACATCAACAATTTAATCGAGCAAATCCAAGAGAAAAAACTGCTTGAAATACGAAAAAGTTTAGCCAACAAAGACGTTTATGAATACTCGCCCGACAGAGGCATTGCCGATGCGGTCGATTATCTCGAATCGGGGGCTTTCTACAAAGGTTTAGAACTGGTCAGCATTGAGATGGCAACCAATGTCAAAGGCAATAAAGACTTTGTTGATAATACAAAAGGCACGCTCAACTTAGATGAAGAAATCAAAAGCGAAAAACAAGCCTGTGAGCTTGTGAAGAATGGCGATGAAAGTCAGTATTACAAAGAACAATGCGTGATTGCTAAAAAACGCGAAGCTGAAACTGCAAAAGCCAACAGTGCCGCAGCTTTAGAGGCTAACACAACAGATTCAAAAAAAACTGAAAATCTCAAAAAACTTGCCGCACAAAAAGAATGTGAAGCAAAAAATGCAGAAAAAGCGGCAGCAGCTAAAGAAGGCGATGCGAGTTCCAAGCCAGTAGATTGTTCACAACAAAACGGAGGAGAAAAATAATGGCAACTCCAATTTCATATTATTCTGGAAGTAAAGAAAATTTAGTCACTTACAATTTTACAGCTGCAAATACAGGAAATGTAACAGCTTATTTTGCGGGTTCTGATGCTGCATACACGAATACAATTAGTCTATTAGTGAATGGTGTTGATACTGGTATTGTTGGACTAAATAACCATACGTCAAAATATGGTCAAAGTCTCAATTTTGGAAATGTAAATGCTGGCGATGTGTTAGTTTTTCAATTAAACGTTGTTTCAACTAAAGACACATTTTTTTCGGATAAAAGCAAAAATTTAGATGGTTTAAATCATGTTTATTCCAGCACATTCTCAGGAGATTCTGTTATTCCTGCTGGAATTTACATAGGATTTGAGGACGTAAAAAAAGCAACAAGTTTTGATTATAACGACGAAAACTTTGTATTTACTAATGTTACTGCTAATGCACCATCTGTAAATCATGCACCCACAGGCACACTAGAAATTACTGGCACAGCGCAACAAAATCAAACGTTGTCTGTCAAAAGTACGGTGGCGGATGCCGATGGTTTGGGGGCGTTCAATTATCAATGGTTGAGTAATGGCAATCCGATTTATGGCGCGACTTACTCAACGTACACCTTGACGGCAAATGAGGTGGGTAAAAACATTAGCGTCAAAGTGAATTACAAAGATTGGGCTGACCATGCTGAAAGTGTGACGAGTGGCGCGACGGGGGGGGTTACAACACAAACGACGGTAAATCATCCACATAATGGCGGCGTGACAATTTTGGGTACGGCGCAAGTTGGGCAAACATTAACGGCAAGTAATGCCTTTTCCGATGCTGACGGAATGGGACAAGTTAGCTATCGGTGGCAAACATATAATGCGAATGGACAACCATCTTATATCTCTGGTGCAACACAATCGACATATTTTTTGACGGCAAGTGATGTAGGGAAATCAATTTGGGTTGAAGGTAGTTTCACTGATTTGAAAGGAAATTATGAATGGACGACAAGTGACGTGACTGCGGCGGTTACAACACAAACGACGGTAACGCCTACAGTAACCTTGAGTTCAAATACCGCGAATGTGAACGAAGGCATTTCCATAACTTACACAGCAACGTTAAGTAGTGCCGCTACCACGATGGTTAGTGTCCCTTATAGCGTGAGAAGTGCAAATGTAGCAAGCGCAACGCTAGATGATTTCATAGATTTAGTACCAACAGGCACAATTTACATTCCTACTGGTTCAACCACAGGCTTGTTAACATTCAACGTCGCTAATGATTCAAAAACCGAAGGTACGGAATCATTTTCTGTTACGTTAGATTCTGCGACTGGTGCAACATTGGGTTCTAGCACTCAAATAGACACTACAATTAACGATACCAGTTTGACACCGAGTGTTAACCCTACTGTAAATCATGAACCAACGGGAAGTGTGACGATTTCAGGTATTGCAGAAGTAGGGCAAACATTAACAGCGAGCAACACGCTTGCTGATGCGGATGGCATGGGACAGATTCGTTATGGTTGGTTTTACACGAAAAATGGCATGAATTATTACAGTGATGCTGCAATGAAATCCACCTATACCTTAACGGCGAGTGATGTTGATAAAAGTTTTTACGTTGAAGCGGCTTACACGGATTTAAAAGGAAATTATGAATGGGTGCCGAGTAAAAATACATCAGTTGTTAAAGCAGCAACTCAAACAAATGTAAATCATGCGACAACAGGTAATGTAACAATTTCAGGTATCACAGAAGTCGGGAAGACCTTGACAGCAACTAGTACGCTTGCTGATGAAGATGGAATGGGTGTTATTACTTATCTGTGGTGGTACGGTAGCGATTCTGGTGATGATTCTGAGATTCCAAATGCCAATAATCAATCCACATACACATTAACTGCAAATGATGTGGGTAAAACTATTTGGGTTGCAGCTGGTTACACCGATTTAAAAGGAAATTTTGAAGTTAAGGTTAGTAATGACTCAAGTGTGGTAACGGCAGCAGCGCAAACAAATATCGACAACACAAATCATGTGCCAACAGGTGAAATCCTTATCATTGGTGAAGTCAAAGCGGGTAAAACCTTGACTGCCGATGCGTCAAAAATTGCCGATGCGGATAAATTAGGGGAATTTTCATATCAATGGTTAAGCGATGGTGTTGAGATTGATAATGCCAACGACACGACCTATCAATTAACCAGCGAAGATATTGGTAAAAAAATCAGTGTGTCAATTTTTTACATTGACGGCGCGGATTACGACGAACAAATTTTCAGCGCAGAAACAGTAGCGGTGAAAGCCGCGCTTTCGGGTGTGACAAAAACAGGCGATGCAAAAGCCAATAAACTGGACGGCACAATTAGCAATGACATTCTTTCAGGTTTAGGCGGGAATGATACGCTGTTGGGTCGCGCTGGTAATGATTCACTCGATGGCGGCGATGGCAAAGACAGTTTGACGGGTGGTTTTGATTTTGATGCGTTGACAGGTGGTACGGGAGCAGATAAATTTATTTTTACTGACATCAAAGATGCACCGATTTCAACATTGGGCATTGAAATTATTAGCGATTTTAATCACGCTGAAAAAGATAAAATTGTCCTTTCGGCAATTGATGCTGATACCGCTAAATCGGGAAATCAGGCGTTTTCAAAACCTGTTATGGGAACAAGTTTTTCAGACACATTCACCAAAGCAGGACAATTGTTTTTTGATACCAAGGCTCATATTTTGTATGGCAATGTGAATCAAGACGGCGCAGCAGATTTTGCAATTCAACTGAACGGCGTAAGTAGTTTAGTTGCGAGTGATTTGATATTGTAACCTGAAATTTCTCGTAAAAACCGTCATTTGAAGAAATGTGAATGGCGGTTTTGTTGTAACAAAATGGTCGCCTAATTAGCATTAAGCATCAAAACCACCTTTCAAAAATTGTAGCTTGTATAGCTGAAACGTATCTACTTTTTCAAAATATCATTTAAAAATCCAAAGTTTTGATCTAGGTGCAAATGTTTTAAGATTGTTGAGCTACTAATAAAAGTGCTTTAAGTTTTTCAATTTCAGCTTTAGCCGCATCTCTTTCGGAAGCGATTTGTTGTTTTTCAATTCTCTCTATTTGTAATTCTTCTTGGATGGTGCTTTGTTCACGAATGAAATTTTGACGTGCTTGGTAGGCATGATAATCACGTTCTTTTTCTGAAAACTGACGTAGGGTATTCATGGCTTGCCTCATGTCTTCTGTAATCATCCAATCGGGGAGTTGTGAATCATCATCTAATGATTCACCTTCTTTGAAAAACTGTAACCAACGCTCTCTTTCGGTTTCAATATGGGACGCATGGAACTTTTCAATTTCTAATAATAAAATCGCCCCATGTTCAACCAATACCTTTCCGCCTTCATCTCTAAGTTTGTAAGTGTGCAGATAATTGTCGTCGGTTTTAATAAGGTTTTTGCCTAGCAACCAAATTGAGAAAGTAGGTTTGAGTTGCAGATAGTTTTTACCGTCTTTTAATTGTTGACTGTAAATGTCTGACCAGCCATAGATAATTCTGGATGGTAGGTTGTCATAACAGAGCAACTGAATTTCAATTTGGTAGACTCGGTCTTGGTTATCCCGCGCTTTGACATCTACAATACTTAATTTATCATTGAGAAATTCTTTGTCATTGTAAGGATTGAGAATTTCAACGCTGGTAATTGGTTCAAGTAGCTCTGTATTCAATACGGCATTCAGAAAATGCACGAGCAAGTTACGGTTCTGCTCTGAGCCTAATAATGCTTTGAAAACGCAATCTATTTTTGGATCAATTCTATGTTTCATGTTGTCATTATATCAAATAACCAGTTTAATAATTGAATCGTGTGTGTCAATCAACTTATAGATTGTTTTACACTTTCGTTTCAACGGTGCAATGCGCGTTTGAAGGCGTAAATAAAAGTCCTTTTAGTAGTTATTTTACAAGTGTAAAGGAACACTTTAAAGTAGCTTAACGTTTTTAAGGTGGCATATTACTGAATCCCATTTGGTGTGCTAAAATGAAACAAATCAATTAGGGGGTTTTATGTCAGCAAAAGTACAAACCAGTTTGCGTATTGATGCCGAGAAATTCATCGAGGCTAAACAGATATTGGCTATGTTGGGTATGAATTTTAGCGAGGCGGTTAATATCTTTACCTCACAAGTTGTCGCGCAAAGGGGATTACCTTTTCAAGTGATGTTGCCCAACGAAGAAACAAAAGCTGCAATGTTAGATGTTCGTGCTGGAGAGAATTTAGAAACGGCGAGTTTTGAGCAGTTTAAACAAGAATTCAATGTGAAATGAAAACCCTTTCACGTCACAAAACTTTCATCAAAGATATGCGTACTGTTCGTTTAACTGACGGGCAAGTTACTAAATTGTTTTTATATGTTGCTAATCTGTTAAATGAAATCCCATTGCCACCTGAATCTAAAGACCATGCACTACAAGGTGATTGGGTAGATTTTCGTGAATTTCATTTAGGTGGTGATATGCTGTTGATTTACAGAATCGATATAACAACGGTTTATTTAACTCGTATCGGTTCACACACTCAGCTTTTCAGCGGTATGTAATTTTCCATGACTTCACATATTGGTTACATTCGCGTCAGTTCCAATAATCAAAACACAGACCGTCAACTCGATGGCATCACGTTAGACAAAACATTCACTGAGAAACAATCAGCTCGCACTGCCGATAGACCACAGTTGCAAAATTGTTTAGATTGGATTCGTGAAGGCGATACGTTGCACGTTCATTCTATCGGGGTCGACAGGGAATTCGGAATATA
>JBASLW010000248.1:0-10184 GCA_049656545.1 Methylococcaceae bacterium
CTGTTGTGCCACCTGTGGCGGGTTTATAAAGTGGGCCGCCGTCGATGAATGGTTGTACAAACGCTTCAATTTGCAAACCTTGCCCAATCGGTTGTAAATGTAAATGGAGACGATTGTCCGCTTCAACGACTTCGGCTTGCGTCGTCATGCCAACCATATTTGATTGCACTGTCAGTGTTGATGAAATTGCTGAAATGGAATCTAACACTTGTTGGCGGGCTTTTAACGGAAACGACATGCCTTTTTCGCCCAAAATTTGCGCGACTTGGCGATGCGACTCGTTAATGTCATAAATCATTACACCATTTGCAGTTTGTTGAATGGCAATTTTGACCGCCACAGAAATTTGTGGAATTAACGAAATATGTAAATTTTCACCTTGTTCTTGCACTAAAAGTTGTGGTTCACCTTTTTGAATATCAATCGGTGAATTGTATTGAACTTGATTTGCCCAAAAGAAATTCGGATGCCCAATTGCTTCAAATAAGGCTTCATCAGGAATCGTGTAGATTTCGTTGTAATATCCGTAGTAATAATCGCTGGCTTGTGATTTTGTAATTTTTTTACAAATGCGAATGTCTTGGTCGGTTAAATATTCAAACGTATTTAATTCGCTGTGTAGGCGTTTCAAAGCGACAATGCGACCTTTTGACCACGCGCCGTTTTTGCCCCGTTTTTGTTCTCGCGGTTCGATTTTGATGCCATCAGGATTTATTTCAATTGACCAAACCAAGCGCAATTCAGATTGCACCATTTCTGCGGTCGGTAAATTTCCAACACTGCTAATTTGTGCTAACGCTTCGAGTG
The DNA here is from genome assembly GCA_049656545.1 of Methylococcaceae bacterium. Lineage (GTDB taxonomy): Bacteria > Pseudomonadota > Gammaproteobacteria > Methylococcales > Methylomonadaceae > UBA10906. The sequence goes on from JBASLW010000248.1 coordinate 808, forward strand.
CCCGTTCCCATGCAGAGGTTTTTGGCATGGCATCCAGTAATTCTAAAAACGGGATGTTTTCATATTTTTTCGCCAATTTATCGCAAACTTTGTGGCTATAATTTAGACGTTGCAAAAGTGTTGAACTTATCGCTGCAAACCAAACATAATCTAACTCTTGTGCGATTTGGCAATAATTGGCAAGCGGCGCGAAAAAAACGACTTTTGACGTAGGACTGTCTAAATGCGTCGTTTCATCAAGCCAATAACACAACAGCAATTGCATCAAATTTGCGTAAGGTAATTTTGTCGCATTTGGATTAGCAAGCGATGTGACATTAAATTTCTTTTTTCCTTGATAAATTTCAAGCGCATCATGCAATAAAACAATCAATCCATCTTGACCATGTGATTTTTTTAAACAGGTTAATAAATACGCATCGAGTAATTTTAAATTCGTTAGCGAACGTGTTTTGAACAACATCAAACCATAAAAAAAATCATAAAAACTGCCAAACGTCGCATTTTTTTTATTGCCTTTTCGAGTCAGTTTTAACGCTTCGGTGAATAATTCCAGCGCGTAATCGTAACGATTTTGTAAAATGGCTTGCATGGCGCGTAATTTCAAACCATCAGCGGAATAATCATTTGCTAACCAATTCGCCACGTTTTTTTCATTGCCGCGAAATAAACGTTGCTCTAAAACAAAATGTGTAATGTCATCGCTCGTTTTTACATTACCGAACGATTCTTTGAGTAAATCATAAAGTTTGTATTTGTTAGAAATGGATTTTGCGTCAAACGAAAAATAATTGCTCCAAAGTGTGAATTTCAACACTGAAAAACGAATTCGTGTTGGTAAATTCATGAACCATTCTTTGTTGAAATTACCAAAAAATAACTCAATCATCGCGGTATCAAAATAATCACTCGATTCGCTGTAAAGCAACGCGATATTCGCTTCAAAACCTGTTTCGTTGCCTTGATACAAAAACAAACGCAGTTTTTTTAATTGCTGAAAAAGCATTGTTTTTTGTGGGGCGTACGGATTTTCGCGTTCCATAATAATTTGTTGCGCGAGTTTATTAAACCAAGGTCGATTTATCGCATTGCTAATCAACGCATTCGAGATTTCACGCGGACAATTCCAACCGTCATTCGTCGCAATCAAAAAACCCATTTTTTGAAAACGTTCTTTAAAATCACGATGCACCGTTTTTTGAGTTTCAACATCAAAGCCTGTTTGTCTTAACAAATTTGTCAAATTCATTTGCCCAATTGGCGTGTAAGTGACTGATAAAACCAATAACAAATTTTGTTCGTTGTAAGGCAAAGAAGGGAAAATTTCAGAAAGGCGTTTTTGGATAAGAGTCATTTTTAATTAGCAGATTGAGGAAGCGTGACGTGCCACTGTTGTTGAAAATCGTGATAAGTATATTCTTTGAGTAATTCACATTTTTTATCGGCGTGTTCCAAATAGATAGTTGGAAAATTGTGTCCGTTAAAACGATTAGCTTTGATTAACGTGTACGCACCAACATGGTTGAACGTAATTTTATCGCCTAATTGCAAAGGGTGTTTAAAACGGTATTCACCAAAAATATCGCCTGCTAAACACGTTCCACCCGCTAAAATTACGCTATATTGTCCTTTTTCATCATGTTCTAAAATATCGGGTATACGCTGAAATTCAAAGACTTCGGGATTGTGATTGATGGAGGTGTCTAAAATGGCGATGGTTTTACCGTCACTTTCAAAAATATCAATCACGCTCGCAACCAATTTTGCTGCATTACCAACGATGCCATTTCCAAGTTCAATATAAATTGCCACGTTTAATTCACGGCGTAATTGAATCACCAAATCAATAAATGGCTGACAATCTGAAATACTGTGAAATAAATACCCACCGCCAAAATTCAACCAATGCAATTTTTCTAAGCGTTTTCCAAAATAATCGCGCAGTTTATCAATCGTTTGAATTAACGGCGTGAAATTCGTTGCTGAAAAAACGGTGTGAAAATGCAACCCGCTAATTTGTTCTGATTCCAAACAATTCGACTTCCAAAGCGTATCAATATCAACACCCAATTTTGAATAACGCCGACAGGGATTAAAACGGTCATCTTTTAGAAAAGATAATTTTGGATTCACGCGCAAACCCATTGAGGCTTCGGTTTGTACAATCGGTGAATAATGCTCGTGATGTGTTAACGAATTGAAATTGATATGTGAACACAAAGTGGTTAATTCATACAATTCTTCAGCCATTAACGCAGGCGTGGTTAGATGTACTTCACCTTTTCCCGCCAAAACTTCTTGCGCGAGTTGTGCTTCAAATAATGAACTCACCGCAAAACCATCAACAAACGGTTTTGCAATTTCTAAAACACGCGAACAGGGCAACGCTTTCATCGCATATAAAATTTTGCAGCCTGATTGCTCACGAATTTTGGCGAGTTGCGTTAGATTTGAAATTAACTGAGATTCATCAAGAATAAACGCGGGGGTTTTAATATCCATATTTTACCTAACAAGCAGCAATAAAACGGCTGCACTTAATCCTAAAATTGAAAAAACAGAATGTACTGTCCAAATTGCCGCGAATCGATAACCGCGATTTGAAACGTAATCTTCTAAAACGACTTGCAAGCCAATTGAAGCGTGAAAACAAACAAGTAAAAACCAGAAAATCAACGCAATTTTATTTAACGGTAAAGCAAGCCATTCAAGCATTTCAAAATAATTAGCATTCAGTGCGAGTCGTAAAAACTCAATTAGCCAATATGATAAAGGCAACAATAAAATCGCCGTGAAACGCTGCATCAACCAATGTTCTTTTGCTTTCATAAAATCACCATCAACGTCAAAACAGTTAGTAATGATGACGCAAAAAGTTCTAACAACGCGTAATTCATAAAAGTTTCACGCGCAAAACTTTTGCCCATGTCCCAGAATAAATGCCGCACGCCATGACATAAGTGAAACATCAGCGCGTAAATAAAACCACTCAAAATAATTTGCATTGGCAACGTATGCAAAAGGTTCTGCATTTCTAAATACGACAACATACCGTTTTTAATTTGCACTAACATTAAAACCAAACCGATTAAACCGACTGTCAAGCACACGCCCGTCATTCGATGCGTAATCGAAATAATGCCTGTAATGGGTAATCTGTAAATTTGTAAATGTGGCGAGAGTGGTCTATTGTTTGACATCGATTTTTCCTTTAAAACCTTTGAATGACGTGATTGTAACATGAAAAAAGACGTGAAAATTCTAAACCAAGACACCGTTTATAATGGCTTTTTCCGCATGGAAAAATACCATTTGCAACACACATTATTTGCAGGCGGTTGGAGTGGTGAAATCACTCGGGAATTATTTGTGCGAAATAATTGTGTGGCGGTGATTTTGTACGACCCCAATCGTGATGAAGTCGTTTTAATCGAACAATTTCGTGTTGGCGCGGCACAAAATCCAATCAATACGCCTTGGTTGATTGAAATTGTGGCAGGCATTATGGAAGATGGTGAAACACCAGAAGACGTAGCGCGACGTGAATCAATTGAAGAAGCAGGTTGTGAAATCTCAGAACTCATTAAAATCAACACGTTTTATCTGTCGCCTGGGGGGTCATCAGAAAAAATTACGCTGTTTTGTGGTTTTGTAAATAGCGAAAATATCGGCGGCATTCATGGGCTTGCCGATGAAAATGAAGACATTTTAGTTCGTGCTGTGCCTTTTTCAGAAGCGTATGAAATGGTTTTGACGAATCAAATTGATTCTGCAATTCCAACAATTGCGATTCAATGGCTCGCGTTACGTCGATTATCGCAACGTTAAAAATACGTCTTTTTTCATCGGTGGATAACAAACACCACGTTCAGCACAACCTTGAAAACTGGCGCGTAATATCAGCGTTTTTGCGGCATTTTTTTCACGAATCAAAGGCACGTCAAATTTCAAATTTTCCGAAAAAATTTCTACGTTTCCAAAGGCTTCATCATGTTTTGGTGAACCTTTAGGAATAGAGAAATCGCCTAATTTCACACCGCTTGCATCCACTAATTCGAGTTTGATTTTTTCACGGTATAAGTAATAAGTCGGGGCAATTTCCCAATTTACTGACAAGGTATTTTCATTTTTAACCGTTGCTGAAAATTCAAAGGCTTCTTCAGGTTTTAATAATTCATTACCAAATAAATTTAATTTCAACGCGGCGGCATTCCGAACTAATTGGTCAAGTGAATCGGCAGCAAACGTAGGCGAATTGATTAAAAAAGTAATTAAAAAAATTAGGGCAGGGCGCAACATAAAAAATCCTCAGTAAATTAAAAAAACATTATATATTGGCGAATCACTTTTTAACTTATCACTTTGAATTCCAAATTTTATGAACATTTTTCGATCATTTTTTATCGCCATCGTGGTGATTTCGTGTTTAGAACTTTACGTTTTAATTGCTGTCGGTAGCGTTTTGGGCGGATTTTTAACGATTATGTTAATTATTGCATCAGCGGCGTTGGGGTCGTTTTTGTTGAAACAACAAGGTTTAGCGACGTGGCAACGCTTACAAGCGACCATTTCACGACATGAAACGCCTGCTTATGAATTGATGGAAGGTTTTTTAATTTTATTGGGTGGTGCATTGTTACTTACGCCTGGATTTATCACAGATGCAGTCGGTTTGATGTGCTTATTACCGTCTTTGCGCCAAAACATTATCAAAATCGTTCTACAAAATTATTTTTCACCAACAACGCGCGAAAATGAAAATGTGTTAGAAGGCGAATTTCATAAAGAATCAAAATGACATTATTTCGCGCGTTAATTTGTCAATTTGTTGCTTTTTTGCTGACATATTTAGCAGCAAAATCGCTACCGATTTTTCATCAGCCACTGATTTTTTTGATAAGTCAAAGTGGGTTAGCGATGTTATTTTCATTTTTGTCACGTCAGCCAACATGGTGGCTTGCGATTCATTTAGTATTTTTACCAAGCGTGTTTGTTTTTTTCACTTTTGCCATTTCCGCGTGGATTTATTTAGTTTTGGTTGTGATTTTTACGCTGATTTTTTGGGGAACAATTCGCGGTGATGTGCCGTTATTTTTGTCATCAAGATTAGTTGCCGAAACGGTGATTGATTTGTTGAAAACAGAAAACGCAAAAACGTTTGCTGATTTAGGTGCGGGTGTTGGGACGGTGGCAATTCCTGTCGCAAAAAATTTGTCAAAAATACACGTTGAGGCATGGGAGCTTGCGCCATTTCCTTGGCTAATTTGCAAATTACGAGGGCATTTTTTGTTGAATTATCGTGCATTCCGCGACAATTTTTTTGTTGCGAATGTTGAAAAATATGATGTGATTTTTGCATTTTTATCGCCCCGTGCAATGCCCGAAGTAAGTGAGAAATTGAAACGTGAAATGCGATCTGGAACGTTGTTGATTTCGTCTTCTTTTCCTGCGCCGAATTGGCAACCTGAAAATGTTTTACAACTTGATGACAGACGAAAAACAGTATTGTTTTGTTATCGCATCCCTTAGCAAAAACATGAATGCGCTATAATGTGGCTTTCATTTTTTACGTTTAAATCAAAAACATCATGGCACTCTATCTTGAAATTCATCCCGAAACTCCGCAACTTCGTTTAATTCATCGCGCGATTGAAATTATTCGTAATGGGGGAATTATTGTTTATCCAACAGATTCAGCTTACGCGCTGGCATGTAATTTAGATGATAAAAATGCGCTTGAACGCATTCGTCGTATTCGTCAATTAGACGATAAACATAATTTCACATTGGTTTGTAAAGATTTAACGCAAATTTCCAGTTTCAGCAAAATCAGCAACGATGCGTTTCGGTTAATTAAATCCCTTACGCCCGATGCGTTCACATTTATTTTAGAAGCGACAAAAGAAGTGCCGCGTCGTTTGCAACATCCGAAGAAAAAAACTATTGGAATTTGTATCCCAAAAAGTGAAATTGCTCAAAAATTGGTTGATGAATTGGGTGAACCGTTATTTACCACTACGTTAATTTTGCCTTCTGAAAATGAGGCGATGTCAGACCCTTTTGAAATTCGAGAACGCTTAGATGATTTGGTAGATTTGATTATCGACGCTGGCATTATTGACTATCAACCGACAACAATTATTGATTGCACTGGCAATCATTGTGAAATTATTCGACAAGGGAAAGGCATTGCGCCTTCTTTGGATTAGAAAATGATGAATGAACTCACGCTAATACAACGTATCGTCGTTTGGATTTTACCCGTGATTTTTGCGATTACGGTTCATGAAGTCGCACATGGTTGGGTAGCAAAAAAATATGGCGATAACACAGCAGCAAATTTAGGGCGTTTAACCTTAAATCCTTTAAAACATATTGATTTGATCGGCACAATTATTTTGCCTGGGTTACTTTTGATAACAGGAACGGGCTTTATTTTTGGTTGGGCAAAACCTGTGCCTGTTGATTCACGTTATTTTAAAAACCCACGCAAAGACATGGCAATCGTTGCGCTTGCTGGACCTATGTCGAATTTGTTGATGGCAATTGGTTGGGCGTTAGTGGCGCGAATTTGAGTCGCTTTTTCAGGAAATGAAGCGATTGCGATGCCGTTAATTTATTCAGGCGTAGCAGGAATTTCGATTAACTTAATTTTGATGTTGCTTAATTTATTACCGATTCCACCGCTCGATGGTAGTCGCGTTTTGTCGGGAATTTTACCAAGTTATTGGGCGTGGCAATTTAATAAATTGGAACGTTTTGGATTTTTAATCTTGTTAGGAATGCTTTATTTCAATGTTTTAGGTGTGATTTTGGCTTATCCGAAATATGTTTTAGAACAATGGTTTTTTGCGTTAGCGGGAATGTAAAAAATGCACTAATCAAAATTTCTCTTGATTAGTGCAAAAAAAATTAAATTTCGAGAGCTAATTTTTCAGCATAACCCGTGTAACTGCGAGGCGTTAAAGCTAACAATTGTGCTTTTGCATCGGCTGGAATTTCTAATTTATTTACAAACTCTTGTAATTGCTCAGGCGTAATTCGATTACCGCGCGTGAGTTCTTTCAATTTTTCATACGGTTTTTCGATACCGTAACGGCGCATCACGGTTTGAATCGGTTCTGCCAAAACTTCCCAATTTGAATTTAAATCCGCTTCAAGCGCGTCTGCATTCAATTCTAATTTTGAAACACCTTTTAATATTGCTTGAATCGCAATCACGGTATGCGCGACACCAACGCCGATATTTCTCAAAACAGTTGAATCCGTCAAATCACGTTGCCAACGCGAAACAGGTAATTTTTCTGCTAAAAAGCTAAACAACGCATTGGCTAAACCTAAATTGCCTTCCGAATTTTCAAAATCAATCGGATTCACTTTGTGCGGCATAGTTGAAGAACCTACTTCACCTGCAATCGTGCGTTGTTTGAAATAACCGAGCGAAATATAACCCCAAATATCGCGGTCAAAATCGAGCAAAATCGTGTTGAAACGCGAAAGGGCGTGGAAAAATTCGGCAATGTAATCGTGCGGTTCGATTTGAATGGTGTACGGATTGAAGGTTAAGCCGAGTGAAGTTACGAAATTTTCAGCAAACTCTGCCCAATCTACTTCGGGATATGCGACAGCGTGTGCGTTGTAATTGCCTACCGCGCCGTTGATTTTTCCAAGTAATTCCACTTTTTCAAGTTGGTTTTTTTGACGAGTTAAACGCGCCACCGTGTTAGCAATTTCTTTTCCAACAGTTGTAGGCGTTGCAGATTGACCATGTGTGCGAGAAAGCATCGGTTGTGCGGCGGTATCTTTTGCCAGTTTTGTGAGTGACGAAATCACCGCTTCAATTTGTTGCAAAATCACGTCACGTCCTGCTTTTAACATCAGCGCGTAAGACAAATTGTTAATGTCTTCTGAGGTACAAGCGAAATGAATAAACTCACTCACTTTTTCAAGTTCAGCGTTACCTGCGATTTTTTCTTTTAAAAAATACTCAACCGCTTTTACGTCATGATTAGTCGTTTTTTCAATGGTTTTAACGCGCTGTGCGTCATCTTCTGAAAATTGCGAAATGATGTTGTCTAAAAGTGTATTTGCATCTGTGCTAAATGTTGCAACTTCAACGATTTCAGTTTGATTAGCTAAGGCTTGTAACCAGCGTACTTCAACTTGTACACGAAAACGAATTAAACCGAATTCACTAAAAATAGGACGTAATAAATCGACTTTATCGGCGTAACGTCCGTCAATTGGTGAAATGGCGGTTAAAGAAAAATGTGTCATAAAAATCCAAAAATAAAATTAAGATAAACGTCTAAAAACAATTTCGGCGGCAGCAATCGTTTTTGCAATGGCTTCATCATCATGAGCTATCGATACAAAACCCGCTTCAAAGGCTGACGGGGCAAGATAAATACCTTGTTCAAGCATCGCATGGAAAAAACGTTTGAAATACTCTTGATTACAAGCCATGACTTGCTCAAATGACGTGATATTTTTTTCTTCTGTGAAAAATAAACCAAACATGCCACCAACTTGATTTGTGGTTAAAGAAACGCCTGCATTTTGCGCGGCATTTTTTAAACCATCAAGCAAACGGGTTGTTTTTGCAGTTAATTCATCGTGAAAATGTGGTGCAGCAATCAATTCCAATGTTTTCAAACCCGCTGCCATCGCAACAGGATTTCCTGATAATGTTCCTGCTTGATAAACGCTACCAAGTGGCGCAAGACATTCCATAATTTCACGTTTGCCGCCAAACGCACCAACAGGCATCCCGCCACCAATAACTTTGCCGAGTGTAGTTAAATCAGGTTTCACATCATAAAAACCCTGTGCGCCTTGTAAACTTACACGAAATCCAGTCATAACTTCGTCGAAAATTAAAACACTACCAAATTCATCGCAAACGTCGCGTAATGTTTCTAAAAAATCTTCTACAGGCGGGACGCAATTCATATTTCCTGCGACAGGTTCAACGATAATGCAGGCTATTTCTTTCCCTAATTTTGAAAATAATTCCTGCACCGCGTTTGCATTGTTATACGGTAATGTTAGCGTATCCATTGCAACGGCTTCTGAAACACCCGATGAACTAGGCACACCAAATGTCAATGCGCCTGAACCTGCTTTGACCAATAAAGCATCCGAATGTCCGTGATAACAACCTTCAAATTTCACAATTTTATTACGTCCTGTGTAGCCTTTTGCCAAACGAATCGCGCTCATCGTAGCTTCTGTGCCAGAACTGACCATACGGACTAATTCAATCGATGGTACTAGTTCACAAACCCGTTGTGCCATTAAGGTTTCAATTTCGGTTGGTGCACCAAAACTTAAGCCTTTTTCAGCGGCAATTTTTACTGCTTCGATAACCTCAGGAT
>JBASLW010000249.1:0-7958 GCA_049656545.1 Methylococcaceae bacterium
TATTACATGAAAGAACAAGCCGCTCACGCCATCGAAGAAGCGTGCGCTGAACCGCCACCACCTGTCATTACCACCATTTACAATGAATTAGAAAAACCACTAATTGTGAATTTCCCACAAGGTTCATCAGTTAAATTAGTCAAAATTACCTTGGCATTTTCAGCAGGTGACGCAGAAACGATTGCGGTTTTGAAGAAAAATGAACCGATGTTGCTAAATAATTTATTGATGTTATTGAGCGCACAAAATACAGACGGTTTAAAAACGCACGAAGGCAAAGTTGCCTTGCGAAATGCCATTTTTGATGACGTAACGGAGATGCTCGAAAAAATGTCGCCCGAAGCCGAAATCAAAGAAGTTTATTTCACTTCATTTATCATGCAATAACATTATGAGCGACTTACTTTCACAAGCAGAAATTGATGCCTTACTAAATGGCATGGGTGGCGGTGGCGACGATTTTGCTGCTGACGATGATGAAGATTCAAGCGTTTATTCTGAAGAAGTTGTTGAAGAACTCGAAGAACGCGGTGTTGTTAAACCTTATGATTTAGCGCATCAAGAACGCATTGTTAGGGGCAGAATGCCGACGCTTGAAATGATTAACGAACGTTTTGCGCGGTTGTTTCGCGTATCGTTATTTCAATTTATCCGCCGCTCGGCTGAAATTTACATTTCAGGCATTCAAATTAAAAAGTTTTCTGAATTTACGCAAAGTCTTCTTGTTCCAACCAGTTTAAGCGTGTTTCGCGTGAATCCATTGCGCGGCAAAGCGTTGATTGTAATGGAACCCAGTTTGATTTTTACGGCAGTGGACAACTTTTTTGGCGGAGGGGGTTTTTTTGAAAACGCGCCCTCAGAAGGCAAAGAATTCACCATGACCGAAATGCGAATTGTGTTGTTAATTGTGGAATTGATTTTCAAAGACCAAAAAGAAGCGTGGAAACCCGTCATGAATTTGGATTTTGAGTATTTAAGTTCCGAAATCAATCCGCGTTTTGCCAACATTATTGAACCGTCAGAATTGATTGTCGTTTCAACCATTCACGTTGATTTAGAAGGCGGCGGTGGTGATGTTCACATTGCGTTGCCTTATGCGATGCTTGAACCAATTCGGGATTTACTCGATGTCATCAACAGCAATAACGACGAAGTGGACGAAAATTGGTATGACTCGCTTTATCGTGAAGTGATGCGTGTTGGTGTCCCTGTGAACAGCATTTTGGTTGAAAAAAATATGTCGATTCGCAGCGTGTTGAGTTTGAAAAAAGGCGATGTGATTCCAATTGATATGCCTGATTTTGTTTCGTTAGATGCCGCTCACGTTCCGATTTTTACAGGAAAAGTTGGCGTTTCAGATGGCAACTACGCAGTTCAGATTACAGACCGAATTACCAATTAAAATTTTATATTAAGCGAGAAAAAATATGAGCGAAGATATTGAAACCGTAGCTTTCAAAGAGTTTGAAGACCAAGAAGGCGAAAACGCATTAGCGAATGAAGAAGTTAATTTAGATGTCATTTTAGATGTTCCCGTCGTAATTTCGATGGAAATCGGACGCACGAACATCAGCATTCGTAACTTGTTGCAATTGAATCAAGGTTCAGTTGTCGAATTAGAACGTTTTGCAGGTGAAGCATTAGATGTTTTAGTGAATGGAATGTTGATTGCACACGGCGAAGTGGTTGTTATTAACGATAAATTCGGCATTCGCTTAACGGACGTAATTAGTCCATCAGAGCGCGTCAAACGTTTGGCATAATGCGACAAAATTCGATTATTTCCAGCACAGATTTGCTAGGCTGGGCATTGGGATTGCTCGTTGTTTTAGCCATTTTTGGTGTGTGTGTTTGGGCAATTAGACAACTTCAACGTCAACAATTAAATACGGGCGACCGTTTGCAAATTGTCGGCGGTTTATCGTTAGGAATGCGTGAACGCATTGTGTTAGTGCAAGCGGGAAAAAAGCAGTTAATTTTAGGTGTAACTCCCAGCCGTATTGATACTTTGCACGTTTTAGAAGGTGACGATTGTTTGAATAAAATGATGACTGAACCCGCTGAAAATAGTTTTGCTCACAAGTTGAAACAAGTCATGAAAGGAAAAATTGATGTGTAAGCGCAATGTAATTTTGATTTTGCTCACAATTTCCGCATTGAGTTTGACGGGCGTAGCGTTTGCAATGCCAGCAGGAATTGAAGCGTTGACGGTGACGGGTAACGCCAAAGGCGTACAAACCTACAGCGTCACGTTGCAGATTTTAGCGTTGATGACCATCATGACGTTATTGCCTGCGATGTTGCTAACGATGACTGCATTCACACGAATTATGATTGTATTCAGTTTGTTACGTCAGGCATTAGGCACGGGGCAAGTTCCCAGTAATCAAGTTTTACTTGGTTTATCGTTATTTTTGACAATTTTTATCATGATGCCCGTGTTTGATAAAGTAAATATCGAAGCGGTTCAGCCGTATATGGAAGAAAAAATCGACGCGATGCAAGCCGTTGAAAAAGCCTCGATTCCATTTCGACAATTCATGCTCAAACAAACCCGCGAAAGTGATTTAGAAATGTTTGTGCGAATTTCGGGCAAAGCCGAATTAGAAAATGCTAATGCTGAAGAAATTCCTTTTTCGTTGCTATTACCTGCTTATGTGACGAGTGAAATTAAAACAGCATTTCAAATTGGTTTTTTGATATTTTTGCCATTTCTAATTATTGATTTAGTGGTTGCTAGCGTTTTAATGTCGATGGGTATGATGATGTTGTCGCCGATGGTAATTTCGTTGCCGTTTAAAATTATGTTATTTGTGCTTGCTGACGGTTGGGCGTTGATTATGGAAATGCTTGCGGCAAGTTTTTTTGTTGGCACTTAATGGAGCGTCAAACGAATGACACCTGAAACGATTTATACAGTTGGACAAGATGCGATGGTGATTGCTGTCAAAATGTCTGTTCCGATTTTGTTGCCTGCGTTAATTATTGGCTTAATTGTGGCGATGTTCCAAGCGGCAACGCAAATCAACGAATCAACGCTAACATTTGTGCCGAAAGTCATTGTAATTGGCGGCGTTTTACTGTTAGCTGGTCACGCAATGTTGCAGATGTTTTTAGACTATTTTAAAGATTTAATTCGTGATATTCCTTCCTTGATTGGATAAATTTAGAGATTTTGAATTACTGAAATGTTGAAATTGAGATAATTTTAGATTATCTATCTTCTTTGTATTTCACTCTTAAAGAATTTTAACGAATCATTATGTTTAAATGGAAATTGATGTTGACGACATTACCTTTTGCAATCGTCATCTTATTATTAACGTACACACGCACTCAATTTTTCGCTATTGCCCCATTATTTGAATTTTCCGATACCGCACCAATTATCACGGTAACCGCATTGGTGATTGGGTTTATGTTGTCAGGTGTGATGGCAGACCATAAAGAAGGTGAAAAATTACCCGCTGAAATCGCGTGTGCATTACAAGCGATTGATGATTGTATTCAAGCCGATGCAACACATTTAACAGACACCGATTTAACAAACTTGAAAAATTACCATCAAATTTTGTGTCAATCGATTTTAAATTGGTTTTTTAATCGTGAAAATGCTGAAAACAGTTACACAGCCTTACGCGCGATTGTTAAAGCACAAGGAACACCGCCTTCATTCAAAATAAATGTCCTTAAAAACATTGATGCACTTAGACGAAGTATCACGCGCGTCGATGTCATTCGCCGAACTGAATTTATCAAAACAGGTTATGCGTTGTTAGAAGTTTTTGTCACATTAACACTGGCGTTATTGGTGTTTGCCAACTTTAAAAACCCTATCGCGCAATACTGCATTATTGGTTCAATTTCATTGGTATATGTTTATATGATTCGATTGATTCGAGATTTAGATGACCCATTCGATTATGCACCCGATGGTCATGCAGGCACATCCGAGGTGGATTGCTACCCAATTATTGAAGCGATAACACGATTCGGTTATCGACATGATTAAATTCGATAATCAAACGGCTAAAGAAATTGCAGAACAAATCCAATTAACAACAGGACATGATTTTCAAATTCAAGCAATACATCCTATTTCAGGCGGCGATATTAACGCGGCGTTCAAATTAGAAAGCAAAACTGAAAATTATTTTGTAAAACTGAATCACCCACAAATGCTTGCGATGTTTAAAGCGGAATTTGCAGGTCTTACATCGTTAGCACAAACCAATACCGTTTTTATTCCTCGTCCGATTTTTTACGGAAATACCGATAAAGTCAGTTTTTTGGTGCTGGAATATCTCGAATTACATCGCAAAACAGCATTATCTGAAAGATTATTAGGACAACAATTAGCCAAATTGCATTTACAGCAACAACCTTATTTTGGATGGCATATCGATAATACAATTGGTTCAACGATGCAACGTAATCCGCAAACTAAAAATTGGATTGAATTTTGGCGTAAATTCCGTTTGGATTTTCAATTACAACTTGTCATATCTAATGGTTATGGAAAAAAACTAGCGTCCTTAGGCGAAAAATTAAGTGAAAAATTAGCCGATTTCTTTGATGGTTACACGCCACAGCCTTCTTTATTACATGGTGATTTATGGGCAGGAAATGTTGCCGCGATTATTGGTAATCAACCTGTTATGTTTGACCCAGCGTGCTATTTTGGCGATAGAGAAACGGATTTGGCGATGACTGAATTATTTGGTGGTTTTGGGCAAGATTTTTATGCGGCATATAACGATGTTTGGCAATTAGATAGCGGTTATCAAACCCGTAAATCGCTTTACAATCTATATCACGTTTTAAATCATGTTAATTTGTTTGGTAGCAGTTATGTTTCTCAAGCAGAAAAAATAATGAAAAATTTGTTACAAGAAATTTCATAATAAATAAAATTTGGAATTAAAAATGAACACATTATCGGATTTATTATTTGCGCGTTATGGCAAAAATTTGACACATTTGGATAGTGAATTTAATTCAACGCTAGAAACGTTGTTGTCGCATAAATCAATTCGACACTATCTTGATAAACCCTTACCTGTTGGAACATTAGAGTTAATGATTGCAGCGGCGCAATCCGCAGCAAGTTCGTCTAATCTTCAATTATGGAGCGTCGTAGCGATTACAGAGGAAGAACGCAAAAAACATTTATCTGAACTTGCCAATAATCAATCCCAAATTACACAAGCTCCGTTATTTTTAGTTTGGCTCGCTGATGTTGCTCGATTAGAAAACATAATGAGCGCGAATAATCTCGATACGCAAGGTTTGCATCAATTAGACCTATTTTTGATTGCTGTGATTGATGCGGCGTTAGCGGCGCAAAATGCAGTAATTGCGGCAGAATCGTTAGGATTGGGAACGGTTTATATTGGCGCATTACGAAATAATGTGACACGAGTTTCAGCCGCATTGCAATTGCCTAACGGCGTATTTCCTGTTTTTGGACTTTGTGTTGGGTATCCAAATTTGGATAAAAAAATCGCTGTAAAACCGCGTTTGCCACAAAAAGCGGTTTTACATAAAGAAACATATCAATCGAATTCGACAACAGAAATTGACGATTACAATGAGATTATGGCGACGTTTTACCAACAGCAAAAAATGAACGTTGAAGGAACATGGGCTAAACATTGCAGCGACAGAATTCAAGCCAGAGCAACACATTCAGAATTACAAGCATTTTTAGCAGAGCAATTTGGTTCTCAATGATTATTTATCAAAAAGCGTTTTTTTTGCTGTGCTAAATAAAATTGCGCGAGTGCTAAATCTTCGGGACGGGTAATTTTGATATTATCAGATCGTCCTTCGACAATTTTGGGTGAGAAACCTTGAAACTCTAACGCGCTTGCTTCATCGGTAATTGCGCTGTTTCCCTGATTGATTTTCAACGCCTTTTTTAACGCGCCATAACGAAACATTTGTGGAGTTAAGGCTCGCCAAATTCGGTTTCTGTCGTGCGTACTGAGAATTTGCAAACCCTCCACATCTTTTAACGTGTCATGCGATGACAACGCTAAAATTCCACCAACTTCATCATTTTCTAATTCTAAAATTAGCTTTTTAATATCTTCAGTTGTAATACACGGACGCGCGGCATCATGAACTAAAATCCAATCATTTTCGTCAATGACATTTTCAATTTCTGCCAGCGCATTTAAAACCGAATCCGCGCGTTCTGTTCCACCGTTTGCGCGGATAATTTTTTCATGTTTTGAAATGGGCAAATTGTCCCAATACGGGTCACCGTCTGAAATTGCCACAACGATTTTCTCAAAAACATCTGATTCGATTAAACGAGTGAGCGTTTGTTCAATAACCGTTTTTTCTGAAAGTAAAAGATATTGTTTCGGGCGGTCGGCGTTCATGCGTTTGCCAACCCCAGCGGCTGGCACAACGCTCCAAAATTTGGGCTCACTCATACGTCTTTTTTCGCATCAGAAATCAATTTTTGACGAATCAACCATGCGCCAACCATTGCAATTAACGCTGGAATTGTCGCTGCAATAATTTTATTTGCTGTCAGCGCATCGGTAATTAAATGCGCCGCTTCCCATGTGATACCGTAACCAACTAAACCAATAATTGCCCATTTAAACGGTTGTTGACCATTTTCTTTTGCACTGTGAAAAAACCAAACTAAAATCCCCACAGCGATAATTTTTGCTAACAACATTATTTCCTGCTCCTTTTTATTATTTTTATGAATTTAAAATCATAGCACGACAATTGTGAAAAATGAGCGGGAACGTTTTGAACTGTCGAAATTTTTTACACTTCAATTTTTTGCTATTTCATTGAATTTTAAGAAATTCTATTTTTCAGCTTGAAAACCATCTTTAAAAACTGTCAGGTTTTTTTACAGTTTAGAACATTTTTAAAACTGTTTTCAAGTTTTAGCAAAAAATTTATTTAAAATCAATAAATTAAAAAGTTGGCAATTAAATTGCTAAATTAAGTGAGTTTTTTATTTCAATTCTAAAAAAGGAAACTACGATGTTCAAACAAACAAACAAACAAACAAACAAACAAACTAGCTAAAATTGCGGCTTTGAGCTTGCTCGGCTTGGGTTGTGCTACTACAGCGAACGCAACAATGGTGCGTGATGATTTCAGTGCGGTTATCAACTCAAGTAACGTAAGTGGTCTTACCATTGGGCAGACTTTTACAGCAAGTGTTACTTATGACAATGCGATGTTCTCTACTAACAGCTCTGGTTCTAAAACGTTTTTAAATCCAGTTTTTGATTTGGGAATTTTTTCTTCGTTTTTTTCATCAGTGGCTATGATGAGATACGAACAGATTGCACCAGGTGATAGTCAAACGGGTAATAGTTATTTCAAATTTACTGCACAGCAAGGAGTTAAAGCTTTGTCATTTACAAACGTTAATTTATCTAACCAGTATTCGGATACTAGTGGTTATCCTTTCAGTCGGGGTTCCAATACTAAAAGTACGAAAACGTACGCTAAGGATTTTCAACCTGATTTAGTGGTCTAAGTTTTCCTTTTTCGATTTGTTCTGAAAGCGTAAATGAGTAATGTCCAAGCACATTGATGTGTTGATAAAGTAACGGGGATAATCGTTGTTCAAAATCTTCACCAATCGTTACAGATTGATTTTTCAGCTGATCTAAAGCAGATTCCATGTAAATCGTGTTCCAAAGTACAACCCCATTAAGAACCAATCCGAGTGCGCCCAACTGGTCTTCTTGACCTTCACGATACGATTTTCGCATTTCACCACGCCGTCCATGAAAAATAGCACGCGCAACATGATGTCTTTCTTCACCGCGATTCAGTTGCGTTAAAATTCTGCGCCGATAATCTTCATCATTGATGTAGTTGAGCAAATACAAAGTTTTGTTAGGGGTCGACACGGAATTTGTCATACCAACCACGTTAAGGAATTTTAAAAAATACAACCACCTGAATTT
>JBASLW010000250.1:0-5312 GCA_049656545.1 Methylococcaceae bacterium
CCCAGTAATCGTGCTTTTTGTTGACGTTTAAATTCAGCTTTTCCAGCGGCTTCTTTTTCTAAACGTATTAAGCGGTTTTCGTAGCGATTTTTCGCGCGCATAGAAGAAAAATCTGTATTTTCACGCGGTAACATCACAATGCAATCCATTGGACAGGGCGGGATACATAATTCACAACCTGTGCATTCTGCTGAAATCACAGTGTGCATTTGTTTTGATGCACCGACAATCGCATCAACAGGACAAACGGCAATACATTTCACACAGCCAATACAATTCGCTTCATCAATAAACGCGACACTTTTAGGTTTATGTTCACCGAATTTAGGATTTAATGGTTTTGCTTGAACACCTAAAAAAGCGGCAATTTTTGCAATACCTTCGTCGCCACTCGGTGGACATTGATTGATATCTGCTTTGCCTGCCAAAATGGCTTCTGCATACGGACGACAACCTTTAAAACTGCATTGTCCGCATTGAGTTTGTGGCAACAAATCATTTAACGCTTCAAGCACGATTTAACCTATTCAAATAATCTGAAACACCTTGTTTCACATTCATAAATTCCCGTTCATACCCCGCAGCGCGTAATGTTGAAATATCGGCTTCAGTAAAACTTTGATATGCACCTTTTAAGTGTTCTGGAAAAGGAATGTAACTAATTTTACCGTGTTTATGCCAATCAATGACTGCTTGCGCCATCGTGTTAAAGGATTGTGCATGACCTGTACCAACATTGAAAATTCCGCTTTTGTGTGAGTTCGCTAAAAACCATAAGTTCACAGCGACAACATCATTTATATACACAAAATCACGGCGTTGTTCACCGTCTGCAAAACCGTCACAACTACCAAATAACTTTACTTCAGCACCTGTTTTTAATTGGTTATTGAAATGAAATGGCGTGCTGCTCATGCTGCCTTTATGTTGTTCGCGTGAACCATAGACATTGAAATAACGTAATCCCACAATTTGACTATTCGCACGCGGTAAAATGCGACGAACATATTGGTCAAATTGAAATTTAGAATACGCGTACATATTGATGGGTTTTTCACTAACTCTATCAACATGAAAACCGTGTTTCCCAAAACCATAAACTGACGCAGAAGACGCATAAACAAAAGGAATATGTTTACTTTGACACCATTCTAGTAAGCGTTTTGAATACTCATAATTATTCGTCATGATGTAACGACCATCCCATTCCGTGGTTGCAGAACACGCACCTTGGTGAAAAACCGCGCGAATATGCGTTAAAAAATTGGGATTATTCAAACGTTCGATAAAATCATTTTTATCCATATAATCGGCGATATTTAAATCAGCGATATTTTGCATTTTGTGACCGTTAGTTAAATTATCCACTAACAAAATATCACTTTCGCCTTGTTTATTAAGCGTATGGATTAGATTACTACCGATAAATCCCGCGCCGCCTGTCACTATAATCATAATCTTCCCTCATTATTTTTCATTTTTAATTGATTTGAAAATGCTGTCCCTAATTTTTGACAAGGTATTTCAAAATATCGAAACGAAATCGCTGCAAAAATAAAGACGAAAACTAAATACACAGAATTTATCCACCAAGGCATATTTTCATAATAGGCTGTCGCCAATTCTTGCCATAAATAAATTCCATAAGAAATGCGCCCAAAATAGCTAAATATCGCATTCTCAAAAATCATTTTAATCATTAAAAAATGCGTTGGCGTTCCGAAAACCATTATTTGTACAAAAATGGGATAAACCAAAATTTTAAAATACGCATCCTGCTTATTGGGTAAAAAACAGATTAAACTCATAAAAATAACAACCGATAAAAACCAAGTTGAAAATTGCAATGCGCGTAATTTTTGCATCCATCGTATCGGTAGAAATGCGGTAAAACATCCTGATAATAAAAATAAAAAATAACCCGCGTATTCTGCCCAAAAAATCTGGTTTAATTGTTGCAACGTTATCGCCGTTGAAACTAACAACACAATGGCAATTGAAAGTCGTGAACTTTTCGCGCCGCGCCATGCCCATAAAAACAGGAATGGAAACAGTAAATAAAATTGCTCTTCGTATGCGAGCGACCAAGTATGTCCTGCAAACCACGAACAACCTTTTTCAAACGGCAAGTTACATAAAAATGTGATTGATGTTAAAAATTGTTGTCCGCTGATTTTAGTGATTACGCCTAACTTACTTAATAAAAAGATAACCAATAAATAAAACCAAAGTGGCGGAATAATCCGAAAAAATCGCCGTGTGTAAAATGCGCTTAAACAAATTTTACCACTGGTGTTTTTTTCTGAATTCAACGCAGTACAAATTACAAATCCGCTAATACTAAAAAAAATTAAAACTCCTAATTCCCCAAACCGTTCGATTTGTAACGAATAGGTTTCAATTTGCGGAATGTAACGATCAAGTCCTGTAAAAAGTAAAAAATGCTCTTGAATTACCAGCATGACTGCGAAAAATCGCCATACGTCAATATGTTCAATCCGTTTAACGCTCATAAATTCTCTGGTTTTTTTATTGTTATGACGATAAAAGCATGTCTTTGGCTAAATTGATTTTTGCCGCTAAATAGTTCGAACCACCACGATCAGGATGCACTTTTTGCATCAATTTTCGATGTGCAGCAATAATTTCAATATCCGTTGCATTTGGTGTTAAACCTAAAATATCAAATGCTTCGGCTCGTGTCATTTCACTTGAATGCGTTGATTTGAAATCGGATGTATTTTCATGTTGTGAATTGGAATGTTGCCATTGTCGCCACAGATTTTTAAATTGTAACCAATGTGGCAACACTTGTACGACAGTCGGTAATAAACGAAACAAAAATGTAACTGTCATCATAACGAACGCAAAAAACCAATTTAACCGTCCTGTTGCCATTAAATAAGCAAGCAACATTCCAATTACACTCATCATCAAAATGCGACTATATTTTTTTAAAATTTCAGGCGGCTTTTTAAGCAGTGATTGCACCACAAAAAAAGCCACTGCAAATAAAATCAGTTGAAACATCGGTTTTGCCTGTTAAAAATAAAGCATCCTTTTCAGAATCGAAAGGAAACATAATAACAAGAAAATGAATGTTTCAATTTAATTCAAACTGTGATAACCCGTTTCTTCATGCAAAGCGATGTCTAAACCTTGAACTTCTTCGTCGCTAGTTACACGCAAACCAATCCACAAATCTAAACCTTTCAAAATGGCGTAACTAAATGCCGCACTCCAAACCGCAGTCACGAAAACCGCTAAGGCTTGCACGCCAACTTGATGCGAAATTGTTACACCTTCAGGCAAACCTAAACCACCAAATTGCGATGCAGCAAAAACGCCTGTCATTAACGAGCCGATAATGCCACCAACGCCGTGAACGGGAAAAACGTCGAGTGAATCGTCAATTTTCAATTTGCGTTTCACAATTTGGGTCGCGTGAAAACACACAAATCCTGCTGTTACGCCAATTACCAATGCGCCAAATGAACCGATATAACCCGAAGCGGGTGTAATTGTGCCTAAACCTGCAACCATTCCTGTGACGATACCTAAAACGCTTGGTCTGCCGTATTTGCGCCATTCAATTGCCATCCATGTTAGCGAACCTGCGGCGGCAGCAATATGTGTGGTTAAAATTGCCATTCCCGCACGACCATCTGAAGTCAATGCACTTCCACCGTTAAATCCAAACCAGCCAAACCAAAGCATTCCCGCACCTGTCACAACCATTGTCATATTGTGCGGCGGCATGGCAACTTGTGGGAAACCTTTACGTTTGCCCAAAACAATTGCTGAAACTAATGCTGCAACGCCCGCGTTGACGTGAATCACAATGCCGCCTGCAAAATCCATTGCGCCCATTTTTGCAAGCCAACCTCCGCCCCAAATCCAGTGGCAAATTGGCATATAAACCAAAATCAGCCACAACGCGCTAAACCAAAGCATGGCTGAAAATTTCATCCGCTCTGCAAAACCACCGACAATTAACGCGGGTGTGATAATGGCAAACGTCATTTGAAACATGAAATACACGGTTTCGGGAATGTCGCCGATTAGATTTGTCGTTGTAATATCAGGTAAAAATGCTTTTGAAAAACTACCAATCCACGCTTGTGATTCACCACCATCGGCAAAAATCAAACTATAAACGCCCGCGAGCCAAAGCAGCGAGACTAAACAAGTAATCGCAAAACATTGCATTAACACAGACAGCACGTTTTTACTGCGAACTAAACCACCGTAAAACAACGAAAGCCCTGGAATTGTCATAAACAAAACCAAGGCTGTTGAAGTCAGAACCCATGCGGTGTTCGCCTGATTTAACTCTGCGGCAAAAATATTTTGCGGCAGAATAAAAAAAGACGCTGCACAAAGCAGCGTCCAAAAATTAAGTTTTGGGTGCATAATTTTTCAAATTTAAATAGCTTCTTCGCCAGTTTCACCTGTACGAATACGAATGACTTGTTCCAAATTCGACACGAAAATTTTTCCGTCGCCAATTTTGCCTGTATTTGCCGCTTTTACGATGGTTTCAACGGCTTTATCCACTACGTCATCAGCTACAGCGATTTCGAGTTTAACTTTTGGTAAAAAATCGACCACATATTCCGCGCCACGATAAAGTTCAGTGTGACCTTTTTGACGACCAAAACCTTTAACTTCGGTTGCAGTTACCCCCGCAACACCAATTTCAGATAAGGCTTCACGCACATCATCCATTTTGAAAGGTTTAATAATTGCTGTAATAAGTTTCATAAATTGTTCCAAGTTAAAAAGTGAAAAGAAGTGATTAAAAACTGCGTCGCAATCATAACCACTTCTACACAAAAATTACAGGTGATAAGCGGTTTCGCCATGTGTTGTGGTGTCTAAACCTTGACGTTCATCTTCTTCGCTAACACGCAAGCCAACAATTACGTCAACAATTTTATACGCTACATAAGAAACCACAGCAGACCAAATTACCGCTACTGCCACGCCCCAAAATTGACTGATAAATTGTGCGCCAAAATTATATTCAGCCGCTGCGTTAGCAACATAATCCCAAACACCTGTACCGCCTAATGCTGGATTTGCTACTACTGCTGTACCTAATGCGCCTAAAATACCACCAATACCGTGAACACCAAATGCGTCAAGCGAGTCATCATATTTTAATTTTGCTTTCAAAATTGTGACTGCCCAAAAACAGACTGCGCCCGATGTTAGCCCTAAGAAAATTGCGCCCATCACACCAGACCAGCCGCAGGCAGGCGTAATCACAACTAAACCAGCAATTGCACCAGAAGCTGCACCTAACATAC
>JBASLW010000251.1:0-6504 GCA_049656545.1 Methylococcaceae bacterium
GTCCAATGCCACAAACTCGTGAACACATTTTGTTGTCACGCCAAGTTGGTGTTCCATATATCGTTGTGTTCTTGAACAAAGCAGATATGGTTGACGACGAAGAATTGATTGAATTGGTTGAAATGGAAATTCGTGAATTGTTGGATATGTACGAATTCCCAGGCGATGACACACCAATTATTCGTGGTTCAGCATTATTGGCGTTACAAGGTGATGAAAGCCTAATCGGCGCACCATCAGTTGTAAAGTTAGTTGAAGCGTTAGATTCATACATTCCATTGCCAGAACGTGCTGTTGACGGCGCATTCTTAATGCCAATCGAAGACGTATTCTCGATTTCAGGTCGCGGTACTGTGGTAACAGGTCGTATTGAACGTGGTGTGATTAAAGTTGGTCAAGAGGTTGAAATCGTTGGTATTCGTCCAACTGTTGTTACAACTTGTACGGGCGTTGAAATGTTCCGCAAATTGTTGGATCAAGGTGAAGCAGGCGATAACGTAGGTTTGTTGTTGCGTGGTACAAAACGTGATGACGTTGAACGTGGTCAAGTTTTGGCGCACAAAGGCACCATCAAACCACACTCTTACTTCAACTCTGAAATCTACATCTTGTCAAAAGATGAAGGTGGTCGTCATACACCATTCTTCAACGGTTACCGTCCACAGTTCTATTTCAGAACAACTGACGTAACAGGCGCAGTAGAATTACCAGAAGGTGTTGAAATGGTAATGCCTGGTGACAACATTTCGGTCAAAGTTAAATTGATTTCATCAATTGCTATGGAAGAAGGGTTGCGTTTTGCAATTCGTGAAGGCGGTCGCACAGTAGGTGCTGGCGTTGTAGCTTCAATTATAGAATAAAAAATTTCGCCACGCTTAACTGCATGGCATAAAGTAGTATCAAAAGTTTGTCTGAATAGGTCAGTAGTTCAATTGGTAGAATGGCGGTCTCCAAAACCGTTGGTTGGGGGTTCGATCCCCTCCTGGCCTGCCAGCACAAAATCATCTTATTTTCATAGTTCATCTTAAAAGTCCGCACTTATGAATACGCAAACAGAGGCATCAACAAACATTTTTGATGTTATCAAACAAGTTTTTTCCGTCGTCTTTGTTATTGCTGGAATCGCGGCGTTTTATCATTTTTCTGATGTGAAGTTAATTTACCGTGTTTTGGGTTTATTAGCGGTTTCAGGCGGTGTCGTTGCAATGCTTGCAACAACGGCTTGGGGTCACTCCATTACAGCATTTGTTGCTGATTCAAAAATCGAAGTTAGAAAAATTGTTTGGCCAACCCGTGACGAAACAACGCGCACAACTTTGCTTGTGTTTGCAATGGTTTCAATTGTCAGTTTAATGCTTTGGTTACTCGATACGTTTCTGTTTTGGGGTGTTCGTTTATTGACGGGGCAAGCGTAATATGTCGCAACGTTGGTATGTTGTTCAATCACAATCTAATTTTGAAAACAAAGTTAAACTCTCACTTCAAGAACGCATTTCACGCGAAGGTTTAGACGATCTTTTTGGTCAAATTCTTATTCCGACTGAAGAAGTCGTTGAAATGAAAATGGGGCAACAACGCAAAAGTGAGCGCAAATTTTTTCCAGGTTATGTGTTAGTTCAAATGGAATTGACCAACGAATCTTGGCATTTGGTGAAAGATACACCGAAAGTGTTAGGTTTTATTGGTGGAACGTCAGATCGTCCAGCACCGATTACTGAAAAAGAAGCGAATGCTATTTTGAATCGCGTCGAAGATAGTATTAACAAGCCACGTCATAAAGTGTTATTTGAAGCGGGTGAAGTGGTTCGCATCATCGATGGACCTTTCAAAGATTTCAACGGCGAAATCGAAGAAGTACTTTATGAAAAAAGTAAATTAAAAGTCGCGGTAATGATTTTCGGTCGTGCAACGCCTGTCGAATTAAATTTCGATCAAGTCGAAAAAAGTTAACAAACAATTATTTTAGTGTCTCTGGTTTTTAAAACTAGAGATTTTTTGTCTTAGGGGAGCTGAAAAGCGTTTAACCCAAAATGGAGTAAGTTATGGCTAAAAAAATTACCGCCTACATTAAATTGCAGGTAAAAGCGGGTGAAGCAAATCCAAGTCCACCAATTGGTCCAGCATTGGGTCAACGTGGTGTGAATATCATGGAATTTTGTAAAGCATTTAACGCAAAAACAGCTGATGTTGAAAAAGGGATGCCTTTACCAGTTGTGATTACTGTTTATAGTGACCGTAGTTTTACTTATATCACCAAAACACCACCAGCGACTTTCTTATTGAAAAAAGCGTTAGGTTTGAAAGGTGGTAGTAGCAATCCAAATACTAAAAAAATCGGCACCGTTACCCGTCAGCAATTAGAAGATATTGCAAAAGCGA
Source organism: Methylococcaceae bacterium (assembly GCA_049656545.1). Lineage (GTDB taxonomy): Bacteria > Pseudomonadota > Gammaproteobacteria > Methylococcales > Methylomonadaceae > UBA10906. The sequence continues at coordinate 2,380 of JBASLW010000251.1, forward strand.
AAATGGAAGATTTAACAGCGGCGAATTTAGACGCAGCGGTTAGAACAATTGCGGGCAGTGCGACAAGCATGGGCTTGATTGTGGAGGGTTTGTAAAATGGCTAAATTGACAAAAAAAGCGAAGTTAATCAAAGCAAAAATTGATGCAAACAAACAGTATTCTGTAGCTGATGCAGTGGCTTTATTGAAAGAATTTTCGACCTCAAAATTCGCTGAGTCGATTGACGTGAGCGTCAATTTAGGTATTGATGCACGCAAATCTGATCAAAACGTTCGTGGCGCAACTGTGTTGCCAAACGGAACAGGCAAAACTGTTCGCGTTGCAGTATTTACACAAGGTGCAAACGCTGAAGCGGCTAAAGAAGCAGGTGCAGATATTGTCGGTATGGACGATTTAGGCGATTTGGTCAAAAAAGGCGAAATGAATTTTGACGTAGTTATCGCGTCACCAGACGCAATGCGTGTTGTGGGTCAATTAGGTCAAATTTTAGGACCACGCGGTTTAATGCCAAACCCAAAAGTTGGCACTGTAACGACTGATATTGCTGGTGCAGTGAAAAATGCAAAATCGGGTCAAGTTCGTTATAGAAATGATAAAGGCGGTATTATTCATTCTACATTGGGCAAAGTGGCGTTCGATACAGCCGCAATTCAAGGCAATTTAGAAGCCTTAATCGCAGATTTAAAAAGATTAAAACCATCAACTTCAAAAGGTGTGTACATTAGAAAAATCACACTTTCTTCAACCATGGGACCTGGTCTTTGGTTGGATATGAGTGGTTTAGTCTAAAACCAAACTTTGAGTTGCAGAGCTTTTGCCCTGTAGCCGTCAAAGACCGCAGGTGTTTTAAAACTTAATTTCCTGCGTAGGCGGAACGTAACCCATTTGGTTCGTACCGTAAGATAAACACACTTTTCAGCGTGTGCATTTTCAATGCTGAAAATTTTCAGAATTATCGGAGTAAGCTATGGCTCTAAATTTAGACAGCAAAAAGGTTGTCGTAGAAGAAGTTGCTGCGTATGCCGCGAAAGCGCATTCTGCAGTTGCCGCAGAGTATCGTGGGTTGACCGTAACCGAATTAACTGAATTGCGTAAAACTGCTAGAGAAACAGGCGTTTATTTGCGTGTTGTAAAAAACACGTTAGCAAAACGCGCGGTTGCAGGAACTGAATTTGAATGTATGCAAGATAAAATGGTTGGACCATTATTGATTGCATTTTCAATGGAAGAACCTGGCTCTGCGGGACGTTTAATCAGTGATTTTGCGAAAACACACGATAAACTCATTGCAAAGATTGTTGCCATTAACGGTCAATCTTTCGACGGCTCAGAGTTGCCACGTTTGGCTCGTTTGCCAACCCGCAACGAAGGTATTGCATTGTTGATGGCAGTGTTGAAAGCACCAACCGAAAAATTCGTTCGGACGTTGGCTGCATTGCGCGATCAAAAACAAGAAGCCGCTTAATTTTTATTTACTCGGTTAAAACCAATTATTTTAGAGGAACATACAATGGCAATTTCACAAGCGGATATTTTAGACGCAGTTGCAAACATGACAGTTACAGAAATCGTTGATTTAATTTCAGCGATGGAAGAAAAATTCGGCGTATCAGCAGCAGTAGCTGTTGCGGCAGCTGCTCCAGCAGCGGCAGCAGCTGAAGAACAAACTGAATTCGACGTAATTATGACTGGCTTTGGCGAAAACAAAGTTGCAGTAATTAAAGTTGTTCGCGGCATCACTGGTTTGGGCTTGAAAGAAGCGAAAGACGCAGTTGAAGGCGTTCCAACTGTATTGAAAGAAGGCGTTTCTAAAGCTGAAGCCGAAACTTTCAAAAAAGAATTAACAGAAGCGGGCGCAACAGTAGAAATCAAATAAACGTTGATTTTTATCTCAGGTTTTGCCTGATTCTTGAATGGGCTGGTGGCATTTTTGCCATCGGCCTTTTGTTGCTTGCAATGATTTGCACAGTAAAACGTTCTCCGACAAAAAGGTTTTAAAGCGATATGACGTATTCTTTCACTGAAAAAAAGCGTATTCGAAATAATTTTGGGAAAAGCACTGAAGTGCTTGAAGTCCCCTATCTCCTTGCCACTCAAATCGATTCTTATGCACATTTTTTACAATCAGGTGTCGGCGTAAATAAACGTGACAACGAAGGTTTGCACGCTGCATTTTCAAGCGTTTTTCCTATTGAAAGTCATAACGGTTATGCCGTTTTAGAATATGTTCGTTATCGTTTAGGCGAACCGATGTTTGATGTGCGTGAATGTCAGCAACGTGGTGCTACTTATGCTGCTTCATTGCGCGTAATGGTTCGTTTAGTTATTTATGACAAAGAAGCCGCCGCTAGCGCAAAAGTTGTTAAAGACGTGCGTGAACAAGAAGTTTATATGGGTGAATTGCCCCTAATGACAGATACAGGAACGTTTGTAATTAACGGAACAGAGCGTGTTATCGTTTCACAATTACACCGTTCACCAGGCGTATTTTTCGATCATGACAAAGGGAAAACGCATTCATCAGGAAAATTATTATTTAACGCTCGCGTCATTCCTTATCGTGGTTCATGGCTCGATTTCGAGTTTGATCATAAAGATTGTGTTTATGTGCGTATTGATCGTCGCCGTAAAATTCCCGCTACAATTTTGTTGCGTGCGCTTGGTTATGACAACGAAGAAATGATTAAAATGTTCTTTGAAACCAATAAATTCACGGTTAACAAAGATACTTATACTTACCATATTCCGCCAGAGCGTTTGCGTGGCGATATTGCTGCGTTTGATATTAAACATGGCGATCAAGTTTTAATTGAAGAAGGCAAACGCATTACCGCAAAGCATATTCGTGATTTGAATAAAGCAGGCGTAAGTTCGTTTGAAGTTCCGCGCGAGTATTTACTTGGCAAAATTTTAGCGCACAACGTTATTGATAAAAAAACAGGTGAGTTAATCGCTAATGTCAATGATGAATTAAATGGCGCAATTATTGACCGCTGCATTGAAGCGGGTATTAAAGAATTAGATGTTTTATACGTCAACGATTTAGATCGTGGTGCTTATATTTCAAATGCAATGCGTTTAGATGATTCAAAAACAACACTAGAAGCGTTGGTTGAAATTTATCGCATGATGCGTCCTGGCGAGCCACCAACAAAAGAGTCGGCTGAAAATTTATTCCAAAATTTATTTTTCACTGCTGACCGTTACGATTTATCAACTGTTGGTCGGATGAAATTTAATAGCCGTTTAGGTCGCGAAGAAATTGTCGGCTCAGGTACATTAACTAAAGACGATATTATTGATGTTTTAAAAGAGTTAATTGACATTCGTAACGGCAACGGCAACGTCGATGATATTGACCATTTAGGAAATCGTCGCGTGCGTTCTGTGGGTGAAATGGTTGAAAATCAATTCCGCGTTGGCTTAGTTCGCGTTGAAAGAACTGTTAAAGAACGTCTTACACTTGCAGATTCTGAAGGGCTAACGCCACAAGAAATTATTAACGCAAAACCAGTTTCTGCGGCAATTAAAGAATTTTTTGGCTCAAGCCAGTTGTCGCAATTTATGGATCAAAATAATCCATTATCACAAATTACCCATAAACGCCGTGTTTCTGCATTAGGACCTGGTGGTTTAGCGCGTGAACGTGCTGGCTTTGAGGTTCGAGACGTACACGCCACGCATTATGGTCGAGTTTGTCCTATTGAAACACCTGAGGGACCAAACATTGGTTTGATTAACTCGTTGTCGGTTTATGCGCGAACCAATCATTACGGTTTCTTAGAAACACCTTATCGCAAAGTTGTTGACGGTAAAGTTACCGATCAAGTTGATTATTTATCAGCTATTGAAGAAGGTAGTTTCGTCATCGCGCAAGCGAGTGTTCCCGTTGATTCAACAGGAAAATTAGTTGACGGTTTGGTATCTTGCCGCCACAAAGATGAATTTACGTTGGCGATGTCTGACACTGTGCAGTACATGGACGTTTCGTCAAAACAAATTGTGTCTGTTGCTGCTTCAATCATCCCATTTTTAGAACACGATGACGCGAACCGTGCGTTAATGGGTTCAAACATGCAACGTCAAGCTGTTCCAACGTTACGCGCTGAAAAGCCGTTAGTCGGA
>JBASLW010000252.1:0-3951 GCA_049656545.1 Methylococcaceae bacterium
GGTATCAGCAACATCTATGCCTTTTTGACTTAGTTCGTAACGAATCGCGGTTGCACCGTAGCCTTTACGCAATCTTGCTCGCGCGTAATTTTCGGCAAAACGTGCGTCGCTTTGCCAGTTGTTTTCAGCCAATTCGGTTAAAACAGGTTCGATTTCAGCGCGAGAAAATCCTTTTTGCATCGATTTGGTGAGTAATTCTTTTTGCGAATGCTCACGACGCGCAAGCAAGCGCAAACAATGATTTTTAATGTCTTGAGCAACGGGATTCACAGCGAATTTTTAGAGCGGTTCGCCTACATCGATTTCGTCTTCAGTAGGTTCAAATTCTTTGACGGCAAGCAACGGTTTTTGAAAGGCTTCGTCGCGAATTTGTTTTTCAAGTTCTTTCGCTTTGGCAGGATTTTCTTTGAAAAAGAGTTTTGCGTTTTCTTTGCCTTGTCCAATTTTTTCAGAACCGTAGCTGTACCAAGAGCCTGCTTTTTGTACAAAACCAAAATTCACGCCCAAATCAACTAATTCGCCTGCAAACGAAATACCTTCTCCATATAAAATCTCGAATTCGGCTTGTTTAAATGGCGGTGCGACTTTGTTTTTTACCACTTTCACCCGCGTTTCGTTGCCGATAATGTCATCCCCTTTTTTCACTGCTCCGATGCGACGAATATCTAAACGTACTGAAGCATAAAATTTCAACGCATTACCGCCTGTCGTGGTTTCAGGTGAACCGAACATCACGCCAATTTTCATCCGAATTTGATTGATGAAAATCACCATTGTGTTCGAACGTTTAATGTTTGCGGTGAGTTTTCGTAACGCTTGTGACATCAAACGCGCTTGCAAACCCATGTGCGAATCGCCCATATCGCCTTCAATTTCAGCTTTCGGTGTAAGCGCAGCAACGGAATCGACCACCACAATATCAATCGCGCCAGAACGTACAAGTGAATCGGTAATTTCTAAGGCTTGCTCGCCAGTGTCAGGTTGTGAAACGTATAAATTTTCTATATCAACGCCTAGTTTCCCAGCGTAGTTAATATCTAGTGCGTGTTCCGCATCGATAAACGCGGCTGTGCCACCGAGTTTTTGAACTTCAGCAATCACTTGCAGTGTCAATGTCGTTTTGCCCGATGATTCAGGACCATAAATTTCAATGATTCTTCCACGCGGCAAACCACCACAGCCGAGCGCAATATCTAAACTCAACGAACCTGTTGACACGACTTCAACATCTTTTGAAATATCCACATCGCCCATTTTCATGACCGAGCCTTTGCCGTGTTGCTTTTCGATTTGCATCAACGCGGCGGCAAGTGCTTTTTTCTTATTTTCGTCCATTTGAATCCTCAATTTATTTGTTGAAAAGCGTGTGTTTTTGTTGTGTTTATTATCACACAGGTTCGATTTTTTTCTTAGCCAAGAAATCTTGCTTTCCAAATTTGAAATTTTGCATTTTGAGCGATTAAATTTACATTTTTCTTTTCAAAAATTCGTGTCAACGCCATGCCATAATTCAAATGTTGATTACCAATCACCCATAATTCGCCCTTTTTTCGCAGTACATTTTTAGCTTGTTTAAACATGGTTTGCGCGATGAAATCACCAATAACGTGTTGTTGATGAAAGGGCGGATTACACAAAATCAAATCTGCTGAATTCACTGTAAAATTAGTAAGGCAATCATCGATATGAAATTGTGCAATTCGATTTTGAAACGCATTTTTAAAATTTTCACGCGCGGATTCAATCGCCATAAACGATTCATCAACAAAATGAATTTGGGCAGCGGGATTTTTTTCTGCTGCAATTAAACCCACAATCCCATTTCCACAACCTAAATCTACGATGTCATTAAAATTTTCAGATTTCGGCAAATTTTCAAGAAAAAACCGTGTTCCAATATCCAATTTTTCGCGCGAAAACACATTCGCATGATTAGTAATTTCGTAATTCGATTTTTCTAAAACGTAACGAATCGGATATGGATTTTTTGGTGTTGGTAAATTTTGGTTAAACGAGGCGAAAATCAAACGGGCTTTTTTTTGTGCTAATGAAGTTTTTGTTTCGCCAATAATTCGTTCTAATAAATTCCAAACGCTTGGCGTTAAAATTTTAATCATTCCCGCGACAATAATTTGCGGGGTTTCAGAAATACTTGAACGCAATTGTAATAATTGAAATTCTAATAATGCCAACGTTTTTGGTACTTTAATTACAACTAAATCTAAATTTTGTGGCAACGGTTCAAGGCTTTTAATCAATGTCACAGCGTTTTCAGGTAATTTATTTTCTACAAAATTTAAGCGTGTTGCCTGTTGCGAAAGATATGAATCCGAAAGTGCGAAAATTTGAAACGACTGTAGGCCAATTGCCAATGCGCCAAAACTGTCATTCATAATTAAGATTTTTGCATTTTTTGACAAATTCAACGTTGCAATATATTCCAAAACATATTCATCCGCCGCGTCCCAAGCGCGTAGCGATTCATGAGAATTTTTTGGCAAACGTTGCAAGGTAAATTGACCTTGAAATTTCTCTGTCATTTTCTTTTTCCTAAAAATAAAAAAACCGCCATAAAGGCGGTTTTTTTCAAGCTACATTTTTTACGCCACAAATACTGACGCATTCCGAATTTTTTTCATCGCATTTTGTTCAAGTTGGCGAATTCGCTCGGCAGAAACGTTATATTTTGCGGCTAAATCTTGCAAGGTGGCTTTTTTCTCAATTAACCAACGACTTGTCAAAATATCAATGCTCCGTTCATCAAGTGATTTCATCGCTTCCACAAGTAAATCATGTTCTTTACCTTCCCAATCCGAGGCTTCAAGTAATTCAGCAGGGTCGGCGTGATAAGACTGCAAATAATTAACAGGCGCAGCGTAATTTTCATCGTCGCTGTCATCATTTGACATATCAAAAGACGCATCGTGACTACTCAACCGTTTTTCCATTTCATAAACATCACTCAAATCGACATTCAAATCTGTCGCAATCGATTGTGCGTCATCGTGTGAAAGCCAATTCATGTCTTTTTTCATTTTGCGTAAATTAAAAAATAATTTACGTTGTGCTTTTGTGGTGGCAATTTTGACGATGCCCCAATTTTTAATCACATATTCGTGAATTTCCGCTTTAATCCAATGTACCGCAAATGACACCAAACGCACGCCCATCATAGGGTCAAAACGTTTGACAGCTTTCATCAAACCAACATTCCCTTCTTGAATTAAATCAGGCATTGATAAACCGTAACCGCTGTAACCGCGTGCAATGTGAACCACAAACCGTAAATTGGTCATAACTAATCGGCGCGCCGCTTCTAAATCACCTTCTTCGTGATAACGCACAGCGAGTTCGTGTTCTTCTTCGCTTGATAATTGCGGCATTTGACGCACAACATTTAAGTAAGCGTCAAACGTTCCAACAGATAAATTTACGGGTAAAGCCAAAGCGTTTGTCATGTTTAAAAACCTCTTTGTTGTGAATTTGTTATTAAAATTTTAACATTTTTCGCTATTATGTTCGGCATCATTTTGTTTATTTTTAGCCACTTTCATGAAAAAAATTGTTTCTTTTTTAAGTTTAATTTTTGCTCTAAATGTTCACGCTGACGATTTACGCGCAACAGGTGATTTAGGTTTAGTCATTGAGCGCGAATCAAATTCTGCGCGAATCATTAACACCTCACAACCAAGTCAGCTCGCTAAAATCGATGGTTTAGGCGATTTATCACACGCTTCGGTGGTTTTTTCGCGTGATGAGCGTTTCGCTTACGTTTTTGGTCGAGATGGAGGCTTGACTAAAATTGATTTGCTCACAGATGGGGTCGAAAAAAGAATAATTCAAGGGGGCAATTCAATTGGTGGTGCAATCTCGCAAGACGGCAAAATTATTGGGGTTTCAAACTATGAACCAGCCAGTGTGAAATTATTTTCGGCTGAAACGCTTGAATTA
>JBASLW010000253.1:0-5178 GCA_049656545.1 Methylococcaceae bacterium
GCCACGACCACCACGATGTTGCGCTTGATAATCTGAAAGCGGTTGCGCTTTCACATAACCTTCGTGAGAAACCGTCACGACCATATCTTCTTCGGTGATTAAATCTTCATCGGTCAAATCATCACGATTTTCGATAATCACGGTGCGACGTGGTTCGCTATATTGGTCTTTAATCGCAACGAGTTCTTCACGAATCACTTCCATCAAACGTACATCGTTGCCCAAAATGTGTAAATAAAACGCGATTTGTTCCAATAATTGCGTGTATTCGCCGACGATTTTATCTTGTTCTAAACCTGTCAAACGGTGCAAACGTAATTCTAAAATCGCTTGCGCTTGTGTTTCTGAAAGGCGATACGTTTCGCCTGATAAACCGTAAATTGCAGGCAAATTATCAGGACGTGAATCACCCGCGTTGGTGCGTTCGATTAAATTCAAAACCAAACCTGCATTCCACAACGTTGAAAGCAAACCTTCTTTTGCTTCGGCAGGTGTTTTAGCCGCTTTAATCATGTCAATCATGGCGTTAATATTCGCTAACGCAATCGCTAAACCTTCCAAAATATGCGCTCGTTCGCGTGCTTTACGAAGCAAATAAACGGTGCGACGTGTCACGATTTCGCGGCGATGATTGATAAACGCGCCAAGAATTTCGAGCAAATTCAAACAATACGGACGACCGTCAAGAATCGCCACCATGTTGATACCAAAAACAGTTTGGAATTGAGTTTGTTTGTAGAGGTTATTCAAAACGACTTCGCCGACTTCGCCACGTTTTAATTCAATCACCATACGCATTCCGTCTTTGTCGGACTCATCGCGCAATCCCGAAATACCTTCGATTTTGACTTCTTTGACGAGTTCAGCGATTTTTTCAAGCAAACGGGCTTTGTTCACTTGATACGGTAATTCGGTAACGATAATCGCTTGACGTGAACTGTCACCGATATTTTCAATTTCGCAACGCGCACGAAGGTAAATTTTACCGCGACCTGTTTCGTAAGCATGCCTAATTCCTGCCGCGCCGTTGATAAATGCTGCTGTTGGGAAATCAGGACCTTTGATGTGTCCCATCAAATCATCAATTGTTGAATTGGGTTCGTCGATTAACGCTAAACACGCACTAATAACTTCATTTAAATTATGTGGCGGAATGTTGGTTGCCATACCAACTGCAATGCCTGATGAACCATTGATTAGCAAGGTTGGAATGCGTGTTGGTAAAACAGATGGTTCGGATTCAGATTCGTCATAGTTTGGTGTGAAATCGACAGTTTCTTTATCCAAATCACTTAGCATTTCATGTGATATTTTTGCCATTCGTACTTCGGTATAACGCATCGCGGCGGGTGAATCACCGTCAACGCTACCGAAGTTGCCTTGTCCATCAATCAACATGTGACGCATCGAAAATGGCTGTGCCATACGAACCATTGTGTCGTAAACAGCGGTATCGCCGTGTGGATGATATTTACCGATTACGTCGCCCACCACGCGAGCTGATTTTTTATAAGCTTTATTAAAATCATTTCCCAATTCGTTCATGGCAAACAGTACGCGCCGATGTACAGGTTTTAAACCATCACGCACATCAGGTAATGCTCTGCCAATAATTACGCTCATGGCGTAATCTAAATAAGATTGTTTCATCTCGTCTTCGAGATTGACGGGAATAATTTCTTTTGCGAAGTTTGACATGATTTTATTTTGTAAATTTAAGGGATAATCGATGTGGTGATTATAGCAAATTTAAGGTGTGTACGTTTGCTTCCGTTTTTTTAAATTCACCTTTACAAATAAAGAAATTCTAACTCTCATTTTCTGTGAATAGCCGCATTTACTGTTAATGTGTATAATTCAAAACGTAGTAAAAATGCAGTTTACGCCCTAAATTCAATCACAAAAATTAAATTCCAATGTATCAATACAACCATAACGATCAAATTCTTATTGAAGAACGTGTCGCTCAATTTCGGCGACAAACAGACCAATTCTTAAAGGGAGAAATTTCAGCCGATGGCTATCGAAATTTGCGATTAAGAAATGGCATTTATATTCAAACGCATGGTCCAATGTTACGAATTGCAATACCTTATGGTATTTTAAATTCGAAACAGATTCGAAAGCTCGCACATATTGCTCGAACTTATGATAAAAATTTTTGTCATTTTACAACTCGCCAAAATGTGCAATTCAATTGGTTAAAACTTGAACAAATTCCAGATGTCTTAGCAGAACTTGCACAAGTGCAAATGCACGCAATTCAAACCAGTGGAAATTGTATGCGTAATACCACTAGCGACCATTTAGCAGGTGTTGCAATTGATGAAATTGAAGATCCACGCCCGTATTGTGAATTGATTCGTCAATGGACAACGTTACACCCAGAGTTCGATTTTTTACCGCGTAAATTCAAAATTGCAGTTAGTGGGTCGCGTGACGATAGAGCCGCGACACAATTACATGACATTGGTTTGCATTTGGTTAAAAATGACAGCGGTGAAATTGGCTTTAGAGTTTTAGTCGGTGGCGGTTTAGGACGCACGCCAATTATTGGACAAGTCATTAAACCGTTTTTAGAAAAAAAACATATTTTGTCTTATTTGGAAGCGATATTACGAATTTACAATTTGTTTGGTCGCCGTGATAACAAATATAAAGCTCGAATTAAAATTCTCGTAAAAGAAGAAGGCTTAGATAAATTTAACGAAATGGTTGAAGCCGAATGGGCGTTAATTCGTGATACATTAGAAGTGAGTGATGAACGTTTTGCCGCGTTAGCATCCCATTTTGATGCGTTTAATTACGACAAAAAAGCCGCTGAAAATACAACGTTTGAACAATATCAGCACGAAAATAAAGCGTTTCAAACGTGGGTAAAACACAACACGGTAGATCATAAAGTCCCAGGTTATCGTGCGGTGTTTTTATCACTAAAACATCCACAATCGCCACCTGGTGATATAACAGATGAACAGTTAGATTTCGTTGCTGATTTAGCAGAACGTTACAGTTTTAGTGAAGTTCGCACTACACATCGTCAAAATTTAGTTTTTGCTGACGTGAAATACGCCGATTTGTTCCAGTTATGGCAATTACTCAGTGATGCAAAACTTGCCACGCCAAATATCGGTACTGCAACAGATATGATTTGCTGTCCTGGTTTAGATTTTTGTGAACTTGCCAACGCGGGTTCGATTGGCATTGCTAAAGAAATTAACGAAATTTTAGATAACATCGATTACTTACACGATATTGGCGATGTCAAAATCAATATGTCTGGTTGTATGAATGGCTGCGCTCATCAAAGTGTTGGACATATTGGTATTTTGGGTGTGGATAAAAAAGGGGTGGAATGGTATCAAATCACGCTGGGCGGCTCTTCCGCAAATGAAGCAGCGATTGGCGAACGTTTAGGTCCTTCTGTAGCAAAAAACGAAATTGCACCTGCGATTAGTACAATTTTAAATGTTTATATCGAACAACGTCAGCAGGAAGAAACCTTTTTAGAAACCGTCAGCCGTGTTGGCATTGAACCCTTCAAGGAAAAAGTTTATGCAAATTATTAAAAATAATCAGCTTATCGAAAATCATTGGACGTTTTTAGATGATGAAACGCCTGTCACAGAAGGAAATATCTGTGTTTCGCTTGCACGTTGGCAAACTGAAAAAGAAGAACTTTCAAAACACGCTGGAAATTTAGGGGTTCGACTTTCGCCAAATGACGATATAGCCAGTTTGGGGTCGGATTTAGGTTTGTTCGCGTTGGTAGAATTGTATATTTCTGATTTCACTGATGGACGCAGTTTTACGCAAGCCTATTTGTTACGGAAACGCTATGGTTTTCAAGGTGAAATTCGTGCTACAGGCAGTTATTTAGCCGATCAAGCCTTTCAATTTGCGCGAGTAGGTGTTAATGGATTTAATCCTGAAAATTTACATCAAACACACGCAACGTTAAGTGATTTCACCGTTTTTTATCAATAAAAGCATTGCTTTGAGAACATTATGAACACAGAAAAATTGATTACGGCTTACAGTGAATTTATGCACCATTTGCATGAAACAATGGAAAGTACGTTAAATTCTTTTACCGATGCGTTTGAAACATCAAAAGAAAAGGTCGGCGAAAACAGTGGATTAACTGCCGAAGAACTTGATCATGTTTCAAGTCAAGTAAAACGTGATGTTGAACACGCCGCAAAAAATTTACCTGCTCATGACAATAATTCATTAACCGAATGGTTAAAATTCGATATTGAACTAGTTGAAAATTTAACGTGGGATGCGTTTTTAAGCGTTGCTGATAAAACGCGCGTGGAATTGGCAGAAATCGAACAACACGCGATGACACACAAATATAACAGCGGTGATATTACGATTGCTGGGACGTTTGAATGTGAAAATTGTAAAAAACACATTGCATTTAAATTGGCAAGTCGCATTCCAGAATGCCCAACTTGTCATAATCACACATTTGTTCGTGTTTAAGTTTTAATTGGGTGCAACGTCATGATTAACAGCGGATTATTGGAAATTTTACTTTTAGCGCAAAGTAAAGCGGATGCGAAATTAGGTTGGCACAGCAAGCGAGTGGCTTGTTATGCGCGTGAACTATCAAAAGAATTAGGGCAATCGGACGATTTTCAAAAACGTATTTTTCTGGCGGGTTTGGTTCACGATATTGGCTTTTTAAAATTGGACGTGGATTTCTCCCAAATTGTGCGTGACATGACGTTGCACACCGACGCAGATTTAATTCACCGACATGTTAAAGAAGGTGTGTATTTGTTGTCTAAAATCATGACAGACGCAAATGTGTTAGATGCAGTGAAACACCATCACGAAAAATTTAATGGCGAAGGTTATCCAGATGGTTTGAAAGGTGAAGATATTTCTTTGGCTGCACGCATTTTAGCAGTGGCAGATTTATATGATGCCATGATGGTCGGAGAAATGTTTGGTGAAGAACGTTCAATTCCCCAAGATATTGTTCATCATTTAACAACAGAATCGAGCGGAACAGAACTTGATCCTGAATTAGTCAAAGTCTTTTTAGGTATTTTGCAACGTAATCCCGTATTTTATTTGCCTTTAAAACACAACGAATTGAATTTGTACAAACTTGTTTATTTAGTCCCTGGAAAACTCGAATCGGGCGATTTATGTGACCAATAC
>JBASLW010000254.1:0-1916 GCA_049656545.1 Methylococcaceae bacterium
GGGTTTAACAAGTTAATTTTTAGGAGAATGAAATGTTCAATTTTCATATAACGAAAAATCAAAAACTGCTATTTTTAGTCACATTTTTAGTTTTTCCAACACTTTCACAAGCTGATTATTGTGCTGATATGAAAGAACGTTATTGGAAATGCGTGCGGTCTTCGATGACAAATGAGAAATGTGCAGACGGGGATAATTTTGCAATTCCAGCAGAATGTCTAAATGCAGGTTCATCATCACCACAAAATAGTAATTCATCTACACCAACGCCACCCAAATGGGATTTTTTGAATTCAAAAAAAGAATCCAAAAATGTCGTTTCTACGGAATCAAAATCACAAAAATCGGTAAAAATTATCAATCTTAAATCGTTGAATAATAGAAAATATCTTGAATCCGAAGATGATGTAAATGAATTCATCTCAAACACAAATGAAGTTTTATTAAACGCTATTAAGGAAGGCAAAAAAATTCGATTGCAATATCAATAACCCCGTGATGTCTTAATAAATAGTCAATTTCTGCGATAATGCGTCGCTAAATCGCAGTAAAAACCCTTTAATTATTGAAAAAAGCGAGTTCAAAATGACAAATCCAAATTGGAAAGTACAACCTTCAACTGTTTTAAACGCAAGTCCTGTGATGCCAGTGATGGTCATTCAAGATTTAGAAAATGCTGTGCCTCTTGCAAAAGCCTTGGTTGCAGGTGGTATTCGTGTTTTGGAAATTACATTGCGTACAGCTGTTGCATTAGATGCCATTCGTGCAATTAGCCAAGAAGTGCCTGATGCCATCGTGGGTGCAGGAACGATTTTAAACGAACAGCAATTACAAGCTGCAGCAGACGCGGGAGCGGTTTTTGCAATTAGTCCAGGTTTAACCGCAAATTTACTTGCTGCGGCACAAAAAAGTTCAATTGCGTTAATTCCTGGTATTTCGAGTTTGTCAGAACTCATGCTTGGTATGGAATACGGTTTAGACCATTTCAAATTTTTTCCTGCTGAAAATGCTGGCGGTGTACCGATGTTGAAAGCCATCGCGGGCCCCATTCCGCAAGTGACTTTTTGTCCAACAGGCGGCATTTCGCTTAAAAATTACAATGAGTATTTAGCTCTTCCAAATGTTGCTTGTTGCGGTGGTTCATGGCTTGCACCTGCTGATGTGGTTGCAAATAAAGATTGGGCAAAAGTGACCCAATTAGCACAAGAAGCGATTGCTGGTGTAAATCGTTAATTCAAAAAATGAGCGCGATGTTGTCGCGCTTTTCGAGTGAAACTAATCGAGAAAAATCATGACCCAAACACGCACATTCACTTTAGTAGACGATAACTCACAAATCCTTTGTGAATTACCTGTTTTTAATGGAACCATTGGACCTGATGTTATCGATGTTCAAGCCTTGTACAAACAAACAGGGTTATTCACTTTCGACCCAGGTTTTAATTCAACAGCCAGTTGCGCGTCATCAATTACTTATATTGACGGTGAAGAAGGTATTTTGCGTTATCGTGGTTATCCGATTGAAGAATTGGCAAAGCGCGGTTCGTTTTTAGAAGTGTGTTATTTACTACTTTATAGTGAATTACCGACGGATGAACAATTAACGGCGTTTGAAAAAAATATCACTATGCACACGATGGTGCATGACCAATTGACTAACTTTTTCAAAGGTTTTCGTCGTGACGCGCATCCGATGGCAATTATGGTCGGTGTGGTTGGTGCATTATCCGCGTTTTATCACGACGCGCTTGATATTACCTCTGAAAAAGACCGCGAATTGAGCGCAATTCGTTTAATTGCCAAAGTGCCGACAATTGTTGCAATGTGTTACAAATACAGTATCGGCTTGCCGTTCATGTATCCCAATAACAAATTGAGCTACGTTGAAAATTTCATGCGAATGATGTTTGCAACAC
>JBASLW010000255.1:0-9498 GCA_049656545.1 Methylococcaceae bacterium
TATTACACAACAACAGTGCTGATTACAGGGATAATGGTGAAGATGTTAAATTTCAAAACTCAAATGCTTCAATTAGAACTATCATCAACCAAAATTTTAATATCTTTGTAAATAGCGGTTACAGTAATAACTCGTTTCAATCACAAAATAACCAAAATACCAACGGTTTTTTTTATACATTTGGTGGGCAATGGATACCAAGTCGGTTATATAGTGTTGAAATTGGGGCAGGAAATAATAGCCATATAACCGTTAGTCTCAATCCAATGCAACGATTAACGTGGTTAACAACAGTTAGAAAAAATTCAATCGGATTGAATTCAGGTAAAACATGGGAAACTGCTTTCAATTACAATGCGAAACATTCTACTTGGTCATTAACACACACAAACGATACAACAACAGCACAACAAATTTTGTTAGAACAACGTATTTTTAATGTGCAAGATTCGGCAGGAAATACAATTATTGATCCTGTAACAAACCAAGCTGTACAACGTGCAATTAGTATCCCAACATTAACAAATGATGTGATTGTCAGGAAAAAATGGAATATTTCTGCCTCTTACAACACAGGAAAAACAACAGTAAGTGCGAACGCATTTAATGAAGATAGGACGTTTGAATTAAGTGGAAATAATCAAAATGTTAAAGGTTTGAGTGCGATGTGGAATTGGCAGTTTGCAAGTAAAACCAGTGCTTATATTCAACCTTTATGGCAACAAACTGAAAGTGTTTTGAATAATTCAAAGAATAGTAGATATGATTTCACTGTGGGAATTAACGAATCAATTACTAGCCACATTAACGGAAAATTGGAGTTTCGCCATTTGAATCAAATGACAGATTTAAATTCGGCAAATGATTATCAAGAAAATCGAGCCACTGCTAGCTTGTTCATGAGGTATTAAAAATGTATGACGTTTTCTACAACTTAAATAAAAAGCCATTTCAACTTAATGCCGATACCGACTTCTTTTTTAACAGTGAAGTTCACGGAAGAGCATTAGCCTATATGAATTATGGGTTAAAACAAGGCGAAGGGTTTGTTATTGTCATCGGAAAACCTGGAACAGGTAAAACGATGTTAGTTAAGGAACTTGTTAAAAGTTTTAACTCTGAACATCTCACTATTGGCGTGATTGTTTCATCGCAAATCGGTGCTTATGATTTACTGAAAATTATTTCTGAAACGTTTCATATTTCGCATAATGGCGAAGAAAAATCGACGCTTTTAACAAACATTCATCAATTTTTTGTTCAACAAGAAAGAGATGGAAAGCGTGTACTAATGATTATTGATGAAGCGCAAAATTTGCCTAAAGAATCGTTAGAAGAATTACGAATGCTGACAAATTTTGAGGTTAATGGAAAACCGTTGTTTCAAATTTTTTTAGTCGGTCAACCTGAATTAAGTGAAACGCTATTTTTGCCTGATATGGAACAATTAAGACAACGAGTTGTTGCAACATATCAATTAAAACCGTTAAATAAAGATGAAACAAAAAATTATATTTTGTTTCGATTAGTAAAAGCAGGGTGGATGCAATCGCCCCAATTTGAAGAAGATGCGTTTGAACGTATTTGCAGTTACACAAAAGGTACGCCTCGACGTATCAATACGTTATGTGATCGTGTTTTGTTATTCGGGTATCTTGAAGAATTAAAAGTAATAGATGCAGAGGCAATTACAAAAGTTATCAATGAAATTGAAGAAGAATCGTCAGTGATGCAAGATGAATTTCACGATGATTTGTTAGGTTCAGAAAAATTAAACATCGATACAAAATCGTCATTTCAAGAGCGTATTGCCGCTTTAGAAAAAACAGTTTTGCATTTACAAAATACTGTGAATAAAGAACGAGCATTGTTACGCAAAGCGATTCTAATTCAATTAGATATGGACAACATTTACGGAGAAAATTAAATGAATAAAAAAACGATTGTTTGTGTTGTTGGTGCAAGACCAAATTTTATGAAAATGGCTCCGATTATAAAAGCATTCGGTGTTTTAAAAGATGAGGTTCGTGTTTATTTAGTCCATACAGGTCAGCATTATGATCAGGAAATGAAGGCTTCTTTTTTTCAACAGCTAGGAATTCCTGAACCTGATATTGATTTAGGTGTAGGCTCTGGTTCTCACAGTGAACAAACCGCTAACATTATGTTACGTTTTGAACCTGTTTTAGACGAAATAAAACCGTTTGCTGTTTTAGTTGTTGGTGATGTAAATTCTACCATTGCGTGTAGTTTGGTCGCGGTCAAAAAACAAATTCCCATTATTCATGTTGAAGCAGGTTTGAGAAGTCGTGATCGTGAAATGCCTGAAGAAATCAATCGTATTTTGACTGATCAAATTTCAGACGTTTTATACACAACAGAAAGAAGTGCCGAGAAAAATTTGATTGCTGAAGGAATAGAAATTCAACGGATTCAATTTGTCGGTAATGTCATGATTGATTCGCTTTTGGCGAATCTTCAGCAAGCCGTTCCATTTTCGGAAACATTAGAAAATTATCAAAAAGAAAATAAAATTCAAGCAGAAAAGTATGCGTTGCTGACAATGCACCGTCCGTCAAATGTAGATGAACCCGAAACGCTAAAAACGTTGTTGGAAAGTGTTGTTGAAATCAGCCAAAGAATCCCTGTTATTTTCCCAATTCATCCCAGAACTCGCAGTCGAATTGAGCAATTTGGTTTTTTAAATTTAATTGAATCTGCAAACATTATCTGTTTACCGCCTGTTGGGTATTTGCAAATACTTGGCTTAATGAAATCCGCAAAAATGGTCTTGACAGATTCAGGTGGTTTGCAAGAAGAAACAACATCATTAGGTGTTCCTTGCATTACCTTACGAGAAAACACTGAAAGACCTATTACTATTGACGAAGGTACAAACACAATAGTGGGTACAGATGCGGAAAAAATTAAATCCTGTGTCGAAGATATTTTTGCAACAGGTGGTAAATCAGGACGCATTCCTGAATTTTGGGATGGAAAAGCTGCTGAACGAATTGTTGTTGATATAAAAAACCGTTATTTATAAATAAACAAGGTGCAACCATGTCGAAACTAAAAAATGCAATGACGGTTGATGTAGAGGATTATTTTCAAGTTTCGGCATTTGAATCTTATATTGCAAAAAATCAATGGGATACATTACCGCACAGAGTCGATAGAAATACACATCGCGTTCTCGATATTTTTGAAAAACACGGCGTAAAAGCGACATTTTTTACGTTAGGTTGGGTTGCTGAAAGATACCCCGAATTAGTTAAACGTATTGTTGCAGACGGACATGAACTCGCTTGTCACGGTTATGAACATATTCGCGTTACACAACAAACGCCTGAGCAATTTCGCGCCGACATTACTAAAACAAAAAAAATCCTCGAAGAATTAGGTAGTTGCGAAGTAAAAGGCTATCGTGCGGCAAGTTATTCAATTTGCAAAGAAAACTTGTGGGCGTTAGATATTTTGCAAGAAGAAGGTTTTAAATATAGTTCAAGTATTTATCCCGTAAAGCATGATTTATATGGCATTCCCGATGCACCAAGATTCATGTATGAACCGATAAAAAATAGCAATTTCAAAGAAATTCCGATTACAACACTTCGATTAGGTGAAAAAAATATACCGTGCGGGGGTGGTGGATTTTTCAGATTTTATCCTTATGTTTTTTCAAAGTGGGCATTTAACCGCGTCAACAACAAAGAAAATCAAGCGGGACTTTTTTATTTTCACCCTTGGGAAATTGACCCCGAACAACCCAAACAAGAAGGTTTAAGTTTAAAAACGCAATTTCGTCATTATTTAAATTTAAGCCGAATGGAAAATAGATTAGAGCAACTTTTAAGCGATTTTGAGTGGGATACAATGGAAAATGTATTTTTGAATAAGGCGCAAAAATCATGATTAAAACATTAGATAAAACAAATTATGTTCGTTGGGACGATTACGTTCAAGCTAATTCAGATGCAACATTTTTTCATCAATCTGGTTGGCAAACTGTGATTGAAAGTGCATTTGGACATAAAACCTATTTTTTGTATGTTGAAGAAAATGATGAAATAACAGGCATTCTGCCCTTGGTTCATGTAAATAGCTTGTTATTTGGAAATGCTTTAGTTTCAAGTGCATTTTGTGTTTATGGAGGGATTGTCGCAAACGACGAAGAAACCGCTTTATTACTTGATAAAGAAGCGTGTCGATTAGCAGAAGAATTAAATGTTGATACGTTAGAAATGCGAAATCGTATTCAGAAAAATCCCGAAAGACCTTACAAAGAACTTTATGTCACCTTCCGAAAAGAGCTTGATTCTGACATTGAAAAAAATATGTTGGCAATTCCTAGAAAGCAACGCGCTGTTATCCGAAAAGGCATTGAAGCAGGCTTAACTAGCTCGATTGACGAAAATGTAGATAGATTACATTTGGTGTATTCTGAAAGTGTGCGTAATTTAGGAACACCCGTTTTTTCAAAAAAATACTTTCAAATTCTCAAAGACGTTTTTGGCGAACAATGTGAAATTGTGACCGTTGATTTAAAAGGTCAATTGATTGCTAGCGTAATGAATTTTTATTTTAAAAATGAAGTTTTACCTTATTACGGTGGCGGAACGGAATTCGCCCGAAATGTTAAAGGTAACGATTTTATGTATTGGGAAGTCATGCGTAGAGCAACTGAAAAAGGCATCAAAATTTTCGACTATGGCAGAAGTAAAATCGGTACAGGTTCTTACAGTTTTAAGAAAAATTGGGGATTTATACCAGAACCGTTGTTTTATGAATTTCATTTGGTGAAATCAAAAACAATGCCTGACATTAACCCGTTAAATCCGAAATACCAGTTATTTATTGCGGCATGGAAGCGATTACCTCTACCGATAAGTCAATTTATTGGTCCTTTTTTGTCTAAAGATTTGGGGTAGGGCGTGGAAAATTTACTTTTTCTTGTGCATCGTATTCCTTATCCGCCAAATAAAGGCGACAAAATTCGCTCGTATCATTTTTTAAAATACTTAGCAGAAAACTATAATGTTTATTTAGGCACTTTTATTGATGATGCTAACGATTGGCAATACACGGAAAAAGTGGATGCGTTATGCGCGAAAACGCATTACGAAAATTTAAATTCGTTTCAATCAAAAATCAAAAGTGTGCAAGGATTTTTCACAGGCGAAGCGTTGAGTTTGCCTTATTACAAAAATCAAGCTATGCAAAATTGGGTCAATGACACAATCAAAACGCATTCAATTCAAAAAGTTCTGATATTTTCATCAGTGATGGCGCAATTTGTTGAAACGATTAAAAATCTTGAAATTGTGGTTGATTTTGTTGATGTTGATTCCGATAAATGGCGGCAATACGCTGAAAAAAAACAAGGCATTGCCCGTTGGATTTATCAACGTGAATCAAAATATCTACTTGCTTATGAACAAAAAATTGCTGAAATAGCAAAATCAAGTTTTTTTGTTTCTGAACAAGAAGCCGCTTTATTCACATCACTAACCCACGCATCAACAGATAAAATTGGGTATATCAATAATGGCGTTGATATTGATTATTTTTCGCCAGATTTGCAATTTAATTCACTTTATAATGATGCCGATGATGTGATTGTTTTTACAGGTGTTATGGATTATTGGGCAAATGTTGATGCTGTAACATGGTTTGCCAATCAAGTTTTTCCGAAAATTTTGCAAGAAAATCCAAAAGTAAAATTTTATATTGTCGGTTCAAAACCCACAAAAGATGTTCTCGAATTAGCAAATGAAAATGTCATTGTCACAGGATTTGTTGACGATGTTAGGGCTTATTTGAGTCACGCAAAATTAGTTGTCGCACCTTTACGAATTGCACGCGGTATTCAAAATAAGGTTTTAGAAGCGATGGCAATGGGAAAATACGTTGTTGCAACATCAGCAGCATTTGAAGGCATACTTCATGATAACAATCTTAATGTTTTCGTTATTGACGATGCACTTGAAATGGCAAATAAAATTAGCGAGTTATTGCAAACAGATTCAATTAAAGTTTCAAATGTGAACCATGATTTTGTAAAAGAAAAATTTAGCTGGGAACAAAATACTCATCAGCTTTCTGTTTTATTGGATCAGGAATAAAAATTATGTGCGGCATCGTAGGCATTTTCGACATCAGAGAAAAACGCGAAATCAATCGAGATTTGTTATCGCGCATGAATGAAACCCAATTTCATCGAGGACCTGACGAAGGTGGTTTGCACATTGAAGCGGGTTTAGGTTTTGGGCATCGCCGTTTATCCATTATTGATTTAAGTAGCGGTCAGCAACCCATGATTAGCCGTGATAAAAATGTCATCTTGACGTTTAACGGTGAAATTTATAATTTTCCTGAATTGCGAAAAGAATTAGAAACGCTCGGTTATGTTTTCGATACGCATTGTGATACGGAAGTGATTTTGTACGGCTGGCAAGCATGGGGTGAAGCGTGTGTTGAACAATTGCGAGGTATGTTTGCGTTTGCAATTTGGGATAGAGAACAACAAACCTTATTTTTAGCGCGTGACCGATTAGGGGAGAAGCCGCTTTATTACGCTGAATTGCCAAATGGACAATTTATTTTTGGTTCAGAATTAAAATCCCTAAAAGAACACCCTGATTTACCAAAAGAATTAGAGCCAACAGCGATTGAAGAGTATTTTGGTTTTGGTTATGTGCCAGACCCTAAAACAATTTACAAAAATATTTTTAAACTAGAATCAGGTCATTGTTTAACGATTAAGCGCGGTGCAAAAACATATCAGCCACGTCAATACTGGGATGTGAATTTCACAACGCGACCTGCGACCACTGAAAAAGAAACGGCTGATGAATTGATTGAACGATTGCGTGAAGCTGTCAAAATTCGCATGGTTGCCGACGTTCCTTTAGGTGCATTTTTATCAGGCGGTGTGGATTCAAGCGCAATTGTGGCGATGATGGCGGATTTATCGCCAACACCTGTTAATACTTGCTCAATTTCTTTTGGCGATCCTAAATTTAACGAATCTGAATTTGCAGCAAAAGTCGCTGAGCGTTATCACACGGCGCATCGTGTTGAACAAGTCGATGCCGCTGATTTTAGTTTAATTGATAAATTAGCGGGGCTTTACGATGAACCTTACGCGGATAGTTCTGCGTTGCCGACTTATCGAGTTTGTGAATTAGCAAAAAAGCAAGTTACGGTAGTTTTGTCGGGTGATGGTGGTGATGAAAATTTGGCTGGTTATCGCAGACACCGTTTTCATCTTTATGAAGAACAAGCACGTTCGTTTTTACCTGCAAGTATTCGGAAACCTATTTTTGGATTGCTCGGGCGTGTTTATCCGAAAGCCGATTTTGCCCCTAAATTTTTACGCGCAAAATCAACGTTTGAATCCATTTCGCGTGATTCTGTTGAAGGTTATTTTCACAGCGTTTCAATGTTGTCAAATGAATTACGCGACAATTTATTTAGCGAACAATTTAAACGTGATTTGCAAGACTATGAAGCTGTTAATGTTTTTAGAAAATATGCGGCAAAAGCACAAACTGATAATCCGCTCTCGATGGTGCAGTATTTGGATTTAAAAACCTATTTGCCAGGCGATATTTTGACCAAAGTTGACCGTGCAAGTATGGCTCATGCGTTAGAAGTTCGTGTGCCATTGCTTGACCATAAATTAGTCGAATGGATTGCAGGTTTGCCGCCTGAAATGAAATTGAAAGGTAGGGAAGGAAAATATATTTTCAAAAAGTCATTAGAAAATTATTTGCCTAATGACATTTTGTATCGTCCAAAAATGGGATTTTCGATTCCATTAAACTCATGGTTTAGAAATGAATTAAAAAGCAAAGTTCGTGAAACGCTTTTAGGTGAAACCATGTTGCAATCGGGTTTATTTAATCAAGACTTTTTGCTCAAAATGGTGAATCAAAATGAAAGTGGTTTGCGAGATTACAGCACCGCAATTTGGGCGTTGTTGATGTTTGATGCGTTTTTGAAAACAAATTGAGGCTTTAAAAATGATTCTGGTCACAGGTGGCGCGGGTTATATTGGCAGCCATACTTGCGTTGAATTACTCAATGCAGGTTATGAATTAGTCGTTGTAGATAATTTTTCAAATAGCAAACCAGAATCGTTAAAGCGTGTTAAAGAAATTACAGGTAAATCTGTCAAATTGATTGAAGGAGATGTTCGCAATCGTGACTTATTGCGCGAAATTTTCAGCTCAAACAAAATTGATGGTGTTATTCATTTTGCTGGTTTGAAAGCCGTTGGTGAATCGGTACAAAAACCGCTTACTTATTACGATAATAACGTTTCAGGAAGTATTGTTCTTGCTGAAGTTATGGCGGAATTTGGCATTCATATTTTGGTATTTAGTTCTTCTGCTACCGTTTATGGTAATCCTGAAAATTTGCCAATTTCTGAAAATTCGCCTGTAGGAGAAACAACAAATCCTTATGGTGGTTCAAAGTTAATGGTTGAACAAATCTATACGGATTTAGCGAAATCAAATTCCGCATGGAAAATTGCTTTATTGCGTTATTTTAATCCTGTTGGCGCACACAAAAGCGGCATGATTGGCGAAGATCCAAGCGATATTCCCAATAATTTAATGCCATATATTAGTCAGGTTGCCGTTGGTAGACGTGAAAAATTAACCGTTTTTGGTAATGATTACGAAACCGTAGATGGTACAGGTGTTCGTGATTACATTCATGTGGTGGATTTAGCACAAGGTCACGTCAAAGCGTTAGAATGGTTGCAAAATAAAACAGGCGCACACATTTTTAATTTAGGAACGGGTCGTGGTTACAGCGTTCTGGAAATGATAAAAGCCTTTGAATTAGCTTCTAGTTGTTCTATACCTTATCAAATTTCACCACGTCGAACAGGTGATGTAGCCAAGGTGTACGCAGATTGTCGCAAAGCAGAAAAAGAATTAGGTTGGAAAGCAACACGCGATATTAACGATATGTGTCAAGATGCGTGGCATTGGCAAGAAAAAAATCCTCTTGGTTATAGAGCAACCCTGTAAAATAAAATTGCCAACCATATGAATTCTAATAATTTTTTTATCAAAACAGTTTCAAATAAATACTTTCTCAATTTTTTGGGTTTTACTTTTTTTGCTATTGGATATGCAATTCTCAATTCAAAATTGTTGATTGCAAAAATTTTGTATCGATTTGCAGCAGGTGATGTTACTAGCTTTATAATAAATAGTGAATTTTTTATTCTTCAGGCTTTCCTTTTACTCGTTTTAGTCACTTTTTTGCCAAATAAAATATGTAAGTTGCTTTTTGTGTTAATTTTTTTATCTGGGATAGCTAATATCACTTGTTATGAACTTTTAGGTACTTATCTTGATCAAAGTACCTTAGAGTGGGCATTTGCAGAAATCCACCAGTTTGTTCCAGCAATAAAAGAGTGTTGGAAAGGTATTGAAGTGGCAATTTTAAAAATGAGTTTTTCTTTATATCTAATTC
>JBASLW010000256.1:0-7333 GCA_049656545.1 Methylococcaceae bacterium
CTTTTTTTGGTTTGTGAGGGATATTTACCTCAATTGATTTGACGTAGTTTAGCTCCAGCCATTTGATAATTTCATCGTCCCTTTGAGAACGATTTATTGATTTATTTTCTCTTATGCTTAACGGCACGAGCTTAACTACTTCTGCTATCTTTTTTTGATTCGTCGGAGAGCATCCGACAGCTTCTGCTATGCGTTTGTTTCTATCTGAGGGGTTCATTTTGGTTTCCAATATGGTTGAGGGATATTTACCTCATTATAAACTTGAGGGATATTTACCTCAAATTATATTTATCTGCCTTACTCAAGATATGCAGTATTCATTGTTTTTATCTGTGGTTGATGGCGCGTAAAAATGCAATTGTTTGGATTACCGCGCCATCATTTTTAGAGCTTAGGCAATACGTTTGCTTGCCTATGGTTGAGAAAAGCCTTAGAAGTGCCTTAACGTTCAAATTTGGGGGTTATTCAGGTTGAAGAAGCAAACCCTCGCCGTTACTTGAATTCGTGATTAGGATTTGAGTTGAGTTATTTAGTCTGCCGAAGCTGACGATATTGCCAGCGAAAATAATTTGAAGAAATTCCGCTGATTCTGCTAAAAGTTTTTGAAGCATCAAGTTATTATCAAACTCGTTTAGAAAGATGTGATTGTCGATGTTCATAAGATTTAATTCCGTAGTTGATCAAGGAATTCAAAGTTTATGTGGGTAGGAATTGTTTTGTACAGTAATTAACTGCTTAATTAACATACCTGAAGGCTCGGTATTGCTAGGTTTGTTAATTTTAGATGATGTGAGAATGGTAGCACTTGATGCGAAGTTATCTTGCGTGGTCTTTGTTGTGTTTAACCGCTTCGCTACGCTCCACTGACACAACAAACACACACGGTCAGCCTATCGGCTGAATATCTTTAGCCTAAGTCGTTTTTAGAGTAATACGGTGAGTGATTCCGCTCATCATAGCCAATACGATGTTCATGCAAGATTTCATTTTTCTTGATTAGTTTTTGAGTGGCTTTATAAACCTTCATTTTCTTGTATTCTGGTGATTTTCTGAATTCTTTGAAAGCCGCAATTTCTTCTGCTGTCATTGGGGAACGTACTGGTTTTGGTTCTGGTTGGATTGCAGGTAATGGGATTATCTTTGTCTTTTTATGCTGATGTTTAAATTGTCTATAAATTTCGTTAGCGTTCGTTTTTACATCTTTTGTTGTGTAAGTGGATTGCAATTCTTGAGGTGGTAAATCTTTCAACAAGGTTTTTAATTGTGGGTTGAAAAGTTTTCTTGAAAGATTTCTTTTGAGTTCATTTGGTGAAAGTACGTTTTGAACGCGGTTAGCTTGTTTTGTTAGGTAGCTTGAAAGCAAAAGAGCATTTATTGAATAACCGTAATTTCTGTTGAAGTGGCTATGATTATTGATTTCAATAAAATGACATTCAGTTTTTGCAAAACCTAAAGATTTGGGTTGCTTGTTGAGTGATTTAAGGATGCCTCTTACCGTCTGTGTTTGTTCTGGTTTTAAGGCAATTAAAAAATGTAGATGTGGAGTTGCGTTATCGCTTGAAAATTCAAGTGATACCGTGAATTGTGGGGCTGTTTTTAATGCCCTTTCAAAACGCTTGGTTAAGTTGTAACAAAATTTATCAAGGTTAGAAGCCGTAAGTTTATAGAATGTTTCTTTTTGCAAATTAAGGGTTACAAAATACAGTTGAAGGTTTTGGGTCTGTGCTATGTCAAAAAGCGAGAACGTATAGAACAAATGCTTGTTGATTTCATTTAGTGATGAAAATTTTGAAAAGGAAAATTGTTGTATTGTTTCTGATTTGAAAGCGTTAGTTAATTTTTCAATTTCAGTTTGTTTGTCGTAGTAAATGTAGGCAAAGAAAGGCGTGGATTTTTCCCCTATATTTGTTATTACTCCGTTGGCATTTCTTAAATTGGCTGCCAGCCCTTGTGTAGCAATGGTTAGAGGTGCATTAAAAATTTCGCTCGTGGCAAAAATTTGGATTTTTAAATCATCTTTGTTTTTTGGATTTGACGCTGTTTTTTTCATGGTATAATTTGCTCAGTAGATTTGGCGATTTACAAGACTTCTTCTGTGTTAAAAAGCTCACCTCATTCGTCTGTCAGTGAGCTTTTTTTATGCCCGTCGTTAATTCAAAAGCTCAGTTAAATCATCGTCGTTTGAAGCCAATTGCTCTAAGTGCTGTACATAGCGTGCAACGATTAAGTTCATGGTCGTTTCAGTTCCGCGCAATGTGTAAGCCGTTGCTCCTTTATTCGCTTGCATAATTACTTGACTGTCCGCACTGTAGAGTAAGTCGGTCACATCGCCTACATAAAACTCAATCGCGTCAAGGTTGTTGTCGTATTCACATTCAGGATTTCCGCAAGTGTCGGTAACAAATTGTGCAAACGCGGGGGAGATTTTTGCTTCGACAAATTCAATTTTTTTCAAGTTCATTATGGTTTCCTTTTTTGGTTGGGTAATCGAAATACATAGGTAATTTTTATAGCGTACTTTTTTGTGGATGGTAGGTATTCAATAATCGGCGTTCAAACCTAAGGGTACTGCCCCCTTTGCGCCTTCTGGTAGAGTTGAGTGGCTCTTTCTGTTGCCAATATAACCTTCTCAAAGGCATTTATTTTTTTCTCAAGCGGCAGATTGGAAGCTCTTAATTCAGCAAACAAGACCGCAGCATAATCAAGCAACTGTTTGGCGTTTGCTAACTCGGTGAGGCATAAATTTACTAATTCATCTTTGATAGTTTTTTTGAGTTTTTCGGAATTACGCAAATCAGAAAGAGCCGTTTGAATTAGAGCGTGGTCAATGTTTCCCTTGGTTACAGCTTGAGTTTTGAACAGGTAATGCAGTGAATGTGAAGGCACGCCTGTTTGCGCTTCTATGACTGCTAGGCTTGCACCTGCCAATCTCATAGCACAACAACGATTTTTTAAATCTACGTTCATTTATGCCACCGTAATTAGTTTTGATTTTTCCAAATGAATGAAAACCGTATAAAACCATTCGTCGCAATCTGCCTGACGATACCTTTCGGCACCATTAGATAATTTCTTGAATTGCAGATAAGGG
Source organism: Methylococcaceae bacterium (assembly GCA_049656545.1). Taxonomy (GTDB): domain Bacteria; phylum Pseudomonadota; class Gammaproteobacteria; order Methylococcales; family Methylomonadaceae; genus UBA10906. The sequence goes on from JBASLW010000256.1 coordinate 3,092, forward strand.
TAGAGTTTTTTCTTCTTGGTCAAAGCGTAATCGGCGTTAGCTTTGAGAATGTCTATCACTGGAATTTTGCAATAACAACGGCGTTCTCTTAGGAAATCTTTGAAGAGTTCGACAACATCCAAGCGTGATAAGTGATAACTAAATTTTGAGTTGTGGCGTGACATTATCTTGCCTCCGCTGGTGTACTAATCTCAATTAGTTTTTGGGCAAAGTTTTTAACGTCTGAATCGTTGTAATACCGACATTTTCCTTCAATTGTCGTGGGCAAAATTGGAATATAACGGCGTTTGGCGCGTGGTCTATTGATGAATCTGGAATTTTCATCAAGTAGCGTTTTCAGATTAAATGGTAGTTTGATGCCAGCATCTTTAAAAGCAGTTTCGATTGTTTCAATTGTTTGTAGTGTTGTTAATTTTTTCATATCGGTTTCCTTTTACATTGAGAATTTTTGCTGAAGCCACACTTTCCTCATGTAAATGTCGATACAACTAACACTTCTACTTATATTGGATTAAATCTCACTATTTGTCAAATGATTTATCAAGGTTATCAAGGGTGTAAGATGCGCCGATGGGTTTTCGGCGCGTGGTTTGATTTATCTCAAGCCAAATCTGTCAATGATGCGTTTTACTTGATTGGCTTGCCATTCATCTTTTCCTGTTGGTGTTTTTAACCCCATTGTTGTTAATTTTTTGGCAATTTCATAATTGGTATTTTCTTTCGCATAATCTTTGATAACTTCAACAAATCGGCTGTTGCGGTTGTCTGCTTGCTCTTTTAAAACCTGTTTTGCTTTGGCTCGATTTTCGTCATTCATGCGCTCAACACTACCAACAGTACCGCCACTTCTTACCTTAACCGCGATAGCATCTTTAGTACGTTGTTTAATGTACTCGCGTTCCTTTTCAGCCATAGCCGCATAGATGTGTAGCATGAAATTATCGGTATCTAAACCAAAGCGAGTGACAACAAATTCGACATTCTGCTCCATCAATCCACTTATTGCGTGAACGTTGCGGCTGAGGCGGTCAAGTTTTGCAACAACTAACGCCGCTGGTGCTTTCTTGTTTTTGCAACGTTTAAGAGTCTCTTTTAAAATTGGGCGCGATGCTAAATCATCTTTTGCAGATTGTACTTCTTCAACAATTTCTAAAAGTTCAATGTTGTTTTGTTCGCAGAATTTTACAATGTCATCTTTTTGCGCCTCCAAGCCAAAACCTTTATCACTTTGCATTTTTGAACTCACTCTTACATACCCAATTGCTTTGGTAATGATTTTTCTTTTTTGAGCTTCTAAAGTCATTTGTTTTTCCTAAACCGTTTATTTTTCTGTTGTGGTTATTATATACGCAATTTGACGTTCGTCAAGGTATGTATATACAAAAGTTAAAGAAAAACATAACTTGTTGATTTGTAACGATAAGAAAAATATCTCGAAAAAATAGTTTTTAATTGTGTCTGATTTTGGCACAAACCCTGCTAATAGGATTTTATCTTTCACGACTCAAAGTGTCATTCAACCGCATTGTTTCAATATCGTGATTTGTTTCGTCAATCATTTTGTCGATGCGCCGTTGAGAATCAATCTCGTTACTGTTGTAGTTATCATCAATCCGCTGATTAAGGTCGCGTTCAAATTGCATCATTTCATAATGCTGTAACGCTTGTTGTTGTGGCGATTGCGTGTCGAGGTAATCAATGGTAAATGCGTTTGATGATAGAGCAATGGTTAATAGAAAAAGAAACATCCTAATCATAATGCCGCCCTGTTAAAAATCAGAACTTTTGCAAGAGATATACACTAGATTGCGAATTTTTTTAGGTATGTATTTTTTATCATCAGTTTGTAAATAGCGGTACGCTGCTTTTAATATGGAAATACTCAATTTTCTGTTTATCTTGTCGTATGTAGTTTTACCCTCCTTTGCATATTCGTATCTGCTTTGCATTTTATCATCAAATAACTTTTTTCTCTCTTCTTCACTGAAAGGGAGAGTGAGAAGATAAACATCACTTTGAGCAGAGGTGGACGCTCGATTTGCAACATCATCACAATCATCCATTGGAAAATTAGGATTTATGTTATGGTGAAATTCATACCTCAACGCATAAAAATCAACATCATCCATTAACTCAAAATTTGCATAACTAGGTGTTGCAATCATTACCATCAAAGCCGCAAATATATTTTTTCTCATATCGTATTCCGTTATTTCCCATCAAATGATGACAATTTGTTTCAACTCAAAAACCATTTTTGGGGGGGGATTTGAGCCACAAGATGATTTTTCAGCAATGATAAACGCAGTTGAACATCGAGTAAAACTTACAGGTTGCCTTGTCGCTTTCAGTGTTCATCACCACCGCCCGACTGTTTTCAACTGCTCAACTATTTCACTTGGTATCGCATCGAGTGGCAAGCTATTACCAAACCTTTTACGCATTTGGGCAAAGTGTTCAAGATTGTCCACTTGTTGCGGTTGCGGTGCTGGTTTTGGTTTCTTTGTCGTTGTTGGCTTTTCTTTCGCTTTAAAGTCAAATGTAACGCTTGTGACCTTGCGCCCTGTCTTTTCGTAAATTGGTGACTGTACTGTTAAGTCAGAATGCTTATTGATGTTGTCAATTGCAGGTTCAATTACATATCGGCGCAAATCGGCAATTGATTTGTAAGCGTCTGCAATCTCGAAATGACTTTTTAGCCAATCTAGTTGAATCTCACGCCGCCCCATTGTTCGATATTGGGTTAATAATTCATACAGGCGGATTCCGTAGGCAGATGTCATGCCTCCAACGTGTTTAAGCTCGTACTTTGTAAATTGACTTTTTAATTCCGACAGATAGGGCAACATATCGCAAGCAAATCGTAAGCTAATCGCGCCACCGTCTGTAATGTAATCAATTGAACTTATCCAGCGAGTTTTGCGGCGTTTAATTTTTGGATTTGTCGCGTCTGGATTGTCGATAACGACATAACGATTAAAAAGGCTATCCGCCACATCCTGCAATGCCAGGTAAGCGTGGTTGATTTCAATGCCTGTAATTTCTGCGAACTCTTTTGCCGTAATGGTAAATTTATCATCCACACTAAGCGGTTGCCGTGAATCATTTTTGGCAACACAAGCAAGAATTATCTTTTGTTCGTTTAGTGAAAGTTTAAAGCCTGCCTCTACAACTTTGTTCGATTTATAAACCGTCAATTTTGCCATTTTTACCCTCAGATGTGAGATTGTTATTCATTATCAAGTGTACCCTATATTTCTCATAGTTCAACCCTATATTTCTCATAGTTAACCCTATATTTCTCATAGTTAGAATCGCATTGCCTATTAAATACAATGACTTGCGACAGCCTAAAACATTTAAAACAAGTATTTAAAAAACGTGCGTGCGTGCGCGTTGATTGATTTTTGAAGCATAAAAAAAGGCGGTGATAAAACCGCCTCGATTTGGCTTAAATGTGTAATTGAATCATTCCAAGAGATGCTCCACTGTAACCGCTGCTGATGGTGAATAGAGTGCTGATTGTTGCGTTCCTGTTGGAAAGCCACTGCCATAGGATAAAAACAAAGTTGAATTGTCAGTAATCAATTTCAAAGCTGTTTCTAAATCTTCATTATCATCAATTCGAATTCGGACGGCGTTTGCTATCGCAGCACTTGTGGCAAGCTCTACAAACCTTGAATGTGAAACAGTTGAGAAGTTTGTTGGTCGCAGGTAAATCAGTTCGTCTGTGTTTGTTTCCCGCGTATCTTTCACAAGTGTGGCTTTAACGCCCCAAGCGGTTGGGTAGTTTGCGCGTAAGTAGGCGAAGCTCGCTTGAGTGATTTTTAAAACAAATTTTCGTGTCATTGTTTAATCCTGCTTTGGGATTCGTGATAGCAATTCATTAACAATTGCGTGTTTGACCTTCTTAGCTGTCCCTGTCCTTGACCCCTTTGTTTGTTTATCAAGAGTTCCAACCGTATCAAGCAACCACACCGCAATGTCATCAATTCCAATTTGCTTGAGTGCATGAAAATAAAATGATTCGAGTTGTATAGTTCGACGGCTGTCACCTTTGCCGTAATTGACAGTTATCAAGTCATCATTGTTGTGAGGGATATTTACCTCAATTTCTTTTTTTGGTTTGTGAGGGATATTTACCTCAATTGATTTGACGTAGTTTAGCTCCAGCCATTTGATAATTTCATCGTCCCTTTGAGAACGATTTATTGATTTATTTTCTCTTATGCTTAACGGCAC
>JBASLW010000257.1:0-12801 GCA_049656545.1 Methylococcaceae bacterium
CTAAAAACCAGTAAATTCAAGTCATGTAACCCGTTATTTTATCAATGTAATGCAAACTGCTTTTACATTGATTTTGTGACAAAAAACCTCTTAACGTGGTTTATATTCCGAATTCCCTATCGACCCCAAATAAAGCGCGTCGGATTTGATGACTTATCACCCCAAAACGTTAGCGAATGGTTTTGTTGTATCGAAAACACAATCGCCGAACTAAACAAACTCGCAATTGAAATTGATAAACGCTATGAAATGTCCAATTTGCAAACAACACCGCCACCACAAACTGCACACGAGTAAATGCAGTGAAGAAGCAAGGAAACTAGGCGGTAACAATTCGTTTATCGGTGCATACAAAGCCAAATATGATTCAAGGGACATTCCCGAATTTAAGGAGAAACGCCGATGATACCCGTGTTACTAATCATGCTACTGATTATCACGTTCGTTTTTGTTGAATACTTTGTAACGATTGAGCGCAAATGCCAGCACACGCATTGGGCGCAATTCCAAAGTAGAAAATACAAAATGTGCGTTGATTGTGGAAAGCTCGAGCCAATCGAGCCGCATTTATGATGCTTGTCACACTAAGACAAGCGTGTGAAATGCACGAACTAAGTTACACCGTATTCAAGGCGCGGGTTTTACGCCAAAAGATAAAGCCCGTCGAATACAACAACGGTAAATCCAGTTTGTTTAATTACGCTGATTTAGAGCCGCATTTATACCCAGTAATTGACAACCAACAAGCAAAACGCAAGGAAACAATGCGTCGCCGCAAGCATGGAATGAACTTACTGGACAAACCAATTGATTCTAATTCACTGACGGACAACTGGTGTTTTAAGGCGCAAACGGAACAATCAAACGCTATGCGTGTCATAGCTTCACTTTCAGTTTATGGGTAATTTTTATGGAGCTAATCACACTTGAGGATGCGGCTAAAAAGCACGGTTTAAAGTACGTTACGCTAATGAATCGTGTGAAAAGAAACAAAATCAAATTTTTTGGAAAAAAAGGGCGTTATTGCTTGTTTGATTATGAAGCCTTAAAAGCCGTGCTATTTCCTGTTGACGCTGATTTTAAAGCGCGACGGGTTGCATCGCTTAAAGCAAACAAAGCAGGTATTGAGAAACTACAAAAGAATTGTGAGCTTGAGTTTTTCGAGCGTGCAAAAGCAGATTTAAACCAATTTGAACTTTCTAAACAAAACCAGAAGAACCGCGCCGTCGTTTCTTCTTGGTCAATTTATGGGTAATTTTATGGAAATAGAAGATTTTGAAACACGCGCCACGCCTGATTATTACAAAGGCAAATCAATTCAGGTGTTTGACGTACTGAATGAGTTTTTAACGCACGAAGCGAATGCTGGGTTTTTCGTTGGCAATATCATCAAGTACGTTGTGCGTTATCGCGGGAAGAATGGACGCGCTGATTTATTAAAAGCGCGGCATTATTTGGATAAGTTGTTGGAGGTTACACCATGATTGATAAAGAAAAAGTTGGCGAAGTAAAAATCAATGGTGATTGGATTGATTGCGTAACTTACCGTAGTTTAGAATTAAAAAGTGATAGAGATTACACCCGCACACTGTCTGATTTCCTTGCTAAATTTGAACAGGTGCAATCATGAGTAAAGATACAAAATTAAAACAATTTGCAGTTATCTGCGAAAATCATTTGGATGAATTTGTTATAGCTCGTCGGAAAACAAGCGTTGTTTTACAAGGAGACGATGAAATAGATTTGCTAACCCGAGCTATTGAGAATCAGCGGTTAATGTTAAATATATTCGCTAAATTTGAGAGAGTAAGCTGATGAAATCAATTGTAATAAATTTCCATAATGAGTTTAGATTTCACGCTGGAAAACATAGAGGAGTAGATGGCTTGTATTCTATTGGTGTTCCTTTCGTAGCAATAAGTTTCTGGTCAAGCAATGCTTACGCTCTCCTGACAACCGCAGTGGGAAGAACCCACAGAAACAAAGAATTTATCGTCAAAGATTCAAAAGAGTGGTATGAGAAATTCAGTGCTGCCGTGCAAGAATATAAGGATGGCGAGCAAAAACGAAATAAAGATGACTTGAGAAGTGCTTGGGACACCATCAACAAACACCAAAGCAGGATAAACGACCTGGAAAATGAAAACAGGACGTTACGCAAGGTGATAAAGATATGTTCGGAAGATGAGCAGGTGCAATCATGATTGGGATAAAAGTGAAGTGCTGTAGATACACGGATTCAAATGGTGGCGAAACTGCTATAGCAGAGATAGTTTCAGAACCGTTTGTCATAGGTGGTGATGTTTATGTTTATGTGACGTTTCCGAACGATAAACGAAATTTTATTCGTCGCAAAGTTGACCACTTATCTAGGTTTGAGGGGGTTTGTCGATGAGCATTGAATCATACCCAAGTGAAACACACAGGTTCTTTGTATTTGATTCGGAAGAAGGCGACCAACGCTATTTCAACAGCAAAGAAGAACGTGACCGATTTGCACTGGAACGTATAAATGAATATACAGAAGATGGAGAATGGCTTGAGTCATGTGTTATGGGAATCATTATCGGTGAAGTAACTCACTTGGTAAAACAGGTGGATATTAAGGAGAAAACTCCAGATGGGGAAATTGACGAAGACGGCTTTGATGAATATGGCGAGTATTGGGATGCAGACTACAATGGTACAAAAATTATCTGTGACTATAAGCCAATTGAACTCGCTAAATTTGAGCGCGGAGGTGATTTATGACCCCAGAACTCGACTTGCTAAACAACATCGACGCAATCTTAGAGAAGTCGTTGGAGGTAAAAGATTTAGAGGTAGTAAAAATCTACATCATGGCTGCACAGAATAAGATTGATTTGCTTAGACCGTTTATTGAGGAACTGGAATGACAACTAAACACACACCTGCACCGTGGTTATCAGACGGAAGTACAGATGACGGAGACTTTGTTATTTATAATTTTGATTGTGAACCCAATGTAATCAAAATAAATCACGGGTCGATAAATCCAGATGACTTTAACTTGATTTTAGCTGCACCTGAATTGTTGGAGGCTTTGATAGCTTGCGATGAAGCAATGGAATACATGAGCGAGTACGACATACCGATAACATTGCCGCAACAAGTAAAAGATGCAATTGCAAAGGCTACACAATAACTTTTGACAAAACATTTCAGCGGCGGTATTCTGTTTGCGGGTCTTCAAAGCCCGTAAGCGGAATCCGCCCCGTTAGATAGTGGAATTTTTTATGCCCAAAAAATAATAAAGTTTTGGGTTAATGGTGTGCCAAATCGGTAACGACTGGCGCAACTCTTACGTTGTTTGAAGCTCCATTAACCTATTTATTATTTTTTGGAGATAAAAACATGAACCAAGCAGTATCAGCTTTAACTTTCAATGGCGTAACTCTTTCGCCAATTTCACACAAAAACCAAACATGGCTAACTTCTATTGAATTAGCAAAAGCTCTTGGCTATGCCGATGAAAAATCAGTGAGTCGTATTTACACAAGAAATAAAGATGAATTTGCCGCTGGAATGACTGATATTTTTCAGGGTGGTCAATTTGACCACCCACGTCAAAATGACGTAATCGGCGAATCTAAAGGCTTAAAAGCAGGAACTAGAATTTTCTCACTTCGCGGTTGTCACTTAATCGCCATGTTTGCAAAGACAGTCATTGCCAAAGAATTCAGAAAATGGGTTCTTGATATTTTGGATAAAGAAATCAATCAAAAACCCTACGGCTTAAAAATCGGTGTTGAGAAAATCAGCCCAGCCCAAGCGCAAGCCATTCGTCACGCCGTCGCTAAAATTGCAGGCAAAGATAAACTTTCCTATCAAACAACCTACTGGAAACTTCACGAGCATTTTAGCGTTAATTCTTACCTTGAACTAAACGCGAGCGATTTCGACGAAGCTATGATGATTCTAGGGCAACCCGAACAACAAAAAATGGTTCTGATTTCAGAAACCGAGCTTGAGCAATTGCGCCATGATAAACAATTCGATTATGTTAGCTTCATTGACTTAGTGAACAAATCCAATGAAGCGGGTTATGTCATGGTAAATAAGCACACGCTTAGAGCCGCCTTTCATTTTCTCGAATCATCAATAAAACAATACATCTAATCACTTAGGATAAAGCGACAGCCGTTTTAGGCAGTTATTCAAAACGTGTCGCTTTTCCCCGTCTGTTAATCCTTCCAATACATCTTCCAAAATAATATCCTCGCGCGTTTTAACGGGTTTGCCTGTAATGACAGGTTTTTCAGTTGGAATAATGCGTACATTTTCGGTCACTTTTTCGACAGGTTGCTTCGTATCTGTCGATTGCTTGCGTATTTCTATCTGCTTTCTGATTTCGTTTAGCGGCAGGTTTTTGTCTTTAACGTATTCATAAACTTCAACCGCAATATCGGCATTTTTAGGCGCGGCGATTTCATAAGCGGCAGAAATACAGATTTTTTCCAGTGACCGATTCTCGAAAAACCGCGCTAAGTTCATTAAAAGCGTTCTATGTTGTCGAGAAATCGAACCAATTGCCCCGCCCGTATCAACAATCCATTTGCCAAAATCCGCATCCGCTTTAAATCGTTGACGCGCTTCAAGCAAGATTCTACCTTGCATCAATTGCCCCTGACGCTGAATAGATTCAAATTCGTGTGCTAAATCATCAAGTGATAACGCGCTAAGTTCTGACATAAAAAACCCTGCTATAGCTTTTGCTAAAACAGGGGATTTTAGGCGTGTTGTTGGCTTTGTCAATCAGTCGCGCTGGTTTTGGGTTGTGTTTGATATTCCAATTCCAAGCAAGCCACCCAAACCTTTGTAGTCATTTGCTGCGTCGAGTAATCCGCGTTTTTGAGCCATTTTCATTAGTCGCGCGGTTTCTTTTGGGTCAAGCAATGCGTCAGATAAGATGCCTTTCATTTCCTTTTCTGGTGCTTCATACAATTTACCCATGATTCCCTTTGCCATGTTCACAGGAGGCAAAACTTGCAGTAATCCGCTAACCGATGATGGAATGCCAGCCGCTTCACTTAAACCATTCATTGCAAAGTTTTGGAACGTGTTTGAACCCGCGCCACGCCCTAAATCATTAGCGTTTTTCTTGCGTGCTAAATCTTTTGCGATGTTGTTTAGTACACCCATTTGCTCGTGTGTCATAACATCTTTGAGGCTTTTTTTAATGCCGCCCGTTGAATTTTTAACGAGGTTGCCCTTCACGTCATTTAACGCCGTTGCGTAACGATTCATCATTTCGCTACCACCTGCGCCATGTTGTGTAAGTGAACCGCCTAATTTATTGAGCAATTCTTGCCCGACTTGCATTTGATTTATCGGACGGCTTAATTCTTCAAATTTCTTATTAGTTGCCAGCAACTCAGGGATATTTTTCTCTAATACGCCTTTGTAATCGCCCAGCACATTGCCAATGGAATGACGCAACACAGGGTCAAGGTTTTGGTCGCCAGCCATTGCGCCGAGTGAACGCTGGATATTGTGCAAATCGCGCCCGTAGTACGATGTTTCGTAAGGTGATTTTTTAGGTGCTTCTGGTTTTGGTGCATTCTTAGCTTCGAGTGCATCCGTTAAACGCCCTAAGCGTTCCATTAACAAATCTTTTTCTGATGGTTCAGGCGCAGAATAAACGCTATCAAAAGACTGTTTTCCATTACTAAACATTTCATTGCCATAACCACGATATAGAGCTTTTGCTAAATCATTTGGGTTTGCTTCACTAGCATCAATGTAACCGTGTTCATGTAAGCGCATAGCCATATCATCAAGTGACATTCCATTTTGATTACGGAACAATCCATTTCCCAAACCGTCGCGCCACATTTCATTACCATAGGTTTGTTGCGCCAGTTCTTTGTTGATGCCGCCTAATTTACGAATCGCGGTCAGCATATTGTCGCGTTCATAATCTATTGGCTGTTGCGTCCAGTGTGTACGACTTGCAGGGACGGGCTGTGAAACACTATTAACGATTTCATCCGTAGGCATCGTTGGTGTTTTTTCGCCAAATTGACGATATTCATTCGCGGCGAGTTTTCGCGCATTTGCTACCGCAGATTTTCCCGCGTCCGTGTTTAAAATACGCTCTAAGTCTGGATTTGATTGAATAAATTTATCGTGAATTGCTGAATAATCAGAAGATGTTGCATTTGAACGCGTTTGTTTTGCCGCCTGTAATTTTGCTTCGTCCCCTGCGATTCCTTGAATTGCCGCAAGTCGAGCCGCCGCGTTTTCGCTGTCACGATAAGCGAACTTCTCAGGATTTGCCCCAGCCGCAAAACGTTGAACGGCAGAAATGCCGCCACTTTTTGCCACTTCCGCTGCCGTTGGATTACTACCTTTTACCAATGATTGCGCCGATTCTAGCCGTGCAATGATGTCTGGTGCGTTTTCTTCGGTGATACTGTTTAGCATCCGCCCGACAATTTTTTCTTTTTGCCCCGCGCTACCAAATGGCGCAAAGGCTTTAGCAACCAAATTCGCGGCATACGGTACAAGCGAACCCGCCGCGCCCATTACGCCACCCATTGCCCCCGATTCTAAACGTTTTCCTGCATTACCTTCGGTTGTTAATGCGCCTGTACCCGCGCCAATTGCCGCGCCACCTACTAACGTGTTTGCACCTGGTATTAACATTGCTGGAGCTGTTGCCGCCATATTACCGACCACTTGTCCGATTGTGCCAATTGTTGAATCGTTAATTGCCGCATCTGCACGTTTATCGGGTTCAATGCCTGTCAAGTTAGGCTTGCCGAACAAATCGCCAACACCACGCGCCACGTCGTTCATACCTTTACCGATTCCGACTAATAGACTTGGTTCATCGAGTTTCGGCTGTTCGGGTTCGGGTTTAGGCGCGTGTTGTGACATGACGAAATTCATTACTTCGCTTTCACTTGCGCCGTCTGGCGCAGTTACTTCGTATTTTTTACCGTCTGGCGACGTGATAACGTATTTTGGCATTATTCCACCGCCTTGATTGACCAGCCGCCGTTGCTTGCTTGTGGTTGTTGTCCACCACCTGCGCGTTTTGTCGCACGTTCACGCGCAGTAGAAATCCAGTTTCTCACGCTGTTAATTTCTTTTCGATATTGTTCTTCGGATTGCGTCGGGTCGCCGAGCGTTGAAAGAGAACTAACTAAACGCGCACCTTCAGCTTCTGTTAATTGTCCAAATCCTTTCATTTTTGGAATTTGTGCTAAAAATGACTGGTCGCCAAATTGCTTTGCTTTTACAGCAAAGTCATGTGGTGCAAAACCATCAAACCCACGCGCAAATTTACCGATTAAACCAACACCGCGACTTAACCCAGGATGTTGCTCGATTTCGCTTACAGTTTTTTCAAGGTTATCAAAATCAGCCATTGTGTCAGGGAGTGCGTCAGCTTTTTCTTGCACTCTTTCGGCTTGTTTTTGCTTTAACTCGATGCCCGATTGATTTTCAGCTTGTATTCTTTTTGCTTCGGTTTCAAGGTCATGTTTCTGTTGTGCGGTTTGACCTTTGTAAATCGGCACAGCCGCATCTTGCACCTTTTCCAAATCTTTAACGTTTTCGCGTGCAATATCGAGTGTTTTATCAATTGCTTGCATTGGTGGCACGCCGCCTTGAACCGCCATAGCCGCACCCGCGACAGCAGGTTTTGTAATCGGATTTTGCAGGTTGATTTCTTGACCGCTATTTTTAAGTACGCTGTTGACGTAACCTTGATTTGTAATGCCGTTTTTATTTAGGTTGCCCTGTCCTTGATTGTAAGCAGACAACGCTTTTTGAGTATCGCCGCCATTCGCTTGAATCAGTGCCGCCAAATAATCACGACCAAAACGCATATTTTCTTCGGGTGAATTATTCTGCAAAGGTTTCACGCCGTAGCCTGGATTGCGTGCCGTTTCTGGCATGATTTGCGTTAAACCGATTGCACCCTTTGGTGATACCGCGTTTGGATTGCCGCTCGATTCTGTTTTAATTAAACCGTTTAACAAGCTATCCGCCATTGCAAGGCTATTGTTTTTCGGCAATCCTGATAAATCCGTCTGACGTGGTGGAATGTAATTTCCTGGCTTTGGCGTAGTGCCAAACGCATTGCCGACCGTTGTCTTTACAGTCGCGCCGTCTTTATCTTGATATTCAAATGGTTTTGGTGCTTCTTGTGCCTGTGATTTGTTAAACGCAAGCGGAACATCCGCCGCAACAGGTAACGCAACGCCACCATCGAGTTGAATTAGTTTGTATTCGTTGGTGTCTTTGTCCCATTTCGCCCAGCCTTGTGATGTTTGAATTGGCTGATGATAGCCATCACCCGCGCCACCTGACAAATAATGTTGCGCCTGTGCTTGTTTCAACTGCATATCGGCATCATCCATTTTCGATTGCCGCGCGTCTTTTTTCTCGTCGCGTGCAAATTCCCTGTCCTGTCTTTCTTGGTCGAGCAAACCTTGTGCAAATCCTAACAAACCGTTGCCAATTGCGCCGAACCCGCCTTGTTGTTGTGGCGTGTTCATCATTTGCGCCCCAGCCATCAATAAGCCTAACGATGTTTTTCTGTCAAAATCTAATAATCCTGCCATTTGATTTACTCCTAAAAAGTACGCATTCTGCCGCGCAATGGTTGAACGTTTTGTTGTTGCTGTGGAATTGGTGCAGGGGCGGGTGCTTGCTGTTGACCATTGCCGCCCATCATTTTCATTCCTGTGCCTAAAAGCCCGATTGCTTGGGGCGTTGATAAACCAGCCGAACCTAAACCAGCGCCGCCCATGCTTGCCGCCATCGGTAACGCCGAACCTGCACCCGCCGCACCCATTGACGCGCCTAAACCAGCCGCCGTGCCTGTTGCGCCTAATCCTGCACTTGTCGCCCCTGCACCTGCTGACGCTAAACCACTGCCTAGCATTGAGCTACCAAACGCCCCGCCCGCCGAGCCTAACGTCCCTAGTCCAGCACTTGCGCCAGCCGCGCTACCTAATAAACCTGCACCCGTTCCAGCCGCCGCCGCACCTGCGCCCGTAGCACCCGCCGCGCCTAATGCACCACTTGCCGCCGCACCGATACCACTAGCCGCCGTCGTACCAGCCGCCGCGCCGCCCATGCCTAATAATCCACCGATGCCACTGCCTACCGCTGATGCACCCGCTCCGATTGCAGAAGCAATAGATGCCGCTGTTGTGCCTACCATTGCAAAACTCATGCGATTCTCCGTTGTTCAAATTCTTCAATTGTTTTCGATACCGCTTCTTTTTCAATGTCTGCAATATCTTTTAAATCCGTGCGAATCACGTTAATAAACGTGCAATCCGTTAGTGCATAACCAATGCGTTTAATACCTGCTTTTTCAACGGCAATATGCGGCGCGGTAATTTCTTTCGTTAGTTCGCCATCGAATACGCGAATCGTACCCTGTGCCAAAATCGAGATATGCGCGTTGTTGTGAATTGCGCCCGTTAGCACCATGCCTTCAGGAATAAACAACGAGCGAACATAAACGCCGTCGATTTGATAATGCTCAACGTTGAAATCGGTCGTGCATTCAGGCGTTTGAGAAATAAAATTCTCGAATGCTTGTACTGCGTTTAATTGAACCAATTGCCACCTATCCCGTTACCGCCAGCCATGTTGTAAATTGCCGTGCCAGCTAACGCCGTGCCGCCTAATTGACCTAACACATTATTTCCACCGCCTGTCACAGACGATGTTGAACCAATCGGTGACATTGACGCGCCAGCCCGTGAAACATCAAGCAAATCGAGCGCGTAGTTTTTATCGTAATTAGCAAGCATCGACTGCCCCGTGTAAAGCGCATCCTGTCCAGCGGCAAGGCTGTTAATTCCTGTTTGTTGCGTGTTTAAACCTGTTAAACCGTTCTGTAAATTCTGTTGTGTTTGGGCGATTTGTTGCTTGTTGTTTTCCAGCCCTAAATTCGCGTTGAACTGACCGTTGTTCATCATGTTCGTGCTGTCGAACTGGTCGCTCTGCAATTGGTTGGTTGAGTTTGCCAAGCCTAAATCGTTTAATTGCCCCGCATTGAACGACGAAATCGTTGTCGCATTGTTCGCATTCGCCATGCCGACATTTGCCGCGCCTTGTGAATTGGCAAGGTTTAACGAATTGGCTTGTGTTGCGTCGAACTGACCTTTGTTGAGCAGATTGTTTGCATTCAACGATGTCATTTGATTTTGTGCCGTCGTGTCGAACTGGTTTTTGTTTAGCAAATTACTAGAATTAAATTGCGCCATTTGATTGGCAAAATCAGCATTGTATTTCTGATTTGCTTGGTCATTTGTCGCGTTGAATTGCCCCATTTGATTAGCGTTTGTCGCGTCAAACATCGCTTGTTGTTGCGCGTTACCTGCATTGAATTGTGAGGCTTGGTTTTGTGCTGCCGCGCCATATTCAGCCGCTTGATTTTGCGCTTGTGCGTTAAATTGACCTGACTGAATACCCATTCCAGCTAGATTATTTGCCGTGGTCGCCATGTTTTGTTGTGCTTGAGTGTAAGCATTGCCGTAAAGCTGATTTCCGCTATCCATTGCTTCAATACCTAAATCGCGTGCGTTTCGTTCAAGTTGTTGCAAGGCTAAACCTTGTGCAATTCCTTGACGCGAGCCGCCGTATTGCCCCGCCGCAAATGCCTCGCTGTTAATGTTCGGCATGGTTTCTTGATTTAGCTTTTGAACTGCATCGCCATAACCGCGCATTGAATCGTTTATATACGCTTGGTGCATAGATGATAAATACGGATTATCAATTTTTCCCGTTAGTAGCGACTGCAATGATTGCGTCGGGTCGATAGCCCCCATTTTTTGAAACGACGATGATAAATCAGCGGTTGACGCATCGTAACCTTGCGCCGTTGCACCTTGATACGGTGACGCGGTTGTAGCAGAAATCGGAGAGTAATCGCTTAAAAATTGCGCGTTTGCGTTTTGATATTCTGGGGAGTTTTGCGCGATTGCCGCTTGATAGTCGGGCGATTGTGTCAATAACGCATCAAGCCAATTTGCGCCGCTTGCTGATGCTGTTTCGCCTTTTATTTTTTCAAAATCTGTTTCAATCGGATTGGCAGAGTTATCAACCGCATCAAAGTTCGTGTTGAAATCGCCGTTTAACAGTAATTCCGACAACCAATCAGAATTTGAATAAGCGTCGTTGATTTCCCCTTCACGTTTGTTGAGGTTCATCTCTTGCCAGCTATTCAGCCCTTTTTGAACGTCTGAAACGTTGGCGTATTTTTCGAGATAATCTTTTGTGCGCTTAAAGCTATCGGCGCGTGCCGCTTTTGTGTCTTTGTCGTAAATGACTTTTGATGTTTGTTCGCCACCACCACCGCCACCCATTTGAAACGTAGGGACAAAGGCGCGAATAAATGTTTTGAATAATTTCATATTTAACCCTTTACGTCGTCACGACGTTATTAAATTGTAATGCTGTAGTGTGTTGATTCTTCGTTAAAATTTAAGTTTTCTAGCGTTTTCCAAAATCCGCGTCTTGAGTAGGTATCAAGCCATTTTGCGCCAATTTCTTGTGCATAATTAAAAAGACAATGCGTCAATTGCTCATGCCATAAATCCATGCTTTCGCCACCGAGCAAAAACAAATTGATGGCTAAACCCGTCGGATAATGATTGATTTCGGTTACTAACGACGCAAGTATTATTTCTTGTTCACCGTCCCAAATTATCCACGCTTGTTTTTCGCCCTTGATTAGCGATAACAACAAAAAATCTAACGGGAATCGGTCAATTGTTGTGCATTTTACCATCGGCTTTAAAAGGCTATCCCGCATTTCAGCCCAAATATCAATCACGCCCTCTTTTGGAATTTTTATAACCTGTATCATCCTAACTCCACCCACGCCCCGCCGCGATAACCAACAAATTTCTTGCCTGTACCTGTCGGATTCCAATTAACCCCATCGCATAATCTTATATCACCCTCACGCGGTCGTTTTGGTGCAACATTTGTTACATCTATATGCCCTTCTGCGAGTTGCATAATTGCTGTTTGAATCGCTTGTAACTCATTAAATAAATACCGCTGTAAATCTGCTGCGTCATAAGGTGGTGGAGCAGGGGAATAAAACACGCTGTTTAAAAAATCGCGTCCTGTTTTTAATTCGCCGATTGAAATGCTGCCACTGCTTACAACGTCGGTTTGTGTTACGTTTTGCCCTGTTGGTTTGTGAATTTGACTAACAGAACCATTACTAACCGTGTCGAATTGGCTTAAATTAAACGCCGATAAATTGATGGCTTGTGTAACAACGCCGTTTGAAATCGTATCGACTTGACTTAAATTCGCGCCGATTAAATCAACCGTACTCGTTATTGTACCGTTGCTTACTGTGTCAGTTTGAACTAAATCCGCACCTGTTAAGCTGTGGATTTGTGTAATTGTACCATTTGAAACAGTATCGATTTGATTGAGATTATTACCACTTAACGCATGGATTTGAGTAATTTCGCCATTTGATACAGTGTCAGTCTGAGTTAAGCTCTGACCAACTAAATCAACCGTTCCGCCACCAACAACAGGTACATCAAACGCAATAACACGACGTTTAGGTGCAAATACTTGCCATGGATTGTTAGATAAGGATTTTACTTCATTAGTGTTGAGCATTTTGCACCCAAAAGCTGCTAAAGCTATGCATCCTTTTGAATTTGCAACAGCTCCAAATACACCGCTTCCTAATTGCAGCGTTTGCGTAGAATCGCTAGTGTGTCCAGAACCGCCAGTAGTTGCACTAGCGACTAATACTCCATCAACATATATCTG